>NZ_JBJQII010000003.1:0-500924 GCF_045984355.1 Methylobacillus draconifructus | reverse complement strand
CGCTCAGACAGACGCCAGTCCTTAATCCATTAAAAGCTGCGCTACTCGGCGCAGCCAGACGGGGAATTCAAACCCAACGTCAAAAGCAACAGCAACTTGGCTTCGCTGCGCTCGCCCTTGGTTTTGTTATTTATTTACATGCTGACGTAGTTCGGTCCGCCGCCGCCTTCCGGCGTGCGCCAGTTGATGTTCTGCAACGGGTCCTTGATATCGCAGGTCTTGCAGTGGATGCAATTGGACGCATTGATCTGCAATCTTGGGTTGCCCTCGTTGGTGACGATTTCATAGACCCCGGCCGGGCAATAGCGCTGTTCTGGCGCGTCGTACTGCGGCAGGTTGATGTCGACCGGGATGCTCTGGTCGCGCAGCACCAGGTGGCAGGGCTGGTCTTCCTCATGCATGACGTTGGTGAGGTAGACCGATGAGAGTTTGTCGAAGCTCACCACGCCGTCAGGCTTGGGATAGGCGATTTTGGGGCTGGAGGCTGCGGGCTTCAGGGTTTCATGGTCGGCCTTGCCGTGTTTGAGCGTCCATGGCGTGGTGATGCCGAACGAGGCCAGCCACATTTCAAAGCCCCCGTACATGCTGCCCAAGATGTTGCCGAAGCGCGACAGGGCGGGCTTGACGTTGCGCACGGCCTGCAGGTCTTTCCATATCCACGAGTTGCGGACTTTTTCCGGGTAGCTTTCCAGCGTGGCGCCGAATGTTTCCTGCGCCAAGGCGTCCACCACGGCTTCTGCCGCGAGCATGCCCGACTTCATGGCATTGTGCGAACCCTTGATGCGCGGCACGTTCATGAAGCCAGCGGTGCAGCCGATCAGCAAGCCGCCTGGGAAGGCCAGGCGCGGGATGGATTGCAGGCCGCCTTCGGTCAGCGCGCGGGCGCCGTAGCTCAGGCGCTTGCCGCCTTCCAGCAGCGGGCGGATGGCGGGGTGGGTCTTGAAGCGCTGGAATTCGTCGAACGGGCTCAGGTGCGGGTTGCTGTAGTTGAGGTGCACCACGAAGCCGATGGCCACGGTGTTTTCCTTGAGGTGGTAGATGAAGGAGCCGCCGCCCGTGCTGTTGTCCAGCGGCCAGCCTTGCGAGTGCATTACCAGGCCGGGCTTGGATTTTTCCGGCTCGATCTGCCAGATTTCCTTGAAGCCGATGCCGAACTTTTGCGGCTCGGACAGGGCGCGCAACTGGAAATGCTCGGTGAGGTCCTTGGTGAGCGAGCCGCGCGCGCCTTCGGCAAACAGGGTGTAGTGCGCGCGCAGTTCCATGCCCAGCGCAAAGCCCGGCTTCTCGTTGCCTTCCTTGTCGCGCCCCATGTCGCCGGTGATCACGCCTTGCACCACGCCGGCTTCGTCGTAGATGACTTCGGCGGCGCTGAATCCGGGGTAGATTTCCACGCCCAGCGCCTCGGCCTGCTCGCCCAGCCAGCGGCAGACGTCGCCCAGGCTGACGATGTAGTTGCCGTGGTTGTTCATGAGCGGCGGGATCAGCTTGGCGGGAATGTCGAAGCTCTTTTCCTTGCCCAATACCAGGAAGTGGTCGTCAGTGACGGGGGTATGGAGCGGGGCGCCTTTTTCCTTCCAGTCGGGAATCAATTCATTGAGGGCGATCGGGTCGATCACGGCGCCCGAGAGGATATGCGCGCCTACCTCGGCGCCTTTTTCCAGCACGCAAACGTTGATTTCGCGCTCCTGCTCCAGCGCCAGTTGCTTGATGCGGATCGCGGCGGAAAGCCCGGACGGGCCTGCGCCGACGATCAGTACGTCATAATTCATTACATCGCGTTGCATGCTAAAACTTTCATGGAATATACGGTATGTTGATTTCGTCGCTGCGCCGCACGTCGCGGGTCAGCAGCCGACAATGGTTGAGGAATTCGCGCACGGCGGCGGTCTGGTATTTCTTCTTGTGCCAGACGAACATGAACTGGCGTTTCAGGTCGAGCTCGGGCGTCGCCAGCGCTACCAGGTTGCCGCGCGCGATATCGTCCTTGAGCGCGAGGCGGGAGATGCAGCCCAGGCCGATGCCGGATTCCACGGCGCGCTTGATGGCCTCGGTGTGCTCCAGCACCATGCGCACGTGCAGGCGGCTGTGGTGATGGCGCAACGCATGGTCGAACGTCTCCCGCGTGCCCGAGCCATGCTCGCGCAACACCCAGCTCTCGGCGAGGATGTCCTCCAGGCTGGCGCTGCCCTGTTTGGCGAGAGGGTGCTGCGGCGAGCAGAACACGGTCAGCTCGTCTTCGATCCACGGTTCGACCTGCAGGTCGGGGTGGTGGCAATTGCCTTCGATCAGGCCGAGGTCGAGATCGTACATCGCCACCTGCTGCATGATGGAGTTGGTGTTCTGCACATGCAATTGCACCTGGCAATCCCGGTGCTGCTTCATGAACGAGCCGATCAGCAGGGTGGCGAGGTAGTTGCCTATCGTCAGCGTGGCGCCTACTTTTAGCAAGCCAAAGGCGGATTTTCCCTGTAAAATGCTCTCTATTTCAGCGGCGCGGTCCAGCACGGCGGCTGCCATTGGCAGCAGGCTACGGCCCAGTTCGTTGAGTTTCAGCACTTTACCCATGCGGTCAAACAGTTTGCAGTCAAACTGTCGTTCCAGTTCGGCAAGTGCAGTACTGGCGGCGGATTGCGACAATGACAAATCCTCGGCCGCTCGTGACACATTCTCCAGGCGTGCAATGGCAACGAATACTTCGAGTTGTCGTAAGGTGTGCTTCACCTGAGAATGATTCTCATATCGATGTGGTAGATATGTGATATAGTGATAATTGATTTAACAGATATTTTACCGCTGATTAAAATGTGCGGCAAATGATGGAGTGGGATCACAATATGAAAGTCTTAGTTGCTGTAAAGCATGTGGTGGATTACAACATCAAGCCCCGCGTGAAGCAGGATGGCTCAGATGTCGACATCGCCGGTGTCAAAATGGGCATCAACCCGTTTGATGAAATTGCCGTGGAAGAAGCGGTGCGCCTGAAGGAACGCGGCATTGCGACCGAAGTGGTGGCCGTGACCATCGGTAAGGCCAACAGTCAGGACACTCTGCGCCATGCATTGGCGATGGGTGCCGACAGGGTGGTGCTGGTCGAGACCGACGCCGAGCTGCAGCCATTGGGCGTCGCCAAGCTGCTCAAGGCCGTGGTGGAGCGCGAACAGCCGCGCCTCATCATCCTTGGCAAGCAGGCCATCGACGACGACCTGGGCCAGACCGGCCAGATGCTCGCCGCATTGATCAATGCAGGCCAGGGCACATTTGCTTCCGTCATCGACGTCAAGGGCGATGAAATCGAAGTTACGCGTGAAATCGACGGCGGCACCGACGTGGTGGCGCTCAAGCTGCCTGCGGTAGTCACCACCGACCTGCGCCTGAACGAGCCGCGCTTCATCAAGCTGCCCGCGATGATGATGGCGAAGAAAAAGCCGATCGACAACATCAAGGCGGCCGACCTCGGCATCGATATCGCCCCGCGCCTCAAGCAACTCAAGGTTGCCGACCCTGAGCCGCGCAAGCCCGGCATCAAGGTGGCGAATGTGGCTGAACTCGTTGAAAACCTACGTCTTGCGGAAGTCCTGTAATGAGCATCCTGATTCTGGCCGAACACGACGGCAAACATATCAAGCAATCCACCCGCCAGGCAGTCAGCGCCGCTGGCGCATGGCAACTCCCGGTCCACGTCCTGATCACCGGCTCCAATAGCGCAGCCCTGGCCAAGGAAGCCAGCGAAATCGCCGGCGTCGCTAAGGTGCTGCATGCAGAGGCAGCGCATTTCGAGCATCCGCTGGCTGAAGACGTAGCCGCCTTGCTGGTGCAGTTGGGCGCTGACTATAAGGTCATCCTTTCCGCGCATACCGCATTCAGCAAGAGCGTATTGCCGCGCGTTGCCGCTTTGCTCGACGTAGCGATGATTTCCGATGCGGTGAGCATTACCGCGCCGGCGACTTATGTGCGCCCGATCTACGCAGGCAACGTGCTTTCCACCGTCGAAAGCAGCGATGCCATCCAGGTGGTGACCATCCGCGCAACTTCCTTTGCCGCTGCTGCAAACGGCGCCAATGCGGAAGTGTCTGCGGTGAGTGTGCCTGCAAGTGCCGGTCTCAGCCGCTGGATCAAGGAAGACAAGACCGTGTCCGACCGTCCAGAGCTTTCCTCCGCGCGCGTCGTGGTTTCCGGCGGCCGCAGCCTGGCCGAGCGCTTCAATGAACTGCTTGAGCCGTTGGCGCACCGCTTTGGCGGCGCATTGGGTGCGACTCGTGCTGCCGTGGATGCCGGTTTTGCCCCCAACGACATCCAGGTCGGGCAGACTGGCACCATCGTGGCGCCTGAGCTGTATTTCGCGATCGGCATCTCCGGCGCGATGCAGCACTTGGCCGGCATGAAGGACAGCAAGATCATCGTCGCGATCAACCACGATCCCGATGCGCCTATCTTCCAGCATGCGGATTACGGCCTGGTCGCCAACCTGTTTGACGCCGTGCCCGAGCTGACCGCCGCCTTGAGCAAGTAACCAAAAATTTTAAAGAGAATCGAATATCAATGAGCGCATTTAATTCCGAGAAAGTATTGAGCGTTAAGCACTGGAACGACAGCCTGTTCAGCTTTACCACCACCCGCAACGAATCCTTGCGTTTCGAGAACGGCCAGTTCGTGATGATCGGCCTGCAGGTGGACGGCAAGCCGCTGATGCGCGCTTACAGTATCGCCAGCCCCAACTACGCGGAAAACCTCGAGTTCTTCAGTATCAAGGTGCCGAACGGCCCCCTGACTTCCCGTCTGCAACACCTGAAGGTGGGCGATGAATTGCTGGTCAGCCGCAAGCCGACCGGCACGTTGCTGCTGTCCGACCTGAAGCCCGGCAAGCACCTTTACTTGCTCTCCACCGGCACTGGCCTGGCGCCGTTCATGTGCCTGATCCAGGACCCTGAAATCTACGAACGTTTCGAGAAAGTGATCCTGGTGCACGGCGTACGCCGCATCAACGACCTAGCTTACGAAGAGTTCATCACCAAGGAACTGCCGGAAAACGAATTCTTTGGCGAACAGGTCAAGAACCAGTTGATCTACTACCCCACCGTGACCCGCGAAGAGTTCCGCAACCAGGGCCGCCTGACCGACCTGATGGAAAACGGCAAGCTGTTCCAGGACATCGGTCTGCCGCCACTCAACCCCGAGACTGACCGCGCCATGCTGTGCGGCAGCCCGCAAATGCTGGTCGATACCTGCAAGATTCTCGATGCTGCAGGGCTCAAGGTATCGGAGCGCATTGGTGATGTCGGGGATTACGTGATCGAGCGGGCGTTTGCCGAGAAGTAATCCTCAAGGTAAGTAGTTGTCGTTTTATGAAAAGCTGGCATAGCAATATGCCAGCTTTTTTATTGAGCGCAATCTGGCGCCCACATATGCAAAAGAAGCGGAGGGGTTGAGTGATTGGACTATGAGCAGAGTCATTATTCTTTCATTTGATGGTGATTGAATGAGCAACTCATAAACAAGAAAAATAATTCTCAATGAAATACTACAAAGCATTGATTGCCGTTCTGATTTGGATCGGCGCTATGTCGGTCTCTACCGTTTCCCATGCAGGTGTGACTTTATGTGCTGAAGGGGGCTGCAATATAGAAGTTATCTATCCTGTAGAGGTGATAGAGATAGGTCCCATTGCTGAGTTTCCTGTACATATCAGGCCCAGCGCATTACAGCTTATTCCATTCAAAAATGAGGACGGGTGGAATTATGCGTTCGCGCTTTCTACACAGGCTGTCGCTAGTTTGAAGCTGCCTTATTTTGGTGATTGGTCGCTTGAGCAGGCGGTGATCCCAGATAATTGGTCTGTGGCGATCGGTTACGACGGCGAAGCGTTGTTGCCTGTAGCCTATTGGAACAGAACAAATGAACAGGCGGATACCGGAACAATTTTACTAAGCTATGTATCGCAATATGCACCTGCGCTTGCTGGTCTCACTATCTTGACGACATACGACAAGCAATTTCAATATGAATTATGGATTCCGTTATCGCCGGAAGCAATGCTGGCTGGATTTGGACCAGCCACTTTACCAGTCCCTGAACCGTCTAGTGTCGCGTTGCTATCTCTTGGTTTGATATTGCTTTTCGCACGCCGCCGCCAAGCTGCTTGGCAGCGTTAAGGCACCGGATACCTAGGCGGTCCAGGCGGCGGCCTGCGGCGCTGCATGTCCAGGTAGCGCATGTCGCCATCGCCGAAGAATTCCTTGATCAGGAAGTCCTCCAGGCCGGCGCTGTCTTCCATGCGCGCGGACAATACCACCACGCGGCCCATTTGCCTTGATTCCCAGTTGAAATCGCCTGAGTAGTGGCGGCGGATCAGTTCTATCATCTTGCGCACGGTGGCGCGTTGGATGTCTTCGCCCGCCTTGGCCTCGATCTGGAATACCTCGCGCTTGGCGGTGCTGAAATCGTTGATCCAGCCACGGAATTCAAAGGTTGAAGTGTAGTTGCTCATGCTGAGGATGCGGAAGACGCCGCTGGCACCTGACGACAGGTTTTTCTTGATGGTTTCATCGCGCTTTTCTTCATCAGACAGCGAGCGGCTGCCGGATTCGCGCTGGGCGCGCTGGTTTTCCATCATCGCGGCATAGTTGTTGTCCGTGGCGCGGCGGTATTCGCGCATGGCGGCCATATAGGAAGACATGTCAGAATATTGCGAGGGATCGGGCTCCTGCGGGCGCGGCGTCGGGGCGGGCTGCGGCTCAGGGCGGGGAGCCGGTTTTTGCTCGGGCTGGGGCAGCGGCTTGCTCTTGCCGGTCACGACGGGAGGCGTGGGCTTGCTTTGCTTGGGCTGCCTGGGCGTGGGTTTGCTGGCGGCAGGCGGCGGAGGCGGGGGTGCAGCAGCTGGCGGCGGCGCCATTTCAGGTTGCGGTTTTTTCTCCGGCTGTGCCAGGCTCACGACCAGCTCTTTTTGCCCGCCATCCTGCTCGGACTCTTCCCCTTGGTCCATCGTCGGCATGATAAAGCCGAAGAACAGGATCAAGTGCAATATCAGGGAAAATATCAACGCATACAGCGTGCGGCGGCTGATGCGGAATTCGATGTATTGCTCCCGGTCGGCCGGCGATTGCCAGGGGAGGTCGGAAGGGTCCAGCTGAGTGGGCGCCTTGCCGAAACGGCTCGCGATCAATGCATTGAGATGGCGAAACAGGCGCGGTGCAGCCACGGTAAATTCAGTCCGGGGTTCTTAGGTTGGTTAGTTGGGGTTGAGGCGCGCCAGTGAGCGGTTGACGGCAATATAGGAACCCAGCCAACCCAGCACCACAGCGCATGCGATTACTCCCAGGCTGATTTCCCAGCCAGGTAACACTAAGATGAAGCTGCTGCCATAAAGTTCTGCCAAATCTGCCACCGAGAGGTTAAAGATTGTAAGAATGCCGTTGACGAACCCCAGCGCAAGCAGGCTGCCGCCGAAGCCGTACAGCGTGCCAGCGTAGAGGAAGGGGCGGCGGATGAAGCCGTCGGTGGCGCCTATCAGTTTGCTGACTTCGATTTCTTCGCGCTGGGTGGCAATCTGCAGGCGTATGGTATTGCCGATAATTGCCACCAGTGCAAACCCGAGCAGGCCGGAGAGCACCCATACCGCTTTCTTGCCCAATTGCAGCAGCGCATAGAGGCGTTTAGCCCAGTCGGCGTCCGCCAGCACGTGCTCTACGCCAGGCAGGCCCTCGATTTCATGCTGCAAGCGGGCGATGCCGTCGGGCGAATGGTCTTTGGGTTCGATAAAGAAGGCATCGGGCAGCGGGTTCTTTTCCAGCTGGCTTGCGACATCCTGTTCTTGCTGCATTTCCTGCCAGGCCGCTTGCTTGCTGACGAATTGCTGTTTTGCAATGCCCGGGTGCTGTTGCAGTTTTTGCTTGAGTTCCTGAACCGCGGCTGCCTCGGCATCCAGTTTCATGAAGACGCTGATCTGCGGCTCGTTCCTGACCCCGCCTGCCAGTTGGTTGAGGTTGTCGATCACGACATACAGGATGGCGGGCAGGCTCAGCGCGATGCCGATGACGCTCCAGATCATGAGGGTGGAAAGCTTGTTGCGCATGATGCGCGACAGGACGAGGCGCCAGACCTGGGTGTGCTGGTTGATCCAGTGTTTCATGATACCGAGAGCTTTCCGTGGTCGAGGTGCAGGACTTTCGCCGGGATGTTCTGGATGCTGTGCGCATCATGCGTAGCGATGATGACAGTGGCGCCGACCTGCTGAAAGGCGCTAAACAGCTTCATGATGTCGGTGGCATATTCCTCGTCGAGATTGCCTGTGGGCTCGTCGGCAATGAGGATGGCCGGGCGACTGACCACGGCGCGGGCAATGGCGAGGCGCTGCTGTTCGCCGCCTGACAGCGTCACGGGGATGGCCTTTTCCTTGGAAAGCAGGCCAACCTTGTCGAGCGCCGCGCGGATGCGCTTGGCGGCTTCCTGGCCGGTAATGCCGTTGATGTAGAGCGGCAGGGCGACGTTCTCGAAGCAATTGCGGTCGTAGAGCAGTTTGTGGTCCTGGAACACCAGGCCGAACTTGCGGCGCAGGTAGGGGAGCATGCGCGGGCGCAGCTTGCTGATGTTCTGGTTGCCGATGAGCACGGTGCCGCTGGTCGGGCGCTCGATCCCGGCCATCAGTTTGAGCAGGGTGCTCTTGCCCGCGCCGGAATGCCCGGTGACGAACACCAGCTCGCCTGCCGCGATCTCGAAAGTCACATGGCGCAAGATCTCGTCGCTGCCGCGGTAACGCTTGTTGACCTGGTCGAAACGTATCATGCGCGGAAGGTTTCCTTATTCGAGCAAGGCATGTGATTCAAGTAGCGCATTATTCAAACAATGCTTCTATGAACTCGCTGGCCTTGAACGGGCGCAGGTCGTCAATGGATTCGCCCACGCCGATGTAGCGGATGGGCACGGGGCGCGATTGGGCGATCGCCGCGATCACGCCGCCCTTGGCGGTGCCGTCCAGCTTGCTCAGCACAAGGCCGGTGACGCCCAGAGCATCGTCGAACGCCTTGACCTGGGTGACGGCGTTCTGCCCGGTGTTGGAGTCGAGCACCAGCAGGATCTCATGCGGCGCGCCGGGCAGCGCCTTATCGATGACGCGCTGCACTTTGCGGATCTCCTCCATGAGGTTGAGCTGGGTCGGCAGGCGGCCCGCGGTGTCTGCCAGCACGATATCGATGCCGCGCGCCTTGGCCGAGTTGACGGCATCGAAGATCACGGCAGCCGGGTCGCCGCTTTCCTGCGCGATCACATGCACGTTGTTGCGCTCGCCCCAGGCCTGCAATTGCTCGCGTGCCGCGGCGCGGAAGGTATCGCCCGCCGCGATCAGCACGGATTTGCCTTGCGCCTGGAATAGGTTGGCAAGCTTGCCGATGGTGGTGGTCTTGCCTGCGCCATTGACGCCGGCCAGCATGATGACGAAAGGTTGCGCGGTGGCGGTATCCAGCGGCTTTTCCAAGGGTGCGAGCAGTTCCAGCAAGGATTGCTTGAGCGCTTCCTTGAGCTGGGTGGTGTCGTTGAGGTTCTGGCGCTTGACGCGGGTGCGTATCTGCTCAAGTAATGTCTGGGTGGCGGCGATGCCGACATCCGAAGTGAGGAGGATGGTTTCCAGCTCCTCGTAGACGTCCTCGTCAATCTTGCCGCCGCCGAACAGGCTGGCCAGTTGCAGGCCTAATTGGCTGCGGGTCTTGGCCAGGCCGCGCTTCAAGCGTTCCGTCCAGCTCAAGGTCGGTTTTTCCTGGGTGGGGACCTGGGGCGTTGCCGGCGCTATGTTCTCCGGTTCGGGAGTTGCGGCAGGCGGATTTTTGTCTTTTTTGAAGAAATCGAACATGAAATGTGTTTTTAGCGGTAAGCAGATATTTTAAAGCAAAACAAGGCGCTTGCAGCGGCTTAAACTGGTTATTCTGACCATATCTTCAGGTATTTTTACCTATCGGCAACATTACTGCCATATATCGCATGCATATACCTGCCCTATGAAAAGATCGTGAACAGGCTCTAAGAACTAATGTTGAAATGGCTGTGTCAGAGCATCGTTGCATGGCATGTCGCCACAGGTGCGGCCAGGCAAGCGCATTAGTGCAGGCTCAGGCACTACCGCTATAATGCATGAATAATGCGGCTAAAGGAGAATCGCAAGGTGTTTATTCGAGGAATGTGGCTCGCGCTGGCGTTGATGCCGATCGCAGCCCAGGCAGCAGATACGCACGAGTTCAAGCTCGACAACGGCATGCGGGTGATCGTGCAGGAAGACCACCGGGCGCCAGTGGTGGTGTCGCAAGTTTGGTACCGCGCCGGCAGCGTGGATGAAGTCAACGGCAAGACCGGCGTCGCGCACGTGCTGGAGCACATGATGTTCAAGGGCACCAAGGCCGTGCCGCCAGGACAGTTCTCGCGATTGATCGCCGCTGCAGGCGGGCGCGAGAACGCCTTCACCGGCACCGACTATACCGCCTATTACCAGCAGCTGGAAAAATCGCAATTGCCGTTGGCGATCAAGCTGGAAGCCGACCGCATGGCCAACCTCCAGCTGACCAAGGAAGAATTCTCCAAGGAAATCAAGGTGGTGATGGAGGAGCGCCGCTGGCGTACCGATGACAAGCCGCAAGGCATGCTCAACGAACAGTTCAATGCGGTCGCCTACCAGGCCCATCCTTACGGCCGCCCCATCGTCGGCTGGATGAACGACCTCGAGAACATGACCGTGGAGGATGCCCGCGAGTGGTACCAGACTTGGTACACGCCGAGCAATGCCATCCTGGTCGTGGTGGGCGATGTCGATCCGCAGGGCGTGCTCAAGCTGGCCAAGCAGCATTTTGGCGCCATCAAGCCGCATGCATTGCCCGCGCGCAAGCCGCAGCTCGAGCCTCAGCAGATCGGCGAGCGCCGTACCGTGGTGAAGGTGCCTGCCGAACTGCCTTACGTGCGCCTGGGCTTCCATGTGCCGGTATTGCAGGATGCGAACAAGGACTGGGAACCGTACGCGCTTGAAATCCTCGCCGGCGTGCTGGATGGCAACGCCTCGGCACGGCTCAACCAGAACCTGGTGCGCCAGCAGCAGCTGGCAGTGGACGTGGGCGCCGGTTATGACCTGATCCAGCGCGGGCAGGTCGGGTTGTTCGAACTGGAAGGCACGCCCAGCGAAGGCAAGACCGTGGCCGAGCTGGAGGCTGCCCTGCTGAACGAAGTGGAGCGTATCAAGCAGGAGGGGGTGACCGACGAGGAGCTGCAACGCGTCAAGGCGCAGGTGATTGCGGCGGACGTATACCAGCGCGATTCCGTGTTCTACCAGGCCATGCAGATCGGCCGCCTGGAAACCACCGGTTTCTCATGGCGCACGCTGAAAAGCTACCCTGCCAAGCTGAAGGCGGTGACGCCGCAGCAGGTGCAGGATGTCGCCCGCAAGTACCTGGTCAGGGACAGCATGACGGTTGCGACCCTGGACCCACAACCGATTGACCCCAATGCAAAACCAAAAGGCAAGCCACATGCGCATTAATCTCTCTTTTGTCCGGCGTGCGCAGCAGGCGCTCGTCATTGCAGCCGGGCTGCTGTCCGCCCTCCATGCACAGGCCGCCCTCAACATTCAGCACTGGCAGACCGGCAACGGCAGCGCGGTCTATTTCGTCGAGAACCATGACCTGCCTATCATCGACATCAGCACCAATTTTGCCGCAGGCAGCGCCCGCGACGGCGGCAAGCCGGGCCTGGCGGGCATTACCCGCTATCTCATGACCTTGGGGGCCGGCGGCCTGACCGACCAGCAGATTTCCAACGGCATGGCCGATGTCGGCGCGATACTCGGCGGAGAACTTGATGCGGACAGGGCGGCGTTCAAGCTGCGCACCCTGAGCAGCGAGCGTGAGCAAAAGGCGGCGCTGGATATCTATACGAAAATCCTCCATCAGCCGGATTTCCCCGAGGCAACGCTCAAGCGTGAAAAAGCCCGGATCATTGCCGGCCTCAAGGAAGCTGCCACCCAGCCTGCGAGCATTGCCAACCGCACCTTCCTCAAGGCCTTGTACGGCAACCATCCCTATGCCGTGGAAGAAGACGGCGAGCCCGAATCGGTGAATGCGCTCAGCCAAGCGGACCTGCAACAGTTTTACCGCCAGTATTACGGCGCGAAAAATGCCGTGATCGCCTTGATGGGCGACATGACGCCGGAGCAGGCGCGTGCGATCGCCGAGCGCATTTCCGCGGGCTTGCCGGACAGTCCTGCCGCTGCAGCCCTGCCCGAGGTGGCTTACCCGCAAGCGGCGGTGGAGCGCCGTATCGCGCACCCGGCAAGCCAATCCCACATTATGCTGGGCTATCCTGGCAACAAGCGCGGCGACCCCGATTATTTCGCCCTCTATGTCGGCAATTACATCCTGGGCGGCGGCGGTTTCGTTTCGCGCTTGACCGAGGAGGTGCGCGAGAAGCGCGGGCTGGTGTACAGCGTCTACAGCTATTTCATGCCGATGCAGCAGCTCGGGCAGTTCCAGATCGGCCTGCAGACCAAGCGCGACCAAGCCGAGGATGCGCTCAAGCTGGTGCGCGAAACCCTGGCGAACTTCATCAGCAAGGGCGTGACCGAGGCGGAGCTCAAGGCCGCCAAGCAGAACATCATCGGCGGGTTCCCGTTGCGTATCGACAGCAACAGCAAAATCCTCGACTACCTGGCCGTGATCGGTTTCTACAAACTGCCATTGAATTACCTGGATGAATTCAACGCCAAGGTGGAAGCGGTGACGGCGGCCCAGGTCAAGGATGCGTTCAGCCGCCGTATCGACCCCGACAAACTGGTGACGGTAGTGGTAGGCGGTACCGAGAGTGGCGGCAAGTAACCGCGTACGCATCAGCGGCGGCGAATGGCGCAGCCGCCTATTGAGCTTCCCGGATGCGCCGGGCTTGCGGCCTACGCCAGATCGCGTGCGCCAGACCGTGTTCAACTGGCTGGGCCAGGACATGCACGGGCGGCGCTGCCTCGACCTGTTTGCCGGCACCGGCGCGATGGGGTTCGAGGCTTTGTCGCGCGGCGCCAGCGCCGTGGTGCTGGTGGAGAAATCCGCGCCTGCTGCGAAATCTTTGCAGCAGAACCAGTCCCTGCTCAAGGCAGGCGCCGCGCGCATATTACAGCAGGATGCCGTGCAGTTCCTGGCGCAGAACCGCGAACGCTTCGACGTGATCTTCCTTGACCCGCCCTACCAGCAGGGTTGGCTGCCCAAGCTTCTGCCCCATCTCCCAAGCCACCTGGCTGAGGGCGGATTGGTCTATGTGGAGGCCGAGTTTGCCCTCGATGACGAGCTGCCGTGGCAGGTCGTCAAGCATGGCAAGGCGGGCAATGTTTTCTATCACCTGTTAAAATTGGCAGACAGATCAACCGATTGACAGGCAGCTTGCCTGCTTCGCCTTGTAAGGATTGTGCATTTGAGCCAGCTGAAAGTCGTCTACCCAGGCACCTTTGACCCGATCACCCGCGGCCACGAGGACATCGTGCGCCGTGCCGCCGGCTTGTTTGATCATGTGATCGTGGCGGTCGCCAGGAGCCCGGGCAAGCATCCCATGTTTACGCTGGATGAGCGCGTGGAACTGGCTTCCAGCGTCTTGTCCGATTGCTCCAATGTGGAAGTGCTGGGGTTTTCCGGCCTGTTGATGCAGTTCGTGCGCGAGCAGGGCGCGCGCGCCGTGGTGCGCGGGCTGAGGGCGGTATCGGATTTCGAGTACGAGTTCCAGCTCGCCGGCATGAACCGCCAGCTCTTCCCCGAGATGGAAACCATCTTTCTCACCCCGGCCGAGCAGTATATGTTCGTCTCCGCCAGCCTGGTACGCGAGATTGCCCAGCTCAAGGGCGATGTCAGCCAGTTCGTCTCCCCCTTGGTGCAGGAGCGCATTGCGCTCAAGCTGGCGTGAGCGAGGCAGGGAGTCCGCCATGGCGCTGATGATCACCGATGAATGCATCAATTGCGACGTTTGCGAGCCCGAATGCCCGAACGGCGCGATCTACCAGGGCGAGGAAATCTACGAGATCAATCCCAGCCTCTGCACCGAGTGCGTTGGCCATTTCAACAATCCGCAATGCCAGGATGTTTGTCCGGTGGCTTGTATCCCGCACGATCCCGACCGTGTGGAGACACAAGAGCAACTACACCAGAAATACCTGCGGATCATGCTGGTGAAGCAGGCTTGAGCTTGCCTGTAACCAAGCCGTACTTTTCATCCTGGTAAAGATAGTTTCCTTCCAGGCATATTTTTTGCCTGTCTCGGATGTCTATCGTTTTCCATGCAGCCTCTTCGCCAGGCTGTTCTTCTACCATGAAGCTGATTACCTCCTTGCTGGCCTGGATATGCCCGGCCTTGTCAGAACCCGCACAGGGCGAGGGTTTGCAACCGCAGCCGCCAGCAGTGGGGGCGGGCCAGGCGAGCCGGCATCTGGCTGCATTGGCCTTGCGCCTCGGGCATTTGATGCGGCAATTGCTGAATACCGAAAGCACCCAGTCGGCGCGTTTTACCGAGGTGGAGAGCCGACTTGGTGCAATGACGGCGGAAGTCGGGCAAACCACTGCCCGCATGCGGCATAGCCTGGAAGAGGCCGAAGCCTTGCGCAGCAAGTCGCAGGAGGATTTTTCCCTGGCCAGCAGCGAAATTTCCCAGGGCTTGCTGGGGCTGGAGCAGGCCCTGGCCAGCAAGTTGTCGCGCGTCAACGAGGTGGTGCAGGGGCTGGAGCGTATCGGGCGCGAGCTGGAGCTGATCGCGATCAATGCCGCGATCCAGGCTGCGCATGCAGGCGAGGCCGGGCGCAGTTTCAGCGTGGTGGCGGAACATGTGCGTGAACTGGCGCGGCATACTGTCAGCAATTCCAATGAAGTCTCGTTGATGCTGGATTTCAGCGATTTCCAACAGCAATTGATCGGCTTCGGCCATTCCAGCCGAGACAACGTGGAGCGGGTAGACAGGGATACGGCGCAGGCTTTTGGCACCGTGCAACAAACCTTCCGCGAGATCAGCGCTTCCATGCAGACCTTGCTGGAGCACGGCAATGTCATCGAGACCATGCATCAACTGGATCGCGGCAGCTATGCGGCACAACGCCGGAAAGTCGGCTGGGCGCAGCAGCTCGCCACTGACCTTGCAGGGCTGGAAACCTGCCCTGACTTGCAATTGGGCGATGCGCTGTCCTCGTTGTTGCGCGCTGATGGCGGCTACAAGCCGCCAGGCTACGACCGCCTGGCGGATATCCAGTCGCGAGGCGTGTTGCGGGTGGCGATAGAGCCTGCCTTCAAGGGATTGTCGTTCCGCCTGCGGCCTGGGGAACCCTTGCGCGGGCTGGATGTGGAATATGCCACGGCCTTTGCCCGCGCGATAGGCGTCGAGGTCGAATTTATCGAGCACCCCTGGGACCAGTGCGTGGAGTTGCTGCATATCGGGCGCGAGCGTGGCGAACCGGAGGCCGATGTCGTCTGGAGCGCGCTGCCGCCGAGTGCCAGCTACCACCAGGTGGCATATTCCGAGGCCTATACCTACCTGCATTACATGCTCGCCAGGCGCAAGGGCGACCAGCGCATTGGCGGGTTGTCCAGCCTGGAAGGAAAGGTGCTGGGCTGCATCAACGACCCGGCGGCATTTGCCACCCTGGAAGCGGCAGGCTTGCGCTGGAGCAAGCACGGCAAGGCCGAGCGTGGCGCCGTCAGGCTGGCCAACCTCATCGGCTATACCGACCAATCCATCATTCACGATGCGCTGGCCAGCGGCAAGGTCGATGCCTTTGCCGTCGATCAACCCATATTCGCCTGGGCCTGCAACGGGCAAGATAGTCCTTGGCATGGCCGTATCGAGCTGTTGCAAGGCAATCTTGCGGCCAGTCCCTGGTACTACGTGGCGGCGGTGGCAGATGACCCATCCAGCTATACCTTGTTGCGCGAGATCAACCGGTTCATCCGGGAATTCCGCAATACCCCTGAACGCCAAGCGCTCGAAAAACGCTGGCAGTTTCATGTGGTCGAAGGCCATGCGGGCTACCGGGACGAACCGGGGAAGCTGAGAGGGGAGGAGGAGCTATACCAGGATTGGCTTGCACGCATGAACCCTCAGGCGGCATCGCTGGGGGCGCGCGTCGAGGCCCATGCATGAATCAATCCTGCCTGGAAGAATTGCACTGGAGTCTCGAAGCCTCCTGACTCGATCATTGACGCAATCCTGCCCGGCGCAAGCACTCCGACATCATTGGCATAGGCTTGGCGCATGCGCTCCATTCCCTCAGGCGAAATGTCTGCCGCCGCCATCATGTTCATCCACGCACGCAGCAAGACCTCATATTCGGGCGACTCCACATCCGAAGCCAGGTCGGAGCTTGCCAGCATCCCTCCCGGCTTGAGTTTGCGTGATATCTCTCGAAAGAACCCGGAGCGCGCGGTTTGATCGAGAATGAATTGCGAGACCAAGAAACAAGTGGCTGCTTCATATAGCCCGGTGTCCGCAAGCGAATCCAGATAGCCTTCGTGGAAATGGCAACGGGACGCGACTCCCTCCTGTTCCGCCCGTTGCCTGCACACGTCCAGCATGGGGCCGGAAGGCTCTACCGCAGTGAACCGCCACTGAGGGTTCTTCTGGGCAAGATGAACCAGTTCCGCCCCTGTGCCGACGCCGACACAGAGGATGAGGGCGTCTTCCGGCAGCCCGGCAAACAACGAGTCCAGCAGCAAGTACAAGCAGTTGCGGATAGGCAAGGTCTTGACCCATTGCGCGTCGTAGCCTGCAGCCTGCTGGTCGAATATTGCCTTGATCTCGTCTTTGCGCATCTCGCTCTCCATGTCATTGCCGCCTAATATCCAGGCTCAACTGGCTGACCATTTCTTTTCTGTTCCGCCAACCTCAAGCGCATTGGATATTGAATGAATCGCTACCCGTCAACTGGCGCATGCGGAGTTTGCAGCACAAGCTGGTAGAACGCCAAATCAAGCCAGCGGCCGAATTTGAAGCCGGCTTGCTTAATGGTGCCGGCGTGGCTGAACCCGAGCCTTCGGTGGAGCATGACGCTAGCGCCATTGCTTTCATCAATGCCTCCGATCATGACGTGGTATTGCTGCTCCAAGGCTTTTGCGATGAGTCGCTCCATGAGGATTCGTCCCAGGCCCTTGCCGCGATGATCTCGGCGGATATAAACCGAATGCTCAATAGAGTATTTGTATGCAGGCCAAGCGCGAAAGGTACCGTAGCTTGCAAACCCAAGAAGCTCGCCATCCGGTGAAATTGCGCCAATAACGGGGAAGCTGGACGCTTGCTTGGCCTTGAACCACTCCGACATATTTTCAAGGCTGCGCGGCTTATAATCGTATAGCGCGGTGGAGTTTGCAATGGCCTCGTTGAGTATCGAAAGGATGGCCGAGGCGTGTATTTCTTCGGTACAGGTCACGAACTCCACGAAATTTCTCCTTGACTGAAAGGTTGAGCTCCCTTAGGGCATCAACCATGACAAACCACAGGTGACCAGCAAAGCCGTAAGAAAGAATAGCGGGATCAGGAATATTGCAAAGACCAGACAATGAATCAGCACATGAAGACCATGTGCGCTTCGCAGATGTAAGGACTCGGCTACCTGAAAGGCAATGGCGCTGGATAACTCCTAGGGAATGGCCCCTGCGGCTGAAAAAAGAACGTCACCGATCATGATGCCGTCTCCAAGACCGTACTAGATCGAGATCGCAGCATCGTATGAGAGCATGGCGGGACAAGTCAATTTCTTTAACCCGCAATAGGTGAAAATTCATTGCGGTTATAATGAGTTTTTCATCATCGATCAATGGAGGAAAGCGCCGTGCGCATATTGCATACCATGTTACGGGTCGGCGACCTGGAGAAGTCGCTGGCGTTCTATACCAATGTGCTCGGCATGAAATTATTGCGCCGTCACGAGTATCCCGATGGCAAGTTCACGCTGGCCTTCGTCGGCTATGGCAGCGAAAGCGACCAGGCGGTGATCGAGCTGACCTATAACTGGGATACCAGCAGTTATGACAAGGGCAATGCCTACGGCCATATCGCCATCGAGGTTGACGACGCCTATGCCGCCTGCGAGGCGGTCAAGCAGGCGGGCGGCAAGGTGGTGCGCGAGGCCGGCCCCATGATGCACGGCACGACGGTGATCGCCTTTATCGAGGACCCGGATGGATACAAGGTGGAATTCATCCAGAAGGGCACCTGGACTCCGGCTTGAACCAAGCCTTTGCGGACGAATCCCGTGACTGACGAAATGAGATTCCTTCGATAGGTGGGCAGCACGCCCAATGATTGTCTGCAACAGCGGGATACTGCCGGAGGCAGTCAGTCACATGCATCGATAATAAAGGAGCAGCCGATGTCACCAGCCTTACCCCTGGCCCGTCCAGGCCAATCCCAGGATTTGTTGCAGGACCTTATCCGCTACGCACAAGGCTTGCCCGCTGTGCGTACGGGCGTGGCGCATCCTTGTGATGCCGTCAGCCTGGCAGCGGCACTGGAAGCGAAAGCGCTGGGGCTGATAGCGCCTGTGCTGATCGCTCCGCGCAGCAAGCTGGAGTCGGTGGCGCAGCAGGAGGGGCTGGTGCTGGGTGATGTCGAGATCGAGGATGTGCCGCATAGCCATGCGGCTGCGTCAAAAGGGGCGGAGCTGGCGGCTGCGGGAGAGGTGCAGGCGCTCATGAAGGGCAGCCTGCATACCGACGAGCTGATGTCCGCCATCCTGCCTTCCAGCGCGGGGTTGCGCACCAAGCGCCGGGTGTCGCATTGTTTCCTCATGCAGGTGCCGACCTATCCGCGCGCGTTCATCATCACGGATGCGGCGATCAACATTGCGCCCGACCTCTTGGCCAAGGCGGATATCGTGCAGAATGCCATCGACCTTGCCAGGGTGCTCGGCGTCGAGTCTCCCAAGGTCGCCTTGCTGGCGGCAGTGGAGACGGTTTCCCCGCACATGCCGGCGACGATGGATGCGGCCATCCTCTGCAAGATGGCGGACCGCGGGCAGATCGCCGGCGGCGTGCTCGACGGGCCGCTGGCGTTCGATAACGCCATTTCTTCCGAAGCTGCGCAGATCAAGGGCATCCATTCCGAGGTGGCAGGCGCGGCCGACATCCTGGTGGCGCCGGACCTGGAAAGCGGCAACATGCTTGCCAAGCAGCTCGAGTATCTTGGCAATGCGCATAGCGCCGGCATCGTCGTCGGCGCGAAAGTGCCGATCGTCCTCACCAGCCGGGCCGACCCCAAGCTAAGCCGGCTGGCATCCTGCGCGGTCGCCGCCATCCTCGCACAGCATTACCGGGGGAATCCGCCATGAGCAAGCTGGTGTTGGTGTTGAACTGTGGTTCCTCCAGCATCAAGTTCGGCCTGTTCGACATCGGCCACGCCGAGATTCCGCGCAAGCCGCGCTGGAACGGTAAGGTGGACGGTATTCTTGGCCCCAATCCCAGCTATGGGGACAGCCTGACCAAGCCCCACCAGGTTGAGCTCGGCAGCGAGCATCCCTATTCCGAGGCGTTGCGCTACATCATCGACCGCATGCAGGCGCAACTGCACGGCGACAAGCTGGCGGCGATAGCGCACCGCGTCGTGCATGGCGGCAGCCGCTATTTCAAGCCGGTGCGTGTGGATGAGGAAGTCTTGCGCGACCTGCGCAGCTACATTCCCCTCGCACCGCTGCACCAGCCTTTTGCGTTGGAGGCGATAGAGCGGCTGCTGGAAATCGACCCCGGCCTGCCGCAGGTCGCCTGTTTCGATACCGCCTTCCACCATACGCTGCCCGAGGTCGAGCAAGTGCTGCCATTGCCCTATGCGGCGTTCGAGCGCGGCATCAGGCGCTATGGTTTCCATGGCCTGTCCTACGAATACATGGCTGTGCACCTGCCCGAATTGGCTGGAGACCGGGCCAGCGGGCGGGTGATCGTTGCGCACCTGGGCAGCGGCGCCAGCCTGTGCGGCATGCAGAACCTGCAGAGCGTGGCGACCACCATGAGTTTTTCCGCGCTGGACGGCCTGATGATGGGCACGCGCTGCGGCGCGCTCGACCCCGGCGTGCTGCTGCATATGATGGAGGTGGAACACCTCACGCCTGCGAGGGTGGGGGAGATGTTGTATCACGAGTCAGGGTTGCTGGGCGTGTCCGGCATCGCTTCCGATCCGCGCATCCTCCTGCAATGCGAGGCAGCGGAGCCGCGCGCGCGGCTGGCGCTGGAAGTGTATGTGCGGAGCATCGTGTGCGAGATCGGCGCCATGACGGCGGCGCTGGGCGGGCTGGACATGCTGGTGTTCACGGCCGGGATAGGCGAGCACAATGCGGCAATCCGCGAGCGCGTGGCGCAGGGGCTGGCGTTCCTGGGCGTGCGGCTCGATGCTGCGGCCAACCAGTCGCATGCCACGGTGATTTCCTCTGCCGCAAGCGTCATCCCGGTGCTGGTCGCCCTGACCAATGAGGAGTGGCTGGCGGCACGCCACGCACAGGCAGTCCTGCAATCGGGATTGTAAGGCTTTGTAAGCTGCCGCAAAAGTAAAGCGACCGGTATGTAGGGTTGTGTAAATTAGTTTGCGGCAAGCGAAACGGGCAAATAATATTATGCGCAAGAATACAGCTTGATCGTGGCGGTTAAGGTATCGCCAGACTGCTTCCATTTTTCAATTTATGTCTTAAATTCCTATGTCCAGCCCATTATTGAAAACCCTGCGCCCCTGGTTAATCTTGTCTATCGTATTGGCTGCTGTTGCGTATGCATTGTGGAAATATGTGCCCTTGTCTTCTTCCCCTAATCAGGGGTCGCCGGGGATGGGACAGGGGATGCCGCCGGGCGGTCCTGGGGCAGGCGGGCCGCGGCCCGGAGGCGGTTTTCCCGGCGGTGGCCGTCGCGGCATGTTCGGGGAGAGCATGCTGGTGAATGTCGGAGAGGTCGTAGAGGCACCGCTTTCCGTGCAACTGGAAGCGGTAGGTACGGTGACTTCGCTCAATACCGTGAACGTGACGGCCCGGGTGGAAGGGCAGTTGAGCCGGATATTGTTCACCGAGGGCC
Source organism: Methylobacillus draconifructus (assembly GCF_045984355.1). NCBI lineage: Bacteria > Pseudomonadati > Pseudomonadota > Betaproteobacteria > Nitrosomonadales > Methylophilaceae > Methylobacillus > Methylobacillus draconifructus. The sequence goes on along the minus strand of NZ_JBJQII010000003.1, from coordinate 479,904 downwards.
AGGAGGTCAAGCAGGGCGACGTGCTGGCCGAGATAGACGCCCGTCCTTACGAGGCCGCGCTCAAGCAGGCCGAGGGTATCGTGAGCCAGTACCGGGCCCAGCTCAAGAATGCCGAGATCGATCTTGCCCGCTATCAGGAACTGAAGGACGAGGACTCGATCGCGATCCAGACGCTGGATACGCAGGCAGCGTTGGTGCGCCAATATCAAGGCAACCTGGACAATGCGCTGGGTCAGCTAGAGGCCGCCAAGCTGAACCTCGACTTTACCAAGGTGCGGGCACCTATCAGCGGCCGCATCGGCCTGCGCCAGGTCGACGTCGGCAACCAGGTTGCCGTTAACGCCACCACCCCGATCACGGTGCTGACGCAGACGCGCCCGATCAGCGTGGTGTTCAGCCTGCCGGAGCAGCAGCTTTCCACGGTGAGGCGCCAATTGAAGCAGAATCCCGACAAGTTGGTGGTCGAGGCGCTGGACCGCCAGCGCCAGGTGCGCATTGCCAAGGGCAAGGTGGCGAGCATCGATAACCAGATCGACGTCACCACCGGCACGTTCAAGTTGCGTGCGCGGTTCGATAACGACGACGACAGCCTGTACCCCAACCAGTTCGTCAATGTGCGCCTGCATGCCGCAGAAGTGACCAATGCGCTGCTGATCCCAAGCGGTGCCTTGCAGCGCGACGACCAAGGGACCTACGTTTATACGATCGATACCGAGAAAAAGGTAGCCAAGCAGCGCGTCACGGTCGGCATCAGCCAGGCCGAGCAGGTGGAAATACGCCAAGGGCTGAATGCAGGGCAGCGCATCGTCATCGACGGCGTGGATCGGCTGTCGGACGGCATGGTGGTGCGCGTTGCGGGCGAGGATGACGCCCAGCCTGCGGCAGGCGCCCCTGGCGAGCGCAGGCGAGGCCAATGGCAGGGCGGCCAGCCTGGGCAAGCCGGCGGAGACAACCAGAACAGGGCAGGTGCCCAGGGCCGGGGCCCGCGCTCATGAATCCCTCCCGGATTTTCATCGAAAGGCCGGTTGCGACTACGCTGCTGATGCTGGCCTTGCTGATCTCCGGCATCCTGGCCTACCGGCTGCTGCCTGTCGCCTCGCTGCCGGAGGTGGAGTATCCGACGATACAGGTCAAGACGCTGTATCCGGGCGCAAGCCCGGAGGTGATCAACTCCATGATCACCGCCCCGTTGGAAAGCCAGCTCGGCAGGATAGCCGGCCTGGACGAGATGTCGTCCAGCAGCGCGGGCGGCGCTTCGGTGATCACGCTGCGCTTCAATCTCAACACCAGCCTTGGCATTGCCGAGCAGGGCGTGCAGGCGGCGATCAATACCGCTTCCAACCTGTTGCCTAGTGACTTGCCGAGCCAGCCGGTCTACAGCAAGGTTAACCCCGCGGATGTGCCCGTGCTGACCCTGGCGGTGACGTCGGACGCCTTGTCCATGCCCAAGGTGCAGGACCTGGTCGATACGCGGCTGGCGCAGAAGATTGCGCAGATTTCCGGCGTCGGCATGGTGAGCATCAGCGGCGGACAGCGCCCGGCCGTGCGCGTGAGCGCCAATTCCACGGCATTGGCGTCCTACGGCCTCAGTCTGGAGTCCATCCGCACCGCGATTGCCAGCAACAACCTCAACGGCTCCAAGGGCAGCTTCAACGGGGCCACCCGTTCCACCACCATCGATGCCAATGACCAGATGCGCAGCGTGGAGGAGTACCGCAACCTGATATTGAGCTACCAGAACGGGGCGCCGATACGCCTCAAGGACGTGGCGCAGGCTTATGACGGCGCCGAGAACGAATACCTTGCCGCCTGGGCGGACGACAAGCCGGCCGTGATCGTCAATATCCAGCGCCAGCCGGGCGCCAATGTGATTGACGTGGTCGAGCGCGTGCGCGAGCTGTTGCCGGATCTAGAGGAAAGCCTGCCCGAGAATGTGAAGGTTTCCATCCTGAGTGACCGCAGCCATACCATCCAGGCCTCGGTCAAGGATACGCAGTTCGAGCTGTTGCTCGCGATCGCGCTGGTGGTGCTGGTGACTTTCCTGTTCCTGCAAGATGGACGCGCGACCCTGATCCCGTCCATTGCCGTGCCCTTGTCGCTGATCGGCACCTTCGGCGTCATGTACCTCTCCGGCTTCTCCCTCAACAACCTCACCTTGATGGCCTTGACGATCGCCACTGGCTTCGTCATCGATGACGCCATCGTGATGCTGGAGAACATCGAGCGCTACATCGAACAGGGCGACAATCCGCTGCAGGCGGCATTGAAGGGGTCCAAGCAGATCAGCTTCACCATCATCTCGTTGACGATTTCGCTGGTCGCGGTGTTGATTCCGCTCCTGTTCATGAGCGACATCGCGGGGCGCCTGTTCCGCGAGTTTGCATTGACCCTGGCGATCGCCATCCTGGTGTCGATGCTGATCTCCCTGACGTTGACCCCCATGCTGTGCTCATTGTGGCTCAAGCATGTGCCCGATACCGAGAAAGGCCGGTTCTCCCTGGCCGGCGCGCGCATGATGCAGGGCGTGATCGACGGCTATGGCCGCGCATTGAAATGGGTGCTGGCGCACCAGCTGCTGACATTGCTGGCGGCATTGGTGACGCTGCTCATCACCGTCTTGCTCTACCTCTACCTGCCCAAGGGCTTCTTCCCGACCCAGGATACCGGGCTGATTCAGGGCATCAGCGAGGCGCCGCAGTCGGTGTCCTTCGCCGCCATGGCAAAGAAGCAGGAGCACCTTGCGCGCGTGATCAAGCGCGACCCTGCGGTGGAAAGCGTATCTTCCTATATCGGGGTGGACGGCACCAATGAGGCGCTCAATACCGGGCGCGTGCTGATCAACCTCAAGCCGCATGCGGATCGGGACGTCAATGCCAGCGAAGTGATCGCCCGCCTCAAACAGGCCACGGCGGACATCCCCGATTTCAAGCTCTACCTGCAGCCGGTGCAGGACTTGACCATAGAGGACAAGACCAGCCGCACGCAGTACCGCTTCCTGCTTACCGATCCTGACATTGCCGTATTGCAGTCGGCGATGCCGCGCGTGATGGAGAAACTGCGCCAGTTGCCGCAGATCACCGACGTTGCGAGCGACCTCCAGGACAAGGGCCTGCAGGCATACCTGGTGATAGACCGCGACAATGCCACCCGTCTCGGCGTGACCGTTTCCAATATCAATGCGGTGCTGTACAACGCCTTCGGCCAGCGCCTGATTTCCACCATCTATACCCAGGCCAGCCAATACCGCGTGGTGATGGAAGTGCCGCCTAACTTCCGCAGCGGCCCGGAAGCATTGGCCAATCTCTATGTGCCGGGCAGCAGCACCGATAGCGCGGGCAATACCGTGACCACCCAGGTGCCGCTCAATGCGCTGGTGCGGGTGGAGGAACGCAACACCCTGCTCACCATCAACCATATCAGCCAGTTCCCGGCCGCGACCGTGTCTTTCAACCTGGCGGACCGCGTCGCGCTCGGGGATGCGGTAAGCGCCATCCGCGAGGCGGTGGCCGAGCTGCAATTGCCGGGCAGCGTACAAACCCGCTTCCAGGGTGCGGCGCTCGCTTTCGAGGCTTCGCTGTCCAATACTCTGTTCCTGATCCTGGCAGCGCTGGTGTGCATGTATATCGTGCTGGGAATACTCTACGAGAGCTTCATCCACCCTGTCACCATCTTGTCCACCTTGCCTTCCGCCACGGTCGGGGCCTTGCTGGCCTTGTGGGTGCACGGGCAGGAGATCGGCATGGTGGCGATCATCGGCATCATCCTGCTGATCGGCATCGTCAAGAAAAACGCCATCATGATGATCGACTTCGCCCTGGCTGCGGAGCGCGAGCAAGGGCTCAAGCCGGTGGACGCGATCTACCAGGCCAGCCTGCTGCGTTTCCGCCCGATTCTGATGACGACGATGGCTGCATTGTTCGGCGCCTTGCCATTGATGTTCGCGACGGGCGCCGGGGCGGAATTGCGCCAGCCCCTTGGTATCACCATGGTGGGCGGCTTGCTGCTGTCGCAGTTGCTGACCATCTTCACCACGCCGGTGATCTACCTGTTGTTCGACCGCCTGGTGCGCCGCCGTGCCAGGGTGGAAACCCGCATCAGCGATGCGGATGAGGAACTGGCGTGATGCTGGCGGACGGTCGCATATGAAGCGCATCATTTCCTGGTCCAAGCTCAGGAGCGACGAGCGCGGACCTGCCACCTTGTTCATTCTGCGGCCGGTCATGACCCTGCTGGTGTCGCTGGGCATGATGCTTGCAGGCTGGCTGGCATTCGGCCTGCTACCGGTTGCGCCGCTGCCGCAAGTAGATTTCCCCACTATTAGTGTCACGGCGTCGCTTGCAGGCGCCAGCCCGGAAACCATGGCTTCCTCGGTAGCGACGCCACTGGAGCGCAGCCTGGGCCGGATTTCCGGCATCAGTGAAATGACCTCGTCCAGTTCGCAGGGAAGCACGTCGATTACCTTGCAGTTCGACCTTGACAAGGATATCGACGTGGCCGCGCGCGAAGTACAGGCCGCGATCAATGCCGCTGCGAGTATGCTGCCTAGCGGCATGCCGAACCGGCCCAGTTACCGCAAGATGAACCCAGCGGATATGCCGAGCATGGTGCTCACCATGACCTCGAAGACCAAGAGCATGGGCGAGCTGTACGACCTGGCGTCCAATATGGTGTCGCGCAAGATTTCACAGGTGCAGGGCGTGAGCCAGGTCAATGTCGCCGGAAGTTCGCTGCCTGCGGTGCGCGTGGATATCAACCCCGACGCCCTGGTGCAGCAAGGGCTGTCACTGGATTCGGTGCGCAACGTCATCAGCGCCGCCAACGGCAACGGCCCCAAGGGCTATCTGCAGAACGACGAATATAGCTGGCAGCTGGATGCGGACGACCGCCTGCTGCGGGCCAAGGATTACCGCTCGCTCATCATTGCCACCAACAATGGCGCGATCACGCGCTTGAGCGATGTCGCCACGGTGTACGACTCGGTGGAGGACATCCGCAACGTGGGTTTCCACAACAACCAGCGCGCGATTTTGTTGATGGTGAGCCGTGAGCCGGGCGCCAATATCATCGAGATGATAGACCGTATCCGCACGGAGCTGCCGAGCATCCAGAGCAGCCTGGGCGAGGACATCAAGCTTGCCGTGGTGGAGGACCGCAGCCCGAATATCCGCGCCTCCCTGCATGAGGCTGAATTGACGCTGGTGATCGCGGTGGCGCTGGTGATCCTGGTGGTGTTCCTCTTCCTGCGGAACGGCCGCGCGACATTGATCCCTGCGCTGGCCGTGCCGGTATCGCTGATTTCGACGTTTGCGGCCATGTATCTTTGCGGTTATTCGCTCAACAACCTCACCTTGATGGCCTTGATCATCTCCACCGGCTTTGTCGTGGATGACGCCATCGTGGTGGTCGAGCATATCAGCAAGCGCATCGAGCAGGGCGAAACCCCGTTCAGGGCGTCGCTGCGCGGCGCGCGCGAGGTCGGCTTCACCGTGATTTCCATGAGCCTGTCGCTGGTGGCGGTATTCATCCCGCTATTGTTCATAGGCGATATCACCGGCCGCCTGTTCCGCGAGTTCGCGGTGACGCTCTCGGTCGCAATCCTGCTTTCGCTGTTCGTCTCGCTGACGCTGACGCCGATGCTGTGCGCCTACCTGCTGCGGCGCAAGGACGCCATGGCGATGGAGGGCGAGAACGCTGCAGGCCAGCCCAGGGAGGGCTTGTTCCAGCGCGTGCAGCGCCGCTATCGCCGGAGTCTGGCCTGGGCACTGAATCATTCATTGTGGATGATGGTGATTTTGCTATTCACCATTGCGGTCAACGTCTATCTTTATATCGCAATCCCCAAGGGCATGTTCCCGGACCAGGATACCGGCCGCCTGTTCGGCAACGCCCGCGCTGACCAGGGCGTATCGTTCAATGAATTGCAGAGAAAGCTGGAAGCGTTCCGCAGCATCCTGCTCACCGATCCCGCGGTGGACCAGGTGATGGGGATGTCGGGCAGCGGGCGCGGCCCGGGCGCCTCCAGCAATTCCGGCAACTTCATCATCATCCTCAAGGACATCCATGAGCGCGAACCTGCGGAAACCATCATTGCACGTTTGAGGCCCAAGCTGGCGCAAGTGCCCGGGGCCTCCATGTTCTTGGTCAACATGCAGGACCTGCGCATTGGCGGCCGCTCTACTGACTCCAGTTACCAGATGACGCTCAAGAGCGACGACATCAAGGACCTGCGCAAGTGGGAAAACAAGGTGCTGGAAACCATGCAGTCCGTGCCCGAGATCACCGATGTCGGCGGGGGAGGCCGCAGTCGTGCGGTGCAGGTGTACCTCAATATAGACCGCGAGGCGGCCAAGCGCCTGGGCATCGACGTGGAAATGGTGATCGCGCTGTTGAACAACTCCTACGCACAGCGCCAGATTTCCACCATCTACGAGGACCAGAACCAGTACCGCGTCGTCATGGGCGTGGACGACAAATACATGCAGAGCCCCGATATCCTGTCCAGCCTCTATGTGCTCACTACCAGCGGAGCGCGCGTGCCATTGTCCAATTTCGTGACGCTGGGATACAACACTTCTCCTGCATCGGTGCAGCACGAAGGCCAGTTCGCCTCTATTACCTATTCCTTCAACCTGCCTGAAGGCGGCAACCTGGAACATGCCAAGCAGCAGATCAGGAACGCGCTGGCCGACCTCAAGATGCCGCTCAACGTGCAGGCGACCTTTTCCGGCACGGCCAGCGCCCAGGGCAAGGTGCTCAAACAGATGCCGTGGCTGATTTTGGCTGCGCTGGTCTCGGTCTATATCGTGCTGGGCATGCTGTACGAGAGTTACGTGCACCCGCTCACCATCCTCTCGACCTTGCCCTCCGCCGGCGTGGGCGCCTTGCTGGCCCTGATCCTGTTCGATACGCCGCTGACCCTGATCGCCTTGATCGGCATTATCCTGCTTATCGGCATCGTGAAGAAAAACGCCATCCTCATGATCGATTTCGCGCTGGTGGCGGAGCGCGAGCGCGGCCTGTCGTCCAAGGATGCCATCATGGAGGCCTGCCAGCAGCGCCTGCGCCCCATCCTCATGACCACCATGGCGGCATTGCTGGGCGCCTTGCCGCTCATCATGGGCACTGATGGCGATGCGCCATTGCGCCGGCCGCTCGGTATTGCCATCGTCGGCGGCCTGCTCTTGAGCCAACTGCTCACGCTATACACCACGCCCGTGGTCTACCTTTATTTGGATCGTCTACGCTTGTGGGTGTTGCGTCGCAAGCCCCAGGCTGCAATGTTGGAGAAAATGGAATGAGTCCCTCTTCTGCCAAGCTCGGCATCATCAGCTTGTCCGTACTATTGTCCGCCTGCATGGTCGGCCCGGATTACCATAGGCCGCAGACCGTGGTGCCTGCCGCATTCAAGCACCAGGAGGGCTGGAGCATCGCCGCTCCAGCGGACGAGGCGCCGAAGGGCGAGTGGTGGGAGCGGTACGGCGATAGCGAACTGAACCAGCTTGTGGCACGGCTCAACGACAGCAACCAGACCGTGGCCCAATACGAGGCGCAGTACCGCCAGGCATTTGCCCTTGCGCAAAGCGCCCGCGGCGCCTTATGGCCGCAACTGGATGCAACCGTGGGCAAGACCAGGGCGGGGCAGGGCACCGGCAGTTCGACCTCCAGCCAGGCGGTGCAGACCAGCGGCATACGCACGACGTATAACGCCGCCCTTAACGCGAGCTGGGAAATCGATATCTGGGGCCGCCTGCGGCGTACCCTGGAGGCAAACAAGGCAAGTGCCGATGCCAGCTTCGCCACCCTGGCGGCGATGCGGCTCAGCATGCAGTCCGAGCTGGTGCAGAACTATCTGCAGATCAGGGTGATGGACCAGCAAAAGCGCCTGTTGACGGAAACCGTGGATACCTATCGCCGTGTGGTGCAACTGACCGAGAGCCAGTACAAGCGCGGCGTGGTGGCGAGCGCCGACGTGGCTGCGGCCACCACGCAGCTCAAGAATGCGGAGGCCGACCTGGTCGACCTGGTCTGGCAGCGGGCGCAGCTGGAAAACGCCATTGCGGTGCTGATCGGGGAGGCGCCGGCGAATTTCAGCGTGGCTGAAAGCGACCAGATGCCGCAATTGCCCATCGTACCGGCATCGGTGCCCAGCCAGTTGCTCGAGCGCAGGCCGGATGTGGCGGCAGCGGAGCGCTCGGTCATGGCGGCCAATGCCAATATCGGCGTTGCCAAGTCCGCTTATTATCCTAGCCTGACCTTGTCCGCGACCGGCGGCTACCGCAGCAGCACGTTCAACGACTGGATGAGCATGCCGAACCGCTATTGGTCGGTCGGGCCGCAGCTTGCGATGACCTTGTTCAACGGCTTGCAGAACAAGTACAACGTCGTGCAGTCCGAAGCCAGCTACGATGCCGCGGTGGCAACTTACCGCCAGACGGTGTTGACCGCATTCAAGGAGGTGGAAGATTATCTGGTGGCTCTGCATACTCTGGGCGAAGAATCCGCATTGCGCGAGGAATCGGTAACGGCGGCGCGCAAGGCGCTCAAGCAATATACCAACCAATACCGCGTGGGCCTGATCGGCTTCCTGGACGTGGTGACCGCGCAAACCACCGCGCTCAACAGTGAGCGCACCTTGCTTACCTTGCAGCAAAGTCGCCTGATCAGCAGCGTGCAGTTGATTGCCGCGCTGGGCGGAAGCTGGGAAGGCTTGCCGGTACAGGACTGAGAGGCTGTTTCCTGGCTTTGGCCTGGCCGCTAGCCATGCTGATCCGGCGAGCTGAATCATATGCCGGCTTGCCTGTCTGACTTCCGAGAAGGAGGCAGATGGTTACAATAGGTATGAATACCGGCCATTCATTCACGGATGGGCTGGTCCTGGACGAGCTGGCGGCTGGGATACGCCAGTGCAGACTATGCTCGCCCTATCTCCCGCTTGAGCCGCGTCCCGTGTTGCAGGTCGGCGCTACGGCACGCATCCTGGTCGCCTCACAGGCTCCAGGCCGCAAGGCGCATGCATCCGGGCGGCCTTTCACCGATGCGAGCGGCGAAAGGCTGCGGGCCTGGCTGGGCATGCCGCGCGATGTATTTTATGACCGCAGCCAAGTGGCGATTGTACCCATGGCGTTCTGTTACCCCGGCACCGGCCGGGCCGGTGACCTCCCGCCCAGGCCGGAGTGCGCGGCAGCATGGCGGGCAAGGCTGCTGCAATATCTGCCCCATCTGCAACTGACGCTGGTCATTGGGCAATATGCCATGGCGTACCACCTGCCCCATGCCGGGAAAACCGTCACCGACATCGTAGGCAACTGGCGGCAATATTGGCCTGACACCGTGCCCTTGCCGCATCCCAGCCCGCGCAACAATCTATGGCTGCAGCGCAATCCGTGGTTTGAAGCGGAGTTGATTCCGCAGCTGCAGCAGCGCGTCGGCGCCATTCTGCAACAGGGTTAGACGCTTCTGACAGAGTTGTCAGCGATTGGCTGACAGACTGGAGCCGACAGGGTTGCTAGAGTCGGGATTCACTACAATCTGAGCCGGAGATATATCGTGAATATCCTTGACCCGATTATGCATACCCTGATGCCCGAGACGGATCAATACAGTGGCGTGGAACCCAAAACCCGGGCATTTCTCGAGGAGCTGGCGGCATCCGACAGCAAGCCGGTGGAAGAGTTGAGCCCGGAAGAGGCGAGGAAGGTACTGAGCGACCTGCAGGCCGGCGTGGATGTCGAGCTGGGCGGCGTGACCGTCGAGGAACGGGAAATCGCGATCGAGGGCCACTCCATCCATCTGTTCATCGTCAAGCCGGCCGATATCGCCATTGACCCGCCCGTGGTCATGTTCTTCCACGGCGGCGGCTGGGTGCTGGGCGACTTTCCTACCCATCAGCGCCTGGTGCATGACCTGTGCGTAGCCTCAAACTGTGCGGTGGTCTTCGTCGACTATTCCCGCTCGCCGGAGGTGAAGTACCCTACTGCGATCATCGAATGCTACCTTGCCACCAAATGGGTGGCGCAAAACGGCGCGGAAATCGGCGTTGACCCAGCCCGCCTCGCGGTTGCCGGCAATAGCGCCGGAGCCAACATGGCGACTGTCGTCTGCATGATGGCCAAGGAAAAACGCGAGCCCTTCATCAAACACCAGACCCTGTTCTGGCCCGTGACCGATGCCAGCTTCAACACCGAGTCCTACCAGCAGTTCGACGATGGCTATTTCCTTACCCGCAACATGATGAAATGGTTCTGGGACAATTATCTTGAAAACAAGGATGCACGCGAGGAGGTTTATGCGTCGCCGCTCAATGCCAGCCTGGAACACCTGGCAGACCTGCCGCCCGCGTTGATTCAGACTGCAGAATTTGATGTCTTGCGTGACGAGGGCGAAGCTTATGCCCACTTGTTGACGGATGCCGGCGTGAGCGTGACCTGTACCCGCTACCTGGGGGCGATCCATGATTTCGGCCTGCTCAACCCGCTTGCCAAGACTCCGCAGGCATATGCCTCCATCATGCAGGCTGCGGGGGAAATCAGGAAGCATATTTAACAGCACAGTCCTGGACGGAGGGCATCGACTGTCGGCTGGTTTTAGCCACAGGTTTGACAGAAACGGTGCCTTCTGTTTATGATTAACTCCATTATGCAAATCCAGCAGTCCGCATCATTCGTGTTTTCTTCCTTGGCTTTCCTTAGCCTGGGCCTGCTGCTGCGCTTCGCGCGCATCTAATCCTACCTCTTCCTGCCAGTTAGTTTGTTTTGTCCTCGTCGTTGGAGGGCGGAACGATATTGTTTGAATTCCGGTTTATTTCAGAAAGTATTTGCATCATGCGTCACACGCCATATCATTTCCGGCAGTTCCGACTGCCCCGCGGTTGTCAGGCCTTGCGTGAGCGGTAGCCTGCCAGCCGTGGATATTGTCATGCCGCTGACCAAAGTGATATATCGAACTGAGACCTTGAGAGAATAATGATGTTAAAGAATCCAAGCAGCAAATACCGCCCGTTTACCCCGATTGATTTGCCCAACCGGCAATGGCCGGCCCGCACCATCACCCAGGCGCCGATTTGGATGAGCACCGACCTGCGCGACGGCAACCAGGCCTTGTTCGAGCCCATGAACGCCGAACGCAAGATGCGCATGTTCAAGATGCTGGTCGAGATCGGCTTCAAGGAAATCGAGGTGGCATTCCCTTCCGCCTCGCAGACCGATTTCGATTTCGTGCGTACCTTGATCGAGAACGGCCATATTCCCGATGACGTGACCATCGAGGTGTTGACCCAGGCGCGCGAGGACTTGATTCGCCGCACGTTCGAATCCTTGCGCGGCGCAAGGCGCGCAATCGTCCATGTCTATAACGCGACTTCCCCCGTGTTCCGCGAGACGGTGTTCCGCACCGACAAGGCCGGGGCCAAGAAGATTGCCACCGATGCTGCCCGCCTGATCAAGCAGCTTGCGGACGAGCGCCCGGAAACCGAATGGGTGTTCCAGTACAGCCCGGAAACCTTCACCGCGACCGAGCTGGATTTCGCCAAGGAAGTCTGCGATGCCGTTACCGACATATGGCAGGCCACGCCCGAGCGCAAGGTGATCCTCAACCTGCCCGCGACGGTGGAAATAGGTACACCGAATTATTACGCCGACCAGATCGAATGGATGCACACCAACCTGGCGCGCCGCGACAGCGTCATCATCAGCGTGCACCCGCACAATGACCGCGGCACCGCGGTGGCGGCGGCGGAGTTGGCTGTGATGGCGGGCGCGGACCGTATCGAGGGCTGTCTCTTCGGTCACGGTGAGCGCACCGGCAATGTCGATTTGGTGACCTTGGCGCTCAATCTCTATACGCAGGGCGTCGATCCCGGTTTGGACTTCTCCCAGATCAACAGCATCGCCCGCACCGTGGAGGACTGTACCCAGTTGCCGGTGCATGCACGACATCCCTATGCAGGCGATCTCGTGTTCACGGCATTTTCCGGCTCGCACCAGGATGCGATCAAGAAGGGCTTCGCCGTACAGCAGCCTAATGGCCTCTGGCAAGTGCCTTATCTGCCGATTGACCCGCATGACGTGGGCCGCACCTACGATTCCATCATCCGCGTCAACAGCCAGTCGGGCAAGGGAGGCATTGCCTACTTGCTGGAATCTGGCTATGGCCTCGCCATGCCGCGCCGCATGCAGGTCGAGTTCAGCGGCGCCGTGCAGCGTCTCACCGACAGCAGCGGGCAGGAAGTGAACGCCGAGGGCATCTGGCAACTGTTCAATGAGGAGTATATCTCGGCGGATGAGCCCGTGCGCTATATCGACCATGTGCTCGACGAGCAAGACGATATCCAACACATCAAGCTTACCGTGCGTATCCACGGCGTGGAAACCGTGCTCGAAGGCCGTGGCAACGGCCCGATCGACGCCTTGGCGCATGCTTTCGGCAGCAAGTTCCGTATCCATGACTACGAGGAGCGCGCCCTCGGCGCGGGCGCTGCCGCCAAGGCCGTGGCGTTTGCCGAGCTGGAGAAGGATGGGCAGCCCGGCACCGTGTATGGCGCGGGAATACACGACAACCTGGTCACGGCCTCCATCCTTGCCGTGATCAGCGGCATCAACCGTTTGTACCAGCGCCTCGATGAGGCTGCGCAGCATACGTTCCTGCCGCGATGAGTAGTTAACGCTGACGATCGAAACAAAAAGCCCGCGAATAATCGCGGGCTTTTTGTTATCTGCTATGTCTCCGGATATAGCGCACGATGATCAGGCGGTGCGCCAGCCACGCCCCTATGCCGCATCCCGCCATGACGGTCACCATCGGGAAGGTCGTGCCGTCGTGCAATAGATTGACGAGGCCGCCTGCAATGGTGGCCAGGCCGAACTGCAGCGATCCCATCAGGGCGGACGCCGTGCCTGCCTGCTGGCCGTGGGTGGCCAGCGTGGCTGCGCCCGCATCGGGTCCGATATAGCCGATGCTGGCGACAAAGAGGAAAATGCCGATCAGCAGCAAGGGCAGGGTGATGTGCCCGGTGAGCGACAGGCCCAGCAGCAACACGCCGATGCCGCCAGGCAGCCACAGGGCGCGTGAGAGCAGCACGGTGGCCCTATGCTTCTTCAGGCGCCAGGCATTGATCTGGCTGACCAGGATCAGCCCTGCGGCGTTCAGCCCGAATATCCAGCCATAATGCTGCGCTGGGATGTGGTAATACTCGATGAAGACAAACGGCGAACCGGCAATATAGGCAAACATCCCGGCACGCGCCAGGCCGCCGCTCAGCGTATAGCCGATGAACCTGCGGTCTATCAACAGCTTGCCGTAGTTCCGTATGATGCGGCCCAGCGCCAGCGGCGGTTCGTGGCGCGTGTCATGGGTTTCCTCGAGCTGGAAATACACCGCAATCAAGCCCAGGATGCCAGCTACGCCCAATGTGACGAACAGGGCGCGCCAATCGAATACTGTAACGATCCAGCCGCCGATTAGCGGCGCGAGGATGGGCGCCAGCCCCATCACCAATATCAGCATGGAGAATGCGCGCGCCGCATCATTCGCGCTGCAGCGGTCGCGGATGACCGCCATCGTTACCACCATACCAGCACAGCCGCCCAATGCCTGCAGGAAGCGCCAGAAAATCAGCTCGGGGATGCTACTGGTAAACGCGCAGCCGAACGACGCCAGGATATAAATCACCAGCCCGACAAGCAATGGCAGACGCCGCCCGAAGCGGTCGCTGAGCGGGCCGTAGAACAACTGGCCGACCGCCAGCCCGACGAAATAACTCGCCAGCGTCAGCTGTGCGCTGCCTGCCTGAGCGAGCAGGCTTTTCTCGATCGCGGGAAAGCCTGGCAGGTACATGTCGATCGACAGCGGCGCAAGGCCGGTGAGGGCTCCCAATAGCAGCAGCCAGCCGCTCATGAGGGAAATGTTGGAATTAGAGGGGGCAATATTTTTGTTGGACATGGAATATAGGTTTGTCTTTGCAGATGACAGGCTGCAAATGCAGCAATCTGCTATGGATATAACAGATGACAAGCAAGGATGAGTTTAGTTTGGGGCCGAATGAAAATTATTTGGTGCCGGACTCTTGCACATGAATATGGACGTTTTGTCCAAGTAATTTATGCTATGCCGAGTACTGAATAATTAAAAAGAAAAAGCACGGGTTGTACCGTGCTTTTTCTTTCATTTCAGGGTTTACTGAAAGAAATCCTTCACCTTGGTCATCCAGGATTTGGCCCGTGGGCTGTGTTTCCCGGAATCCTGTTGGTTGATGTCTTCCAGTTCGCGCAACAGCTCCTTCTGGCGCTCGGTCAATTTGACAGGCGTTTCCACCACGACATGGCACATGAGGTCGCCCATGTCGCTGCTGCGCAATGGCTTGATGCCTTTGCCACGCAGGCGGAATACGGCGCCGGTCTGGGTTTCCGGCGGCACCTTCATCTTGGCGTGGCCGTCCAAGGTCGGGATTTCGATCTCGCCGCCTAGCGCCGCAGTGGTGAAGCTGATCGGCATTTCGCAATGTAGGTTGGCGCCGTCGCGCTCGAAGATTTCGTGCTTCTTCAAATGCACTACGACATAGAGGTCGCCCGGAGGGCCGCCGTTGACGCCAGCTTCGCCCTCGCCAGAGAGGCGGATGCGGTCGCCTTCGTCCACGCCTGCCGGAATCTTGACCGACAGCGTCTTGTGTTGCTTGACGCGGCCGCCGCCATGGCAGGTCGGGCAGGGTTCCTTGACCATCTTGCCAGAACCGTGGCATTTCGGGCAGGTCTGCTGCACGGAGAAGAAGCCCTGCTGCATGCGCACCTGGCCGTGGCCGCCGCAGGTGGTGCAGGTGACGGGCTGCGTGCCGGGGCGTGCGCCCGAGCCGTGACAGGTTTCGCATTCCGCCATGACGGGGATGCGGATCTTGGTCTCGGTGCCGCGTGCGGCGTCTTCGAGCGAGATTTCCATGTTGTAGCGCAGGTCTGCGCCACGGTAGACGTTGGAGCGTCGGTTGCCTCCACCGCCGCCACCGAAAATATCGCCAAAGATGTCACCGAACGCATCGGCAAAATTGCCGAAGCCGCCGGCACCTGCTCCAGCTCCCGCGCTCGGGTCCACGCCGGCATGGCCGTATTGGTCATAGGCGGCGCGCTTCTGGTCGTCGGACAGGATTTCGTAGGCTTCCTTGGCTTCCTTGAAGCTTTCTTCGGCCTTGGGGTTGTCCGGGTTGCGGTCCGGATGGAATTTCATCGCCAGCTTGCGGTAAGCCTTCTTGATGTCATCATCCGAGGCATCGCGGTTGACGCCCAGTACCTCGTAATAATCTCTTTTTGCCATATTTCTCTACTAACAATAAATGAGGCACAGCAGGGAAAACCCTGTGTGCCTCATGAGGTTACATGGTAAAGGATTTACTTCTTGTCATCCTTGACTTCCTCGAACTCGGCATCCACCACGTCGGCGTCCACGGTCTTTTCCTGCGGCTCGGCTTGCTCGGTACCGGCTTCGGCCTGGCTCGCGGCGTAGACCTTTTCGCCCAGCTTCTGGGATGCCTCGATCAAGGCGTTGGTCTTGCTCTCGATGGCGTCCTTGTCGTCGCCCTTGACGACGTCTTCGAGCTCCTGCACGGCCTTCTCGATGGCTTCCTTCTCGGCGGCGTCGAGCTTGTCGCCGTGTTCGCCCAGGGACTTCTTCACGCTGTGGATCGCGCCGTCGGCGCTGTTGCGCGCGTCTACCAGTTCACGCAGCTTCTTGTCTTCATCTGCGTACTTGGCCGCATCTTCTTCCATGCGCTTGATCTCTTCATCGGACAAACCGGAGTTCGCCTTGATGGTGATCTTGTTTTCCTTGCCGGTCGCCTTGTCCTTGGCCGATACGTGCAGGATGCCGTTGGCGTCGATATCGAAAGTGACTTCGATCTGCGGCATGCCGCGCGGTGCAGGCGGAATATCGCTCAGGTTGAACTGGCCCAGGCTCTTGTTGCCGGAAGCCACTTCGCGCTCGCCCTGCAGCACGTGGATGGTCACGGCGGACTGGTTGTCGTCGGCTGTCGAGAACACTTGCGATGCCTTGGTCGGGATCGTGGTGTTCTTCTGGATCAGCTTGGTCATCACGCCGCCCAGGGTTTCGATACCGAGGGAGAGCGGGGTGACGTCGAGCAGCAACACGTCCTTGACGTCGCCTTGCAGCACGCCGCCCTGGATGGAGGCGCCGACCGCTACGGCCTCGTCAGGGTTCACGTCCTTGCGCGGCTCCTTGCCGAAGAATTCCTTCACTTTTTCCTGTACTTTTGGCATACGGGTCTGGCCGCCGACCAGGATCACGTCCTGAATGTCGGAAACCTTGACGCCTGCGTCCTTCAATGCCACTTCGCAAGGCTTGATGGAGCGCTCGATCAGGTCTTCCACCAGGCTCTCGAACTTGGCGCGGGTGATCTTCACCACCAAGTGCTTGGGCCCGGAAGCGTCAGCCGTGATGTAAGGCAGGTTGACTTCGGTCTGTGTGCTGGAGGAAAGCTCGATCTTGGCCTTTTCGGCAGCTTCCTTCAGGCGTTGTTTTGCCAGCAGGTCGTTGCGCAGGTCGAGGCCGTTTTCCTTCTTGAACTCGTCGGCCAGGAAGTCGATCAGGCGGTTGTCGAAGTCTTCGCCGCCGAGGAAGGTGTCGCCATTGGTGGACAATACTTCAAACTGGTGCTCGCCGTCGATCTCGGAGATTTCGATGATGGAGATGTCGAACGTGCCGCCGCCCAGGTCATACACCGCAATCTTGCGGTCGCCTTCCTGCTTGTCGAGGCCGAAAGCCAGCGCAGCCGCGGTCGGCTCGTTGATGATGCGCTTGACATCCAGGCCGGCGATACGGCCGGCGTCCTTGGTGGCCTGGCGCTGTGCGTCGTTGAAGTAGGCCGGCACGGTGATGACGGCCTCGGTGACTTCCTCGCCCAGGTAGTCTTCCGCGGTTTTCTTCATCTTGCGCAGCACTTCCGCGGAGATTTGCGGAGGCGCCAGCTTGCTATCGCGCACTTCCACCCAGGCATCGCCATTGTCTGCCTTGGTGATGGTGTAGGGCATCAGGCCGATGTCCTTTTGCACTTCCTTCTCATCGAAGCGGCGGCCGATCAGGCGCTTGACGGCGAACAGGGTGTTCTTGGGGTTGGTCACCGCTTGGCGCTTGGCTGGCGCACCAACCAGGATTTCGCCGTCTTCCTGATACGCAATGATGGATGGCGTGGTGCGGGCGCCCTCGGCATTCTCGATCACGCGTGGCTTGCCGCCTTCCATCACGGCTACGCAGGAGTTGGTGGTGCCTAAGTCAATACCAATAATTTTTCCCATTGTCTTGATTCCTTGTGTTCTTTTAACTCTAAAAGTGGATAACTATGTTGCCAAAGTGGGGATAGGCGATGCGATTTCAAGCCTGGTTTGCAAAAATCATCTGCAAAATCCCGATGGCAAAGCTGGATGATTTATTTTGCAACCATGACCAGCGCCGGGCGCAGCACGCGATCGTTGAGGGTGTAGCCCTTCTGCAGTACATTGACTACGGTGTTGGCTTCCGCATCGCTTTCAACCGCGCCGATCGCCTGATGCTTGTTGGGGTCGAATTTCTCGCCGACCGGGTTGATCTCGACAATGCTGAATTTCTCGAATACGGAAGTCAGTTGCTTGGCAGTGAGCTCAACGCCGTCGCGATAGCTTTCCAGTGTGGCGGAACCCACGTTCAGTGCGGCATCCAGGCTGTCCTTGACGGCGAGCAGCTCGTTCGAGAACTTTTCCAGCGCGAACTTGCGCGCCTTGTCGATATCATCCGCTGCACGGCGGCGAATGTTTTCGCCTTCCGCCTTGGCATACAGCACGGCGGCTTGCTGCTCGGCCAGCTGGGCTTCCAGTTCGGCAATCCTGTCATCAATCGAACCTGCTGCACCAGCTTCTTGCGCTGGGGTGGCGGCATTTTCCTGCAGGTCGGTTTCTGGCGTCTTGTCTTCGTGTTGCATGATAGTCCCTGTTGGTGATGATGTAACAACGAAGCAAATGGGGGTATATGCCCGGATTACAAGAGGGGCGGAGTAATTTTATTCGAGCGGGATTGGGTGAACCGGCTAGCGTACTATTGTGCCGTGACCTGCGCCAAGGCCTCCAGCACGGCATCGACTGCCGGAACCTGGCCTTGTCCGCCGAGGTTGCTGATTTTGTGCTTGTCTTGCGCAAGCACCCCCGTCAGCCGCGGGTCGGTGTCGGTATAGATCGCCACGGTGGGCCGGTTGAGCGCAGCGGCGAGATGCACCAGGCCGGTATCGACGCCGATCGCGGCATGGCTGCTGCCGATCACGGCAGCGAGCCGGGTGAGGGACAGCCGCGGCAACACCACGCAGCCGGGGACGGCGCTGGCAATGCGCTGCGCGCGGGCCTCCTCGATTGCGTTCCCCCAGGGCAGCACCAGTGCCAGGCCTTGACCGAGCAAAGCGTTGCCCAGCTGGGCCCAGTGGTTTTCCGGCCAGAGCTTGGAGTCCCGGCTGGTGGCGTGCAGCCCGGCAATATAACGGCTGGGCAATCCCAGCGCGGCGTCGGGAGCTACGGCATGAATCCTGTAGTCCGGCGGGCTGGATGGAATGGCATAGCCCAGCGCGCGTGCCGCCAGTTCTCGGTTGCGTGCGACTGCGTGCTGGCCGCGTGCCACGGGGTGGCGTTGCTGGTAGAGCAGGGCCGCCCAGGATTCCCGCGCGGATGCGCTGTCCTGTCCATGATAGGCGCCGCGGGCTTGCCAGCCGATCAAGGCGCTTTTCAGCAGGCCTTGGGTGTCGATGACATAGTCGTAATCGTGCGCGCGTAACTGGCGCCGCATGTGGCGGATTTCCTGCCAAGTGTTGGCCTGGAACAAGTGCTTGCGCCAGCGCCGGACTGCGACAGTAATGACTTCGCTTACGCTCGGATGCAGCCTCGGAATATCGGCAAAACTTTCTTCCACCACCCAGTCTATCTCCATGCCGGGAAACATGGCCTTGATGTCCGTAATGGCGGGCAGATTGTGGATGACATCACCCAAGGAAGTGGTTTTGATCATGAGCAAACGAGGCATGGGCGGCATTTTCGCATACAATTCAGCTTCTTTTCCCAATTGAAGGCTAGAGCCATTGAAGTTTGCTTTCCTGATCTTCAAATATTTCCCTTATGGCGGCATGCAGCGCGACATGTTGCGCACTGCCACCCGGCTTGCCGAGGCCGGGCATTCCGTGGACATTTTCACCATGTCTTGGGACGGCCAGATGCCAGGGGAGAGCCTGCCGGAACGTAATATCCGTGCGCACATCATGCCGGGCAATGGCTGGTTCAATTTCCAGAAATATCAGGATTTCATCCGCCAGGCGCAAGCCCGCATTGCGTGTGAACCCAGCTTCGACCTTATCGTGGGGTACAACCGCATGGGCGGCCTGGACGTGTATTTTGCCGCCGATCCCTGTTTTATCGAGCGCGCCCATAGGCAGCGCAACTGGCTGTATCGGCTGACGCCGCGCTACCGCTGGTTCCAGAAGATAGAGCAGGCCATTTTCTCGCCGCAGGCGAAGACGCAGATGCTGATGGTGGACATGGCGGAAAAAGCCGTATTCCAGCGCTGGTACCAGACCCAGGACGACCGTTTCCACTACATTCCGCCCTATCTTTCCGGCGAACGCCTGCAATTGCATGACCGTGCGGAAATGCGCGCCTATCTGCGCAATGCATTCAGCCTGCCGCCGGAGACGAAGATTGCCCTGCTGGTGGGCTCAGGGTTCTACATGAAAGGGCTGGATCGCGCCGTGCAGGCCTTGGCGAGCTTGCCTCCCGACATGCGCAAGGATTTCAAGCTGATCGCGATCGGGCAGGACAAGCCTGCGTCGTTCATCAGGATGGCAAATAAGCTCAAGGTGGCGGACAACCTGATCATTTCACGCGGCAGGCCCGACATCCCGCAATTGATGCAAGGCGCGGATTTCTACCTGCATCCGGCCTACCGGGAAAATACCGGGTTGGTTATCCTGGAAGCGCTGGCGAGCGGCTTACCGGTGCTGGCGACCGCCAGCTGCGGCTATGCGGTGCATGTCCAGGAGGCCGATGCCGGGCAAGTGGTGCCGGTGCCGTTCGAGCAGGCGACATTAAATCGGATGCTGTTGGAGATGGTGTCGCTTGTGCATGCAAGGGACACCCGGTTGGAGAGGTGGCGCGACAACGGTTTGCAATATGCGCGCAGATTGATGGCGGAAAACGACGGCAGCGCCGAGGCTGCGATCATGCTGCGGATTGCCGGGCAAAAGCAGGAGGCTGCGATATGACTTGCGAAGCGTTGCAGTTGTCGCCGGAACTGGCACAGGCGCTGGGGGAGGGCGACGTATTCGCGCGCGTGATGGCGCTGGAGGGGGAAGTGTTCCGCGATGTGCCGGGACGCAAGACCATACGCGTGAAGATTGTCGGCCAGCCCTATTTCATCAAGCAGCACTTCGGCGTGGGCTGGGGGGAGATTTTCAAAAACCTGTTGGCGCTCAAGGTGCCCGTGGTCAGTGCGAACACCGAGAAGCTGGCAATAGAAAAGCTGGGCGAGATCGGCATTGCCACCACGCCGCTGGCAGGTTTTGGCAGCCGGGGGTGCAGCCCGGCAAGCCGGCAATCTTTCCTCATCACCCGCGACCTAGGCGAGATATTGTCGCTGGAGACCCTGGCGGACCAGTGGATGCAGGCGCCGCCCGAGCCGCGCTTCAAGCGCCGCTTGCTGCTGGAAGTCGCCGCCTTGGCAGCGCGTCTGCATGACAGCGGCCTCAATCACCGCGATTTCTATATCTGCCATATCTGCCTTGACCTGCCGCGGCTCAGGCACGGAGATATCCATTTGTACCTCATAGACCTGCACCGGGTCGGAATTCGTGAGACAATCCGCTCCCAGGATCGCATGAAGGATATAGCAGCATTATATTTCTCTGCGATGAATGCGGGACTAGTCCCCAGGGATTATCTGCGTTTCCTGCGCCGTTACCGTGGCAAGCCGATCAGGCAGGTCATGCGCGAGGAGCGTGATTTCTGGCAGCAGGTGCAGGCCCGCGCCATCAAACTTTATATCAAATTACACAAGGTTGAGCCTGGGCTGCACCAGATTGGCGGTATGATCGGCTAATGCATGGCAGCTCTGGCGTACAGCCGGAAAATCTATGCAAATGCCATTCAATTTCGCCTGGAAGCGTTCCGACTGGAGCGCTTGGTTCAACTACTACCTGTTCTTCTTCTATTTCTCCGGCATCACGCACATCCTGCTGCAAATCAGCGGGGCGACCATCTTTGTCGGCATGCGCCAAGCAGTCGTGATGAGCCTGCTGTGGCTGATACCGGTCATGCTGGTGCCGCGCCACGCACGCAAGATAGCCGCCGTGATCGGGCTGGTGCTATGGGTATTCTCGCTGGTCAGCCTCGGGTATTTCTGTATTTATGGGCAGGAGTTCTCGCAAAGCGTGATGTTCACGATTTTCGAGTCCAACCCGGCCGAGTCCAGCGAGTTCATTGCCCAGTACTTCGTCTGGTGGATGATCCCGGTATTGCTGTTGCATAGCGGAGTGGCGTACTGGCTCTGGCGCAGGCTGGGACTGCTCCAGATCAGCGTGCGCGCGGCTTGGGCAGTGACCGCTGGCATCCTGGTCTTGCTGTTCGTGCAGCCGATGTTCAAGCAGTTGGTGCTCAACAAGGCAAGCCTCGACGATGCCGTGGAGAAATTGCAAACGCGCATGGAGCCTGCCGTGCCCTGGCAGATGGTGATAGGCTACATCCACTACCGCAAGCAGCTTGCCAATATGGAAACCTTGCTCGAGCAGAACAGCAGGATTCCACCGCTATCCAACCTGCAGGACGCCAACGCCGGCCAGCCTGCGACTTTGGTGCTGGTGCTGGGCGAATCGACCAACCGCCAGCGCATGAGCCTGTACGGCTACCATCGCAAAACGACGCCCAAGCTGGACGCCCTGCGGCAAGAGTTGAGCGTGTTCGACAATGTGGTGACGCCACGGCCCTACACGATAGAAGCACTGACCCAGGCCCTGACTTTTGCGGACCAGGAACATCCCGAGCTGTATCTTACCAAGCCTTCGCTCATGAACATGATGCGCCAGGCGGGTTATAAGTCGTACTGGATCACCAACCACCAGACGATTACCAAGCGCAATACCATGCTGGCCAACTTCTCCAAGCAGACGGACGAGCAGTTCTACATGAATAACAGTCGTGCACAGAACTCCCGCGAGTATGATGCCAATGTATTTGCCCCGTTCGAGGAAGTGCTGCGTGACCCTGCGCCCAGGAAATTCATCATCGTGCATTTGCTTGGTACGCATATGAAATATGAGTACCGTTACCCTGCGGAATTTGACGTCTTCAAGGGGCGCGAGGGCGTGCCCGCGATACTGAACGAGGGGCAGGCCAAGGTCTATAACCAGTATGATAATGCCGTGTTTTACAATGATTACGTGATGTCCACCCTGATTGAAAGCCTGCGCGAGCGCGCCCCGAACAGCCTGCTGGTCTATTTCTCCGACCACGGCGAGGATGTCTACGATGCACCGGGCCATGGCATGCTGGGGCGCAACGAGGCCAAGCCCACCCTGCCTATGTATACGGTGCCTTTCATCATATGGGCGTCCGAGCAGTGGAGGGCCGGGCATGACATGCGCTTCGACGGCATGCTCGAGCGCCCCTACAGTAACGCGCATTTCATCCATACCTGGGCGGATCTGGCCGGCTTGAGCTTCGACGGCTTCGAGCCGTCGCTCAGCATTGTGAATGCGCAATTTAAGGAGCACCCATTGCTGGTTGGCGACCCGTATCAGCCTGACACCATCCGTCCGCTGGACATTCATGCCCATGACTGACCCCGCTGCGCCCTCCATCCCTGATTTGCAGCAATATGCAAAAGGGGCTGCTGCTGCAACATTCGGCCTGGTGCTGGATGACGGCAGCGAATTGCAGTCGTTGGAGGTCGTGCGTCGTGTCCCGGGCAAGCGCCTGGTTTGCCGCGGCTTGCTGAACGGGCAGGCCATTTACGCCAAGTTTTTCATCGGCGGCCAGGCGGCCAAGTATGCGGCGCGCGACAAGCGCGGCTCCCTCTGGCTGGCGCAGGCGGGGCTTGCAACACCTGCCTTGCTGCTTGAGTCCCGTGTGGCAGCTCAGAGAGGCGAAGTCCTGCTTTACGCAGCCGTTCCAGCCCGTAATGCCGAACATGCTTGGCAAAGCCTCGATGCCGAGGGGCGTCTTGCGCTGGCCCGGCGCCTGGTCGCGGAGGTTGCCAGGCATCACCGCGCGGGACTGCTACAAACGGACTTATACCTAAAAAACTTCCTGGCGGATGCGCAGGCTATCTATACCCTGGATGGTGACGGCGTACGGCAGCTGCGCGCCTTTGGCAGGCAGCGGCAACAATGGGACAACCTGGCGCGGCTGATCTCGAAGTTCGATGTCGATGCAGTGTCTGCCTGGTTGCCCGGCCTATTGCAACAATATGCGGCCACGGCAGGCGAGCAGCCGCCCGATATCGGCAGAATGCAGCGGCTTATCGCGCGGCACTGGCAATACGAGATGCGCCAGTACGCGAGGAAAGTGCAGCGCCCGTGTACCGATGTCTATGTGGAGCAGACATGCCGGCATTACCTGGCGGTCAATCGCGCCAAGGACAGCCAGGTGTTGCGGCAGGTATTGGCCGCGCCCGACGGTTTGCTCGATGCCGCAGGCGCATTGCGGCTCAAGAGCGGGAATACCTGTACCGTGGCTGCGATTGAAATTGATCAGCGCAACATGGTGATCAAAAGGTACAATATCAAGAATTTCTGGCATGGCCTGGGCCGTGCTTGGCGGCCTTCCCGGGCTATGCTGTCATGGGCCAATGCCTTCCGCTTGCAGTTGAAAGGCATTGCTACCCCGACGGCCGTGGCCGTGCTGGAGCGCCGGTGGCTGGGTTTGCGGCGCGAGGCTTATTTGCTGACCGAGTTCGTGCATGCCTGTGATGCGGCGGAGTTCTATGCCGATGCGTCAATCGATCAGGAAGCGCGCGAGCAGGTAGCGCGGCGCATCGCCAGGCTGTTTTTCCAGTTATTTTGCCTGCAGCTGGAGCACGGCGATTTCAAGGCGACCAATGTCTTGATACATGACCAGCATCCGTTGCTGATCGATTTGGACAGCATGCGGCAACATAGGTGCAGAAAGCGGTTTGAGCGCAGGCACGTGCGCGACCTGCAGCGGTTCTTCAAGAACTGGCAGGCCGACGCCGAGACCAGCTGGTTGCTGACAAAGGCCTTCAGGGCGGTTTATACGGATGGTCGCGTGCTGGACCAGGCGGGCATCGTAGTTAAATAAAGCGAAAAAGACGAATGATCATTCTAGGTTTATCAGGTGCGTTGGGGCATGACGCCTCGGCTGCCATTATTGTGGATGGAAAAATTGTAGCGGCTGCGGAAGAAGAGCGTTTCATCCGCGACAAGCATGCCAAGAACAAGTTTCCCCTGGAAGCGGCAAAATACTGTCTGCGCGAGGCCGGGGTGCGGCCCGAGCAGGTCGATATCGTCGCGTTTCCCTATGGCGAGATTCCATTGAGCAGCGGCGCGCGCTGGCATTATGCCAAGCGCTACTGGTATGCGCCCGACCGCGCGCTCGATGCCATCTTCAACGGCAACCGCCGTTTCCGTCGCAACCGCGACAAGTCGCTGGACCTGATGCGCGAGCTTGGCCTGACCAAGGCGCGCTTCGTGCCCGTCGAACACCATCTGGCGCATGCCAGCAGCGCCTACCACCTGAGCGGATTCAAGGAAAAGACCGCGATCGTCGGCATCGACGGCAAGGGCGAATACGCCACGACCTTCTTCGGCTACGGCGAGAACGGCAAGATCCACAAGATCAAGGAGTTCTACGATCCGGACTCCCTGGGCGGCATGTACGGCGCGATTACCGAGTACCTCGGCTTCGAGATGCTGGACGGCGAGTTCAAGGTCATGGGCATGGCGCCTTATGGCGATCCTAAACGTTACGATTTGTCGCGCCTGGCTAGATTCGAGAACGGCGAACTCGAGATCAATACCGATTACGTCAACGTAGTCGGCTTGCGACGCTACAAGGAAAAAGGCAAGGGCTTCTACTTCACGCCCAAGCTGATCGAGTGGCTGGGCCCCAAGCGCCAGGGCGACGAGATCGACGACCCCTATATCCATTACGCCGCCTCCGTGCAGCAGTTGCTGGAAGACATTGTGCTGGAAATGATCGAGTACTATCTCGGCGACATCATCCGCGAGACCGGCCGCATTGCGATGGCAGGCGGCGTGGCGCTCAACGTCAAGCTCAACCAGCGCATCATTGCCTTGCCGCATGTGAAAGAGCTGTTCGTGCAGCCTGCATCCGGCGACAACGGTACCTCGCTGGGTGCCGCCAGCTATGTGGCTGCGGAGATGGGCGAGCCGCTGGAGCCGATGCGTCATGCCTACCTCGGCCCGTCGTTCACCACAGAGGAGTGCCTGGCAGCCTGTGAGGCGCATCCTGCCAAGCCCAAGTTCCAGCGTGTTGAAAACGCGCCGCAGAAAGGCGCCGAGATTCTGGCTGCGGGCAACCCGCTGGCCTGGTTCCAGGGTCGTATGGAGTTCGGCCCGCGCGCACTGGGCTGCCGCAGCATCCTCGGCGATCCCAGCCATCCCGGCGTGGCGGACCGCATCAATGCGCAGATCAAGTACCGCGAGCGCTGGCGGCCGTTCTGTCCCAGCATGCTGGACCGGGTTGCCGCCGATATTCTGCAGACAGACCATCCTGCGCCTTACATGACGTTTACTTTCGATGTGGCCGAGCACTGGAAGCCGCGCATTCCAGAGGTCGTCCATGAGGACGGCACTGCACGCGCGCAGATCGTGACCAGGGAAACCAATCCGCGGTATTACGCCTTGATCGAGGAACTCGAACGCCTGCGCAATGTGCCTGTGGTGCTCAATACTTCATTGAACCGGCGGGGCGAACCGATGATTTGCAGCCCGACGGATGCACTCAATATGTTCTACGGGTGCGATCTCGAATATCTTCTGATGGAAGATGTCCTCGTGACCAAAAACTAGGCCGGGCAGGGCTTGCAGCGAGAGAACAGATGTTGCAAGCCCATGGTTTTTTTACCTTATCCCAGTCGTGGTTAATTTGACGATGCCCGGCGCTTTCAGCGATAATTCCCGGCTAAATTCAACTTTTCAGCAGCACACCATTAATGACACAAACCCTGATAGAAGTCACCGAGCGCATTCGGGAACGTAGTGCGCCGACCCGCAAGGCCTACCTGCAACGCATCGACCAGATCATCAACCGCACGCGCGGCGCTGACCGCCTGGGCTGTGCGAACGTGGCGCATGCCTTTGCCGCCCTGCCTAACAACGACAAGTTCCGCGTCGTGGCGGAAAAGGCGCCGCATATCGGTATCGTGACGGCTTACAACGATATGCTGTCGGCACATCAGCCATACGAGACCTATCCCAATATTATCCGGGACGAAGCGCGCAAGCATGGCGCAACCGTGCAGGTGGCGGGCGGCGTGCCCGCGATGTGCGACGGCATTACCCAGGGCGAACCCGGCATGGAGCTGAGCCTGTTCTCGCGCGATACCATCGCGATGAGTACGGCGGTCTCCCTGTCCCACGATGTGTTCGATGCGGCCTTGATGCTTGGCGTGTGCGACAAGATCGTGCCGGGGCTGCTGATCGGCGCCTTGCATTTCGGCCACTTGCCGACCGTTTTCGTGCCTGCGGGCCCGATGGCGACCGGCATAGACAATACCACCAAGTCCAAGGTGCGCGAGAAATACGCCCAGGGCCTGGTTGGCCGTGACGAGCTGCTGGCTTCCGAGTCCGCCGCCTACCATGGCGCCGGTACCTGTACCTTCTTCGGCACCGCCAACAGCAACCAGATGCTGATCGAGGCGATGGGGCTGCATGTGCCGGGCGCCGCCTTCGTGCATCCGCACGACGATATGCGCGAGCTGTTGACCCGTGAGGCGGTCAAGACCGTGCTGTCCATCACCAAGGGGCAGCGCTTCACGCCAATCGGCAAACTGGTGGATGAGCGCGTCATCGTCAATGCGATCGTGGCGCTGCTGGCCACCGGCGGCAGTACCAACCACCTGATTCACTGGGTGGCCGTGGCCCGGGCGGCCGGTATCATCATCGACTGGTCCGATTTCTCCAAGCTGTCGCAGAACACCCCGTTGCTGGCACGCGTTTATCCTAACGGCACAGCCGACGTGAACCAGTTCCAGGCGGCTGGCGGCCCAAGTTTCGTGATCCGCGAGCTGGTGGATGCCGGCTATATGCATGGCGACGTGAGTTCCGTCGTGATCGGCGGTTTGCGTGATTTCGGCAAGAAGCCGGTCAAGTCCGACGACAGCCTGATCTGGGTCGACTTGCCGAAGGAAAGCCCCGATGAAACGATCGTGCGCAACGCCTCCAAGCCGTTCAGTTCCTCTGGCGGCCTGCGCCTGTTGACTGGCAATTTGGGCCGTTCCGTGATCAAGAGTTCTGCCGTGCCGGAAGACCGCCAGATCATTGAAGCCCCTGCCATTGTGTTCAACGGCCAGGAGGAATTGCTGGCAGCGTTTGAGCGCGGCGAGCTGGAAAAGGATTTCATCGCCGTCGTGCGCTTCCAGGGACCGCGCGCCAACGGCATGCCTGAGCTGCATAAGCTGACCCCGCCGTTGTCCGTGTTGCAGGGCAAGGGCTTCCGCGTCGCGATCGTGACCGATGGCCGCATGAGCGGCGCTTCCGGCAAAGTGCCGGCCGCGATCCACTTGAGCCCGGAAGCGGTTGCCGGCGGCGCAATCGGCAAGATCCGCACTGGCGACATGATCCGCCTTAATGCGATTGTCGGCACGCTCAACGCCCTGGTAGACGATGAGGAATGGCAGGCACGCACTGTGGCTGTGATGACCGAGGCGCAGCGCAACAACAATGGCCATGGCATTGGCCGCGAATTGTTCGGCGGGATGCGCAAGAACGTGCACTCGGCCGAAGAAGGCGCCGTCACCTGGCTCTAGCCATTTGAAATGCGCGGGGGACTGCGTTTTTTCGCAGGCCGTACTAGCGTACTGCCTGCGCTCAAACGACTTGTCCGCCGCGATTTTGAAATGGCAATATAGTTTGCCTTCCCACTTGTAGATTTTTAATAATCAACCATAGGTATATAGAACATGAGCACACTCGATTTAGCCAACCATGGCCCAGTCATCCCGGTCATTGTCATCAACAAGGTGGAAGACGCGGTGCCGATGGCGGAAGCATTGCTCGAAGGCGGCATCAAGGTGCTGGAAGTGACCTTGCGCACGCCAGTGGCCTTGCAGGCGATGGAAGCCATCGCCAAGGCCGTGCCTGATGCGATTGTCGGCGCTGGCACGGTTCGCAGCATCAAGGATGCGCAGGCTGTGAAGGATGTCGGCTGCAAGTTCGCCGTCAGCCCCGGCTATACCAGCGAGATCGGCCGTGCGGCGCGTGAGATCGGCCTGCCATTGCTGCCGGGCGTTTCCACCGGCAGCGAGATCATGCAGGCGAATGCCGATGACTACTATTTCCTCAAGCTGTTCCCGGCTGTTGCCGTGGGCGGCATCAACTTGCTCAAGGGTTTTGCCGGCCCGTTCGGCGATGTCAAGTTCTGCCCCACTGGCGGCGTGACGGTGGAGTCCGCCCCGCAGTTCCTTGCACTGCCTAACGTCGTGGTTTGCGGCGGCACCTGGCTTACGCCTGGCGATGCCGTGGCGCGCAAGGATTGGGCGCATATCACCAAGCTGGCGCGCGAAGCCAGTGCAATCAAGGCCGCAGCTTAACTAGCTCATCACAGGCCCCTCGGGGCCTGTGTTCTTCATACTTCCGGCATGTTTTGCCTTCCCAGTGGCATCAACCTTCAGGGCGCGCTATGCTGAATCTCGAGCAATACCACACATGGGTGTTTGATTGCGATGGCGTCATCCTCAACTCCAACCATCTCAAGATCGAGGCGTATTACGCCACTGCCAAGAACTTTGGCGCGGACGACCAGCAGGCGCAGGCGCTGGTGGATTACCATATCAAGCTGGGCGGTATTTCCCGCTTTGTCAAATTCGAGTATTTTCTCAAGCAAATCCTGAACAAGCCGTTTGCTCAGGATGATGTGGAATTCCTGTTGCAGGATTTCGGCCGCGAGGTGCGAGAGCGCCTGGCGAGTTGTGAAATTGCGCCTGGTCTGCAGGCACTGCGTGAAAAAACCGCAGCCAGCAATTGGCTGGTGATTTCAGGTGGGGACCAGGAAGAGTTGCGTGCCATTTTTGCCGAGCGTAAGCTGTCCCCATTATTTGACGGCGGCATTTTTGGCAGCCCTGACAACAAGGACGAGATCATGGCGCGCGAAATCGGCCGCGATAATATCCGCCGGCCCGCGATTTTTATTGGCGATAGCCGCTACGATCATGAGTCTTCGAGCCGTGCCGGCCTGGATTTCGTCTTTCTGCACAAATGGACCGATTTTCCCGGTTGGCAGGCTTATTGCGCCAGCCAGGATATTGCCACATTGCCCGATATCAACGCCTTGTTAACGCATACATGCTGATTCCCCGCCTGAATATTCGCAGCAGCCACCTACTTACCCCAGAAGACTTTGCGCAATTAAGCCGGAATGCCAAGGTGCTCGAGCAGGATGAGCGCGGCATCAAAGTGCTGCAGATGGAGAATGGCAATATCCTCAAGGTGTTCCGCGTGCGCCACACCTTTACCTTGGCCCGCGTGTATTCCTATGCGCGCCATTTCTGCCGCAATGCGGATAGGCTCAAGCGGCTCGGCGTTCCTACGGTCGAGATCGTGCAATTGTTCCATTTCGAGGAAAGCACCGATACTGCCGTACTCTACCAGCCATTGTTGGGTCATACATTGCGGCAATTGCATATCTCGGGCTTGACGGATCATGCCCTCATGGAAAATTTGGGGCGCTTTGTCGCGCAATTGCATGAGGATGGCATTTATTTCCGCTCGCTGCATTTCGGCAATGTCGTCAAGACGCCGGAAGAAAGGCTTGGCTTGATCGATATCGCCGACCTCAAGGTATATCACCATAGCCTGACCAATTGGCATCGCGCGCGCAATTTCCGCCATCTACAGCGTTATCGGGATGATTGGATGTCGCTCTCTATGGCTGAACGCAAGGCTTTTGCGGATGGCTATTTCACAGCGGCGCAATTGTCGCCCAAAGCCGCGTCTGCGCTTAGGCAGAAGCTGAAGTTTTTACCCGGTGCTTGAACATGTACGTACTGCATATCTGCCATAGCTATTATCCTCCCTTCCTCGATTGCGCCCGCCAATATGCTGCCTTGTTCAAGGATAGTCCCTACAAGGTGGTGACGGTCTACCTGACTGGGAAACCTGATCCCGAGGTGGAGCGAGGCAGCGCTTCCGATGAGGTGGTTTTCCTTGGTTATAGCAGCAAGCAAGTAAAAGGGCTCAAACTGGGGGCGATTGCGAAAATCCGGCAATTGGTGAAAAGCCGGAACTTCACATTTTGTATTGCCCATCGCGCCAAGCCGACCTATGTGGCATTGCTCGCTACCGATCTGCCCGTGGTGAGCGTACACCATAACTACAATGACTACGGGCGGTTCACCCGGCGCATCCTCGTCAATTTTTACCGCAAGCGTATATTGATGTTATGCGTGTCGAATTCCGTGCGGGACGAAATGCGCCAGCACCTCAAAAACTGGCCAGCCGAGCAGATTCAGACTTTGTATAACCGCATTGACGTGGACGCGGTCAGGCAATCCCTGTTGCCCAGGCAGGAAGCACGCCGCCTGCTTGAATTGGAAGAGGATACTTACGTAATCGCCAATGTCGGCCGCTTGCACCGGGACAAGGACCAAGCGACCTTGTTGCGTGGATTTGCCCAGGCACTGCCGGGGTTGCCTGCGAACACCCTATTGTTGATCCTGGGTAAAGGCCCGCTAGAGAAGGAGCTGAAGGCATTGGCGAGTGAGCTGGGTATTGCCGGAAAAGTCCGCTTTGCGGGCCAAGTACCAGAAGCAAGGCGGTATTTTCGTGCGTTTGATACATTCGTCTTGACCTCGGATCATGAACCTTTCGGTATGGTATTGCTTGAGGCAATGGCGGCGGAACTGCCCATTATCTGCAGCAATAGTGGAGGCGGGGCAGAGGTAGTCGGGAGTTTTGCGCCTTTATTTACGCTTGGAGACGCATCGAGTTTGTCGCATGCCATCGTGGAAACAGTTGTAGCTTGCCAACAATATCCACGGCAGATCTCATCTGCAATATTAACTGATACCTTCTCCGATGAGGCAGCAAGACTACGATTTTTTGAATTAATTCATCGGCTTGAAATAGTGGCAAGCTAATACGACGTAGGTAGTGCTTTCAAGGGTATAAAGACAAGACATGAAAAAGATTTTAATGCTCGATGGTATCTCGGGCGTGCCGTTAGGCAAGGATTTAAGCCAAGCCTTTCAGAATATTGGCATTGAAACTGCCTATTATGATCTGTTGAAAATGCCAAAGATTGCATGGTATGGCTCTAAATCCGCCTTCGCGAAACTGCTAAATCGTGCACGTGATAATAGCGGCGATGCCTTTTTTCATTTACCCAAAGGCAAGCTTGGTGCACTCGAGAAATTAATAGAAGAAACCAGGCCGGATACTCTCTTGGTCGTCGGTTTTATATACAAGTTCATTCACCCAGCAGCTCTGTATGCTTTGGCACAACGTCACAATGTGGAGCTATATTTGTATGACACAGATAGTTGCAATCTCTACACCAAACGTCGGGAATTCATTTTTTTTCTAGAGCATGAGCTTCCGGTATATAAGAAAATATTCTCGTGTTCGAAAGTCACCGCTGACTTTTTCAATAAAACTAGAAATCTCGATGCTAAATTTGTTCCATTTGGTGCGAATTTTATTGCTAAACCAAGCAGTTCGGATGAGGGTAAAAAGCATGATGTTTTATTCGTTGGCAGTGGGGATCTGCGCAGGATATTAGTGCTGGAAAGTGTAAGTGAACATATTTCCATTTTTGGCAACCGATGGAAGCGGAATTATCCATTAATGTCGAAGGCGTTGATCGAGCGGGTAGATGATCATGCAGTTTGGGGCAGTGATCTATATGAGTTACTGCAGAGCTCTAAAATCATACTGAATATCACGCGTGGTCCTTATTATGCTGCTGGTACCGGTGTAAACCTAAGAATTTTCGAGGCGCTGGCAGCAGGCTGCTTCTTGATCACGGATTATTGTGATGAAGTCGCTGAGCTCTTTAAGCCCGGGGAGGAAATTGAAACCTTCAATGGTCCTCAGGAGTTGCAGGAAAAGGTAAATTTCTATCTGGCTCACCCAGAGAAGCGTATGGCAATCGCCCAACAAGGACATGCCGCTTATCTCAAGAGTTTTACATGGGAGGCCAGGGCGCAGGAGATGCAGATGCTTATGCTGCAATAAGTCAAGAGGCCTCAAATAAATTGATACTTAAGTGGCTGTTTTTGCCAGCTTGGATGGGCTATGTAACTCTTGTGCGATCAATAAAGCTAAAGGTAAATGGAAGACTAGCCAGCGCTGGCTTGTACTATGAAACAAGCTGCTTCCATCAAAGCATAATCCTAATGCACCCACCATGAAGTACCAAGCTGCCCAGGATTTTTCTTGTAAACCTCTAATGATCGCCCATACGGTAAGCGTTACTAATGGTATGAACCCAACTATGCCTGCTTTATAAAACTGTGTGACGAATGCACTATGCGAGTGCAGGATATCTACTTGATCTTGTGTAATAAAAGTAAACTTGTGTTCCGGCCCACAGCCGAGCCAGACGCCACAGCGCAATGTTTCCGCAATAAAGCCGTCCCATATTTCAAAGCGATAGAATTTGCGTGTGAGCAAGCTATCACCAATAGAACTAAAGAAGATCAGCCCAATGATCATCATGATAAATACTAATCCAACCGAAATCAGAGATACCATGAGCTTGCGATTGAATAATCCTTGGCGGTAAAGGGATAGGCTAGCCAATAGAGTAATTAATGCCCAAATTCCAATGATGCTTCTTGTTTGTAGTATGGTTAGGGAAAAAAATAGCACCAATATGTGTGCAATCAGTACTTCACGATAGCGCTTAGCCCTCATACCTAGGAATGTGATGATGGCCATCATGCCTCCCATGGTATTAGTGACGTAAATGACATTTTCTAGTTTTGCATATAGCTCGCCAAGTCTTGAGCCTAATGTCCAACTGCCTTGTGCATATTGAAGGATGGCATTGAAAATGACGTATGTAATGAGCAGCCCTAGCAACGCCCAGGCAGCTTTGTAAACTGTTTCATCAAGGAGCAGCGGTAATCGTGCAACTGCGAGATAAAACAACAACACAACAGCGCCAAATTTGGCTTGTTTCCAGGGGCTGCCATCGCCAATGCAGGCAGATAAAATCAGTGAAAATATAACGACCACAAGCATTTTTGCTAAAGGGTGCTCAAGAAGTTTATTGATTTCTTTAAGTTGCAACGACAGCAAGACAGGAATAAACAAGATGAGATAGCCCACATTGTTGTGGGCTTGTGAGCCAGCGATTACGAGAAAGCTGATGACCCATGCACTAATCGAGAATAGTGCAAACGTTGGGCTACGGAAAAACTGGAGAAGCCTCATGAGAGTCTTTCTTAAATATTTAATGTGGTTTCGATGAGCTGGCGGTAGCTTTGGCGATAATGATTAATGCCATGGTGTTTTACCAGATAGCGGAATCCATACTCTCCCTTTTGTTGGAGCGCATGGATATCCATAGATAAATAGGCACGTAAGGCTTCGGCAAGGCCATCGACATCTTTGGGTTTTACGGCGATCCCACCAGCCCCCAAAATAATATGACGTAATTGTGGAATATCCGAAGCAATCAGAGGTAGGCGACCAGCCATTCCTTCCATCAACGCTAGCGGCAGGCCTTCTTGCAGCGAAGGGAGCGTCCAAATGTCAAAGGCTTTGGCATATTGTGCCGCATTGTCGCGCCATCCCAGCATATTTACACGATCAATAATATTAGATTCCTTAATCAGTATATTGAGCGCACCTTCTTCTTTGCCATTCCCAATGATTGCCAATCGAGCCGAGGGAAATTCATCCTTGATACGTGCGAAGGCGGAAATAAGATAGCGATGCCCCTTGACGGCTACTAGTCTGCCGAGTGCACCGACGATGATGGCATCCTGGGGTAGTCCGAGACGTTCCCTTGCGATATGCTTTTCCAATTGTTGTGTTGCTACCTTATCTATGTCGATGGCGTTCTGAATGGTGACAGTGTTGTTTGTTTTGAAGCCTGAGTGATATGCAATCAGTTTTTCTCGAACAGTCTCTGATACACCGACAAAGCGCCAGCGCTGGTCAGCTAGTAGCTTGACCTGTAATTGCCGATATTTGCGTTTGTATTCATCCATGCTGTGTGCAATGCCAATGCATAAAGGAACGCGCATGATTTTGTTGAGCTGGAGTACTAAACTGATTACCTTGAATCTGTTACAGATAATGACATCAGGGCGATTCTTTTGACAGAATCGGTAAAGTTTCCACATAGCTTTCAGGCGCAGGCCAGTGACGTCCTTTTCTTTTAAGTCGAAATATTCAATATGTTCGGCAATACTGCTTGGTTGCGTGCTCGTGGGACGGCCAGACAAATAGCCTGAGAACACTTCATATTGCTCTGCTGGCAAGCCTTTGACGATTTGCTCGGCTAGATCGGAGGCGTCATTTGGCTTTACATTGTAATTAGGCTGTAGCTGTAATACTTTGATGCGGTTTTTCATTGTTCAGTATTCAGTGAGCAGTGCTGAAATAACGTTTGTAGGCTGAATCTGCCTCAAGCAGTTCAAATGCCCCAACGGACATTCCCGCTGAAAACACGGGCTGCATTCTAGGCCGAGGTACTCAATGACAGCCTTGCTGCTCATCGGCGGCGTGTGATGCGGGTCGGAGGAGCCGTAGATGGCGACGAGTTTCTTGTCTAGCGCTGCCGCGACATGCATGAGCCCGGAGTCGTTGCTGACCACGGCGTCGCATAGCGACATCAGGTCGATCGCATCCCCTAGTTTGGTTCTTCCGCCCAGATCCAGGCAAACCATGTTGCTCAGGCGGTTGATTTCTGCGGTAAACGGGACGTCCTTCTCGGAGCCGAATAGCCAGACTTGCCATCCGTGTGCATATGCGGCGCGTGCAACCTCGGCATAATATTCTATCGGCCAGCGCTTGGCTTCACCGTACTCAGCCCCTGGGCACAAGCCTAACACCGGGACTTGCGGAATATCGACTTCTAATCTCTTTAGGCAGGTCTGGGCATTTTCCTTGCTGGCCACCAGGCTGGGATTGGGGATCGCAGATGGAATCCCTGCATCTGCATTGACGCCGAGGGCGACAAAACGGTCCACAGTCCTTGGCAGCTTGGTTTTGTCGAGAAGACGGATGTCGTTGAGTAGGCCGTAGCGCATTTCACCAAGGAAACCGGTGCGGCGCTTGATGCCGCTGGTAGCGGGCAGGATTGCTGATTTCAGGGAGTTGGTGAGCATGATGGATTGCGTGTAGTGCCTATCCTTCAGGCTGCGGCCAAAGCGGATACGTTCCTTCAGCGCCAGTTGGCCGTGCTTGAAAGGCAGTGCGATGGATGCATCGACTTCCGGCATGCGTTCCAGCAAGGGCAGGGTCCATGCCGGCGCTGCGACTTCAATGATACAGTCCGGCTTTTGCTGCTTGAGGGTCTTGAACAGGCTTTGCGCCAGCACCATGTCGCCTACCCAGGAAGGGCCCATGACGAGGATTTTGTCTTGCCGGTTGTTGGCCATCTAGCGAACCTCGGCCATCAGGATGCAAGCTTCCTGATGATATTGCTGGTGCTACGGCCCGGGACGACATCGATCAAGGCGACCTTGCCGCCCCAGGATTTGACTTCCGCGCCGCCTACCACTTGGTCTTCCGTGTAGTCGCTGCCCTTGACGATGACGTCAGGGCGGAGGGCCTTGATCAGGTCGATAGGCGTATCTTCATCGAACAGGATGACGGCATCCACGGATTCGAGCGCGGCAAGCACACGGGCCCTGTCTTGCTCATGGATCACCGGGCGGGTCGGGCCTTTCAACGCACTCACCGAGCGGTCCGTGTTGAGGCCCAGTACGAGGCGGTCGCCGGTGTTGCGGGCTGCCTCCAGGTAAGTGACATGCCCGGCATGCAGCAGGTCGAAGCAACCATTGGTAAAGACGATACGCTCACCGTGATTGCGCCAGGTTCTTACCCGGGCTAGCAGGCTGTCCAGGTTGCAGACCTTGTCCGCCTGCGCTGCGGATTGCTGGGATTGCAGCTCATGCTCCAGTTCCGCCTTGGTTATCGGCATCGTGCCGACCTTGCCCACCACGATGCCTGCCGCGATGTTGGCGAGCTCGATCGCATCGTGCAGGGGAAGGCCGTGTGCCAAGCCTGCAGTGAGTGTGGCGATCACGGTGTCGCCGGCGCCTGAAACGTCGTAGACCTGGCGTGCAGTGGCAGCCAGATGCGCGCTGCCCTGGCGATCCAGCACGGTGATGCCTTCCTCTCCGCGGGTGACGGCGAGGAATTCGAGCTGCAGCACGCTGCGCAGCTGTTCTGCAGCAGCAAGCAGTGCCTGGTCGTCATGGATGGCGACATGGCAGGCTTCGGCGGTTTCGCGTTTGTTCGGGGTTAGCCCGCTCGCGCCCTGGTATTTGCTGTAGTCGCGCCCCTTGGGATCGACCAGTACCGGGATATTGGCGGCTGTGGCTTGCGCAATTACCGACTGGCACAAGGTTTCGCTCAGTACGCCCTTGGCATAGTCGGAAAGGATGACGGCGGCTGGCCCGTCCGCCAGTGCCGTGCTGATGGCGGCTTGCAGGGCAAGTTGTTCTTCTGCTGCAAATACCGAGGCATCTTCCTGATCCAGGCGCATCATTTGCTGGTGGCCGCCAAGGATACGGGTCTTGGTGATGGTGGGCCTGAGCGTGCTGCGATGGACGTGCTGCGTATCGGCGCCGATATCGCGCATCAAGCCGAGCAAGGTCTCTGCTTCGTTATCCTGCCCAATCACCCCCGCAATCCTGGTCTTGATCCCGAGGCCGGCCAGGTTGGCCGCCACGTTGGCCGCGCCCCCGGCACGCTCGTCCTGGGACTTGAGCAACACGACAGGCACCGGCGCTTCGGGCGAGATGCGCTGCACATCGCCGAACAGGTAGCGGTCCAGCATCAGGTCGCCGATAACCAATATCCACACCGGATCATGTCCGAAGCGATGATGAATGGTATTGAGGAAGAACTCGCGCATATGGGTAATGTTGTTGAATTGTTAGTCAGCTTCCACCAGGTCGCACAGGCTATGCCCGATCAGAATATGGGCTTCCTGGATGCGGGGGGTGTCGCTGGTGGGCATGGTCAGCACATGGTCGCAGAGGCTCGCGAGCTGGCCGCCGCTGCCACCAGTCATGGCCACGGTGACGGCGCCGATTTCGCGCGCCTTTTCTATGCCCAGCACCACATTGCGGCTATTGCCCGAGGTGGAAAAACCAATCACCAGGTCTGCGGGCAAGCACAGCGCTTCCACTTGGCGGGAGAAAATAAAGTCGAAGCCATAGTCGTTGCCGACCGAGGTGAGGATGGAGGTGTCCGTAGTCAAGGCTATGGCTGGCAATCCACGGCGCTCTTTCTTGTAACGACCGACGATTTCCGCGGCGATATGCTGGCTGTCGGCAGCGCTGCCGCCGTTGCCGAACAGCAATATCTTGCCGCCATTGGCGAGGCAGGCGCGCATCGCTTGCGCCACATCGGCGATTTTGGGGAGCAAGGGCTCCAGCGCCGCAATGACGGCCTGGTGTTCGCTAAAAGCTTGTTTCAAGGTGTCGACAGCATTCATGGTGTTCTCCTGGCCAGGCTCAGCAATAAGGGTCGGCTTGCATGAGGTATTGCTGGACATAATCCTGCACACCTTGCTCCAGCGTGTGGAACGGGGCGGTGTAGCCTGTATTGCGCAACTTGCTGATATTGGCCTCTGTGAAATATTGGTACTTGCCCATGAGGTCTTGCGGCATGTCGATGTATTCAATGCTGGGTTCGCGGCCCATGCTGGTCATGACGGCGGTGGCCAGGTCCTTGAATGCGCGCGCCTCGCCCGTGCCGATGTTGAACAGACCGGAATGCTGCGGTTGCTCGAGGAAATGCGCCATCACGGCCACGGCGTCCTTCACGTAGACGAAGTCGCGCAATTGCATGCCATCCTCAAAGCCAGGCTTGTGGCTCTTGAACAGCTTGACATGGCCTTGCTCGCGGAACTGGTTGAAGGTGTGGAAGGCGACGCTGGCCATGCGTTCCTTGTGGTATTCATTCGGGCCATAGACATTGAAGAACTTGAATCCGCACCATTGCGGCGGGGTTGCCAGCCCTTCGCTGGATTGGCGCAAGGCCCATTGGTCGAAAAACTGCTTTGAATAGCCGTAGCCGTTGAGCGGCCGCAACTGGTCGATCGCCGACTCCTCGTCGTCATAGCCAAACTCGCCTCCGCCATAGGTGGCGGCGGAGCTTGCGTAGAGGAACGGCACTTCATTTTCTGCACACCAGCCCCACAGCAGTTGGCTGTAGCGGATATTGTCCTGTACCAGCTTGTTGAAGTCGCGTTCCGTCGTGGCGCTGATGGCGCCCATATGGATGATGGCGTCTATTTCGCCGATCTTGGGCAGCCAGCCGAGCAGCTCGTCCTTGTCCAGGTAGTTGGCATAACGGCGATGGCAAAGGTTTTGCCATTGTTCGGGGTGCGCAATGCGGTCTACGATCACAATATCGTCGCGTTGCAGCACGGTATTGAGATGCCAGGCCATCATGCTGCCTATCATGCCTGCGCCGCCAGTGATGACTATCATGGTTTGAATCCGTTTCTAGCTAATTCGAGAGTATAACAAAAGCCCATTCCTTCTTGGGCGGGGTTTGACGAAGATTAGCGCAGCGTCATCCAGCCCTGCAGGTTGTCGAGGGCGATTTTACGCATGGCTTTTATCCAGGTGTCGCTGTCGTTGAGGGCTGGAATGTAGTGGTATTCGCCGCCGCCGGCTTCGAGAAACAGGCTCTTGCCTTCCATGGCGATCTCCTCCAGGGTTTCCAGGCAGTCGCTGGAAAAGCCCGGGCATACCACATCCACGCGGCGCAGCTTCTGTTTGCCTAGCGCTTCAATGGAAGGTGCGAAGTAGGGCTGCAACCATTCCGCAGCGCCGAATCGCGACTGGAATGCGATCAGGTACTGGTCTTCCGTCAGGTCCAGCGCCTGGGCGATTAATTTACCGCTGGCCTGGCATTGGTCGTAATAGGGGTCGCCCAGGTCATAAGTGCGCCGCGGCACGCCGTGGAAACTCATGACCAGCTTGTCGGGCTTGCCGTGCTGGTGCCAATGGAGCCGGATGCTTTCCGCCACTGCGTTGATATAGGCCGGGTGCGTGTGATAGTCGCGTATGGTGCGGATTTCCGGCATGTTGCGGGTACGGATCAGCGTGCGCATCGCCTCGTCAAGCGCAGAGGCGCTGCTGCTCGCGGCATATTGCGGATAGAGCGGGAACAGCAGGATGCGGTTGCAGTTCTTTGCCTTGAGCTTCTCGATGGCGGACTGGACCGAGGGTCGGCCGTAGCGCATGCCGAGCTCCACGGCATAAGGCGAAGCCACCTGCTCGTGCAGGTAGCCCTCCAGCAGCCTGGCCTGCTTCTGGCTGTTCACCATCAAGGGCGAGCCGTCCTTGTCCCATATCGTGGCGTATTTATGCGCGGATTGCCGCGGGCGCAGTACCAGAATGACGCCATTGAGGATGAACCACCAGATGAAGCGGGGAATCTCGATGACGCGGCGGTCGCTGAGGAATTGCCGCAGATAGGGGCGCAAGGCCTTGGCGGTGGGCGCTTCCGGGGTGCCCAGGTTCATGACCAGGATGCCAGTGCGTTCAGGCTCCTGGGCGGGAATGTTCGGCTCTTTCAGGTAAAAAGACATGCACGTTCCTCTTGTTGGGTCACAGCTTGCCAGGGGCGCCGCCTAGCTGGCCGTCGCAATGCCGAAGGCCAGTCTGGCATGGCTCAGTGGTTGTTGGACAATGCATTCGAAAGTAGTTTCGCCGTGATGTCCACGATGGGGATCACACGCTCGTAAGCCATGCGCGTCGGGCCGATCACGCCCAGCGTGCCGATGGTTTGCCCGTTGGTTTCATAAGGGGCGGTCACCATGCTGCATTCATCGAGCGGCAGGTAGCCCGATTCCCCGCCGATGAAAATCTGTACGCCGCTTGCTTTCTGGCTATGGTCCAGGAGTTGCATGAGCGAGGTGCGGCGCTCGAATATCTCGAACAGTTTGCGCAGGGAGCTGACATTGGCGGAAAGATCCTGCACATTCAGCAGGTTGCGCTCCCCCGCAATGACGACGCCGTCCTTGTCGTTGTCCGCGGTCTTGCTGCTGGCCTCCAGCGCGGCGGCCATCAGGCGGGTCATGTCGGACTGCATCTGCTTCAGTTCCTCGTGCAGCTTCTGCTTGACTTGGTCCAGCGTGTTGCCGGCATAGTTCTGGTTGAAGAAATTGCTCGCCTGCGTGAGGTCTGCCGCGCTATATGGCTTGTCGGCGAGGATGATGCGGTTCTGTACCGTGCCGTCCGTCGTGACGATGATGACCAGGATGCGCTTTTCCGATAAAGGTAGGAACTCCAGGTGGCGGAATGCGATGCTCTGGCGCTTGGGGATCAAGACCAGGCCGGCGAAGTGCGTCAGGCTGGACAAGAGTTCAGCGGCAGAGTTGATGAGTTCCTGCGGGTCAGGGGACGACAGCACATGCTCCAATTTGCGGATTTCCTGGTTCTGCAGCGGCTGCACGGTGAGCAGGGTATCCACGAACAAGCGGTAGCCGCGCTGGGTGGGAATGCGGCCGGCAGACGTGTGCGGGCTGGCGATAAAGCCATGGTCCTCGAGCTCCGACATGATATTGCGGATCGAGGCCGGGCTGAGGTCGAGCCCGGAGGCCACCGACAGCGTGCGCGAGCCTACAGGCTGGCCGTCGCTGATGTAGTGCTCTATCAGGGTCTTCAGCAATATCTGGGCGCGTTTGTCTAGCATATTCTTATAGATGAGGGTGTGACATTGCTAATTCAATGCATAAATTCAATGCATATCGACAGGCTTCAATGAATGAAAAAATTATCCGATACAGGCCGGTCTTGCGCAATCTATTATTGATCCCGATGATTGATTTGACATGCGGCAGGGTTTTACGCGCCAATCTTCTATGATTTAATGCCAGCCATGAAAAGTGCGTTCCAGACAGTGGCATTGATCGGCAAGTACATGAACCCGGAAACCCGGGATCAGATTCTTGCCTTGGCGCGTTTCCTCGGGGAACGCCATATCGGCGTGTTCATCGAGGAAAAAACGGCGCAGCATTCCAGCATCAAGGGCTATACCACGCTGCAGATGAACGCCATAGGCGCTTATGCCGATCTGGCGATCGTGCTGGGCGGCGACGGCACCATGCTGACGGTGGCGCGGGCGCTGGTGGATTACAAGATTCCGCTGGTGGGCGTCAATCGCGGCCGTTTCGGCTTCCTGACCGATATCAATTCGGACCATATGCTGGAAAGTGTGGCCGCTATCCTGGACGGCGTGTTCGATACCGAGCAGCGCATCCTGCTCGAGGCGTGCATCGTGCGCGAAGGCATAACTGTCGGGCAGGGGTACGCCTTGAACGATGTGGTCGTGAACAAGAACGGCCTGGCGCGCCTGATCGAGCTGGAAATCCATATTGATGGGCACTTCGTGCAAAAGCAGCGCTCTGACGGCCTGATCGTCGCGACCCCCACCGGGACAACGGCTTATTCATTATCCGCCGGCGGGCCCATCCTGTATCCCACGCTCGATGCGATCGCCCTGGTCCCCATTTGTCCGCATACGCTGAGCAACCGCCCGATTGCGATCAGCAGCGCCAGCGACGTGGTGATCCAGGTCGTGCACGCCGAGGATGCCAGCGTGCACCTGGACGGGCAAATGAAGATGGCGTTGCAGCCTGGCGACCATGTACAGGTCAAGCGCGCGAAAAACACCATAACATTGCTGCATCCGCCGGGGCATAACCATTTCGACGTCTTGCGTGAAAAGTTGCATTGGGGATAGTAGGCATGCTCACAGAAAATTCATATCCGCGTTGCCAAGACAGAGGGAACAGGCCCTAGATGCTGCAAACACTCTCGATCCGTGATTTCGTCATCGTCGACAAGCTCGAGCTTGAATTCAGCCCCGGCTTTACCGTATTGACCGGTGAAACCGGCGCCGGGAAATCCATCCTGATCGATGCATTGTCGCTGGTACTGGGCGCGCGCGGGGAGGGCGGCATTACGCGCGCCGGAGCGGAAAAGGCCGAGATCAATGCGGTGTTCGATATCGCAAATCTGCCGGATTTGCAGGCATGGCTGCGTGAAAACGAGATCGACGCGGATGATGCGCAATTGTTGCTGCGCCGCGTCATCTATGCCGACGGGCGCTCGCGCGCCTTTATCAACGGCTCGCCTGCGACCATTCAGCAATTGCGTGACATAGGCGAGTTCCTGGTCGATATCTATAGCCAGCACGCCCATCATGCCTTGCTCAAAGCCGGCACGCAGCGGCAGGTGCTGGATGCCTATGGCGGTTTGCAAAGCCAGGCGGCGGAAGTCGCCAGCGCCTATCAGGCCTGGCAGGTGCTGTACCGCAAGCGGATGGATGCCGAGAAGAATGCCGAAGCCTATGCCGCAGAGCTGGCCGAGTTGCGTGACCAGGTGCGCGAGCTGGCTGCGCTGGCGCCCTCCGCCGATGAGTGGGAACCATTGCAGCAGGAGCATGTGCGCCTCGCCCACGGTGCCAGCATATTGGCCGGCGGTGAGGCCTGCCGGGAATTGTTGAGCGAGGGCGAACTGGCCGCGATCAGGCAGTTGAGCAGCGTGCAGCACAAACTGCAGGAACTGGTGGCGTACGACAGCGGATTGCAGGAGGCGCTGGACACCCTGGAAGGCGCCGTGATCCAGCTGGAGGAAACCGACCGTTTCCTCAACCGGTATTTGCAGCGCGCGGATCTGGACCCTGAGCGCCTGAACGAGGTTGAAAGCCGTATCCAGGCCTTGCATGCCGCGGCGCGCAAATACAGGGCGCGGCCGGAAGAGCTGCCTGGGTTGCTCGCATCGTGGCAAGCGCGCATGGCGGAGCTTGAGTCCGCAAACGACAACGGCCAGTTGCAGCAAGAGGAAGAACATGCGCGCGCCGGCTATGACGCGTTGGCGCAGCGCTTGAGTGCCGCGCGCCAGCAGGCAGCGCTAAGCCTCGGCGACAAGATCAGCGCCGAAATGCAGCGGCTCTCATTGAGCGGCGGGAAGTTTGCCGTGGCGCTCAATGCACAGGAGCCCGCAGCGACAGGAAATGAACAGGTTGAGTTCCTAGTGGC
Organism: Methylobacillus draconifructus; assembly: GCF_045984355.1. Lineage (NCBI taxonomy): Bacteria > Pseudomonadati > Pseudomonadota > Betaproteobacteria > Nitrosomonadales > Methylophilaceae > Methylobacillus > Methylobacillus draconifructus. Next base: position 436,468 of record NZ_JBJQII010000003.1, on the reverse strand, counting down.
CGGCCATGCCGGCGTGGCGCCGCGCCCTTTATCCAAGGTGGCTTCGGGCGGCGAGCTGTCGCGTATCAGTCTGGCGATTCGCGTCGTCACGGCGCAGCAGGGCGATACGCCGACCATGATTTTCGACGAGGTGGATGTCGGCATCGGTGGCGGCGTGGCCGAAGTGGTCGGGCAACTGCTCAAGACATTGGGCAGCCAGCGGCAGGTGCTGGTGATTACCCATTTGCCGCAGGTGGCGGCGCAGGGCGCCCAGCATCTGCGCGTGAGCAAGCATTTGCATGATGGGCAGACACTGAGCCGGATCGAGGCGCTGACGCATGCGCAACGCGTCGACGAGGTGGCGCGCATGCTGGGCGGGGTGGAGATCACCGAGACGACGTTGCAGCACGCGAGCGAGATGTTGGCTGCCAGTGCTTGAGCCGGCCGGGCATGTAAAAATCTGGAATGGCGGCAATATGCCTGAAAACCGGCTTTGATGTCGTGGTATATTACGCCATTTCTTGCCAAAGTCGTGGTGTGATGCGTCATATAATTCTTTTAGCTGCGCTGCTGTGCGCAGCCTGCAGCTCTGCACTGCCTTCCTTCAAGCCTTACAAGATGGACATCCAGCAAGGCAATGTCGTGACATCGAAGATGATGTTGCAATTGCGGCCTGGCATGACCAAGTCGCAGGTGCGCTTCATCATGGGCTCGCCATTGATCCAGGATAGCTTCCACCGCGACCGCTGGGATTATTTCTACCAGATGCGCAAGGGCGGCAAGGTCGTAGAGCAGCGCCGGGTCATCATGGAATTCGAGAACGACGCCCTGAAGCGTGTGCGCGGCGACGTCATTCCTGCCTCGCCGGAAGATACTGCGGTGACGGCGGCAACGCCTGCCGCACCTATCGTGGTAGAGCCGAAAGCGCCTGAGAAGAAAGGCATGCTCGATCGCCTGAAATTCTGGAAAAGCGACGATGAGCAGCCCAGTGGGGCCGAGTATTACGACATGAAGCCGACAACCCCGGTCGTGCAGGAAGATCCTGTTGCGCCGAGAAAGGTTGTGCCGGAGCTGGCGGCTCCCGGCGTTGCGCCTGCAGCTGCTCCAGCTACAGTCCAGCCGTCGACACCTCAGTCCGCTACCCAGCCGGCGCCAGCGAAACCTGCGGCCAAGCCCGCAGCGCAACCTGCCGCCGGTGCAGCTGCGGCAACCCAGCCAACCGTTGATGCGGATGAAGAAGAGGATGATGACGACTTGCCATCTGAGGATGAGCCCGGCTACTTCGAACGCATGCTGGAAAAGATCGGCTTCTAGGTTTGCGGGATAGCTCACTTAAGCTTGCGTGGCAGTTTAATCAATCAATGAATGTGGTTTGAAAATGCAAAAAATCGTCATTGCCGGTTGTTCCGGCCGCATGGGGCATGCCCTGCTCGAAGGAGTGTTTGAGGATGAAGGGCTGAAATTGCATGGCGCGCTCGATCGTGCGGATAGTCCGCAGATTGGACGCGATGCCGGCGAGCAGTTCGGACGCGATGCCGGCGTCAAGATCACCGCTGATATCGCCGAGGCAATCAAGGGAGCGGACGTACTGGTGGATTTCACCCGCCCGGAACCCAGCCTGGAATACCTCGAAGCCTGTCGCCAGGCAGGCGTAAAGCTGGTGATTGGCACCACTGGCTTCAGTAACGAGCAAAAGCAGCAGATCGAGAGTGCGGCGCACGACGTGGCCATTGTGTTTGCGCCGAACATGAGCGTTGGCGTGACATTGCTGATCAACCTGGTGCAGGCCGCGGCCAAGGTGCTGGACCAGGGCTACGATGTGGAAATCATCGAGGCGCATCATCGTTTCAAGGTGGATGCGCCTTCCGGCACGGCGTTGCGCCTGGGCGAAGCGGCCGCCGAGGCACTGGGCCGCAACCTGGATGAAACTGCCATCTATGGCCGCCAGGGTGTGACGGGCGAACGCGATCCGAATACCATCGGCTTTGCCACGGTGCGCGGCGGCGATGTGGTGGGAGATCATACCGTGCTGTTCGCCGGCATCGGCGAGCGTGTGGAATTGACGCACAAGGCGTCCAGCCGCGCCACTTTCGCGCTGGGGGCATTGAGGGCGGCGAAGTTTCTCGCTGACCGCAAGGCCGGGCTGTACGACATGCAGGATGTGCTTGGCCTGAAAAAATAGCGAATCGGCGGCTTGCGGTCGTGCCGAATGGCCGTAGTATGAAAATTGTTTAATGCGCGCGTTGAAGGCAATGCTGCTTTAGGCTATAATTCTGCAAAAATTAAAGCGGGATGGGCGGGAGCCCGTCCCGCTTTGCACATCCGCTTTCCGTGCTTGTCTTTGTGCGGAATATCAAATAGTTACAAGGAGTTAGAATTGCCGCAAACCCCAGCCGTACTTGTGCTCGCAGACGGGACAGTGTTCAGGGGCATTTCAATCGGTGCCTTGGGTGAGACTGTAGGGGAGGTGGTCTTCAACACCTCCATTACCGGTTATCAGGAAATTCTCACCGACCCATCCTATACCAAGCAAATCGTGACATTGACCTACCCGCATATCGGCAACGTCGGGGTCAATGTCGAAGATGTCGAGTCCGGGCATGTCTACGTAAGCGGCCTCGTCATTCGCGACCTGCCCTTGCTGAGCAGCAGCTGGCGCAGCGAGAAACCCCTGTCAGAATACCTGGCCGAAAACAACGTGGTGGCCATTGCCGATATCGACACCCGCAAGCTTACCCGCATCCTGCGTGAAAAGGGCGCGCAGGCCGGCTGTATCATCGCCGGCGAGGTGGACGAGGCGCGCGCGCTGGAGTTGGCGCGCAGCTTCCCTGGCCTGGCCGGCATGGACCTGGCCAAGGTGGTCAGCCGCAAGGACGCCGGCACATTTGATCTGGGCGAATGGAAGCTTGGGGAAGGCTATGCCGCCCAAGATCATGCCAAGTTCAACGTGGTCGCTTTCGACTACGGCGTCAAGCACAACATCCTGCGCATGTTGGTGGAGCGCGGCTGCAAGGTCACTATCCTCCCAGCCCAGGCGACTGCCGAGGAAGCGTTGGCGTTGAATCCCGACGGCATCTTCCTTTCCAACGGCCCGGGAGACCCGGAGCCTTGCGATTATGCGATCAAGGCCATCAGCACATTGGTCGATACCGGAGTGCCGGTATTCGGCATCTGCCTGGGGCACCAGTTGCTGGCCCTCGCGAGCGGCGCCAAGACCGTCAAGATGAAGTTCGGCCATCATGGCGCCAACCATCCGGTGCAGGACCTGGACGACAAGCGCGTGTTCATCACCAGCCAGAACCATGGCTTTGCGGTCGATCCCGAAAGCCTGCCAGCCAACCTCAAGTCTACCCATGTCTCCTTGTTCGATGGCAGCCTGCAAGGGATCGCCCGTACCGACAAGCCTGCGTTCAGCTTCCAGGGGCACCCCGAAGCCAGCCCGGGCCCTAACGAGATGAGCTACCTGTTTGACCGCTTCATCAACCTGATGGGACAGCAAAAGCAATAAATACCATGGCAAAACGTACCGATATCAAATCCATACTCATCATAGGCGCCGGCCCGATCGTGATCGGCCAGGCCTGTGAATTCGACTATTCCGGCGCCCAGGCCTGCAAGGCGTTGCGCGAGGAAGGCTACCGCGTCATCCTGGTCAACTCCAACCCGGCGACCATCATGACCGATCCGGACATGGCGGATGCAACCTACATCGAGCCCGTCACCTGGCAGATCGTCGAGAAGATCATTGCCATCGAGCGCCCGGATGCGCTGTTGCCTACCATGGGTGGACAGACCGCGCTGAACTGTGCATTGGACCTGGCCAAGCATGGCGTGCTGGAAAAATACAATGTCGAGCTGATCGGCGCTTCCAAGGAAGCCATCGACAAGGCCGAGGACCGCGAGAAGTTCAAGCAGGCCATGACCAAGATCGGCCTCGGCTCCGCCCGCTCCGCAGTAGCGCACAGCATGGAAGAGGCGCTGCAGGTGCAGGCCTCGATCGGTTATCCTGCCATCATCCGTCCGTCGTTCACCATGGGTGGCAGCGGCGGCGGCATTGCCTACAACCGTGAAGAGTTCATCACGATTTGCGAGCGCGGCCTCGAGGCCTCCCCGACCAGCGAGCTGCTGATCGAGGAATCCCTGCTCGGCTGGAAAGAATACGAGATGGAAGTGGTCCGTGACAGCAAGGACAACTGCATCATCATCTGCTCCATCGAGAACCTTGACCCGATGGGCGTGCATACCGGCGACTCGATCACTGTGGCGCCGGCGCAGACCCTGACCGACAAGGAATACCAGATCATGCGCAACGCCTCTCTGGCGGTATTGCGCGAGATCGGCGTGGATACCGGCGGCTCCAATGTGCAGTTCGCGATCAATCCCGACGACGGCCGTATGATCGTGATCGAGATGAACCCGCGCGTGTCGCGCTCATCCGCCTTGGCCTCCAAGGCCACTGGTTTCCCGATTGCCAAGGTGGCAGCCAAGCTTGCGGTTGGTTTTACGCTAGACGAGCTGCGCAACGAGATTACGGGTGGCGCGACACCGGCTTCCTTCGAGCCTTCCATCGATTACGTCGTCACCAAGATCCCGCGTTTCGCGTTCGAGAAATTTCCGCAGGCCGATTCCCGTCTGACGACTCAAATGAAGTCGGTGGGCGAAGTGATGGCCATTGGCCGTACTTTCCAGGAATCATTCCAGAAGGCCTTGCGCGGCCTTGAAGTGGGCGTGGATGGCCTGGACGAAAAGACTGCCGACCTGGACGAAATCCAGAAGGAGCTTGGTGAGCCCGGCCCTGAGCGTATCTGGTATGTGGGCGATGCGTTCCGCGCCGGCCTGACGGTGGACCAGGTATTCGACCTTTCCAAGATCGACCGCTGGTTCCTGGTGCAGATCGAGGACATCATCAAGCGCGAGCAGGCGCTCAAGGGCCGTCACCTCGCCGACCTGGACCGCGACGCGCTGTTCCAGCTCAAGCGCCGCGGTTTCTCCGACAAGCGCCTCGCCAGGCTGCTGGGCACAGACCAGCATGCCGTGCGCGCCTATCGCCAGGCGTTGAACGTGCGTCCGGTCTACAAGCGCGTGGATACCTGCGCCGCAGAATTCTCGACAGACACCGCCTATATGTACTCCACCTATGAGGAAGAGTGCGAGGCGCAGCCGACCAGCAAGAAGAAGATCATGGTGCTGGGTGGCGGACCAAATCGTATCGGCCAGGGCATCGAGTTCGACTATTGCTGCGTGCATGCCGCCTTCGCGATGCGCGAGGATGGCTATGAGACCATCATGGTCAATTGCAACCCGGAAACCGTTTCCACCGATTACGACACTTCCGACCGCCTCTATTTCGAGCCATTGACGCTGGAAGACGTGCTGGAAATCGTGGCGCTGGAAAAGCCGGAGGGCGTGATCGTGCAGTATGGCGGACAGACTCCGCTCAAACTCGCGCGCGACCTCGAAAAGGCCGGCGTGCCCATCATCGGCACCAGCCCGGACGCGATCGACCGTGCGGAAGACCGCGAGCGCTTCCAGCAGATGCTGCAGGAACTCGACCTGAAGCAGCCGCCCAACCGCACGGCGCGTACGCCTGAAGAGGCGATCCGCCTGGCGCAGGAAATCGGCTATCCATTAGTAGTGCGTCCTTCCTACGTACTGGGCGGCCGCGCGATGGAAATCGTGCACGAGCAGGCACAGCTGGAGCGCTACATGCGTGAGGCCGTCAAGGTTTCCAACGAGTCCCCGGTATTGCTCGACCGCTTCCTCAACGATGCGCTCGAAGTGGATGTGGATGCGCTTTCCGACGGCGAAGACGTCATCATCGGCGGCATCATGGAGCACGTCGAGCAGGCCGGCGTTCACTCAGGCGACTCCGCATGCTCGCTGCCGCCATACAGCTTATCGGCTGCGATGCAGGACGAGCTGCGCGAGCAGACCGTCAAGATGGCCAAGGCGCTGGGCGTGGTCGGGCTCATGAACGTGCAGTTCGCTATTCAGGGCAATACCGTTTACGTGCTGGAAGTCAATCCGCGCGCGTCCCGCACCGTGCCCTTCGTGTCCAAGGCCTGCGGCCTGCAGCTGGCCAAGATCGCGGCGCGCTGCATGACCGGGCGCAAGCTCAAGGACCAGGGCGTGACCCGCGAGGTCGTGCCGCCTTACTATTCCGTGAAGGAAGCGGTATTCCCGTTCATCAAGTTCCCGGGCGTGGATACCATTCTTGGGCCGGAAATGAAGTCTACCGGTGAAGTGATGGGGGTAGGCAAGACCTTTGCCGAAGCCTTCGTCAAGTCGCAGCTCGGTTCCGGCACCAAGCTGCCCAAGGGCGGCAAGGCGTTCATCAGCGTACGGCGCGAGGACCGCGAGCGCGTGGTCGAAATCGCACAGGCCCTGGCCGGACTCGGGTTCCAGCTGGTGGCTACGCGCGGCACCGCTGGCGCGCTGACCGAGGCCGGATTGAGCGTGACGCCGGTGAACAAGGTGGCGGAAGGGCGCCCGCACATCGTGGACATGATCAAGAACGGCGAGATCAGCTTCATTGTCAACGTGACCGAAGACAAGCGTGCCGTGGCGGACTCCTATGAAATCCGCCGCAGCGCCCTGCAGCAGAAGGTGACGTATTACACTACGCTGGCTGGCGCCAAGGCCGCCTGCATCGGCATGGCGCATATGCAGGAACTGGAAGTGCAGTCCTTGCAAAGCTTGCATAAACAGCTTTCTAAGTAATAACATAGTTACTGACCAGACCACGCCTGTACAAGCAGGTGTGGTTTTATTTTTATCCGGCATGCCTGTTGCGGTTCGTTTCGGCAGGCAATGCATTGTTTTCAAGCAAGTTGTGGATGCCAAGGAATAACAAATGAATCAAATCCCAATTACCGTCAAAGGCGCTGAACTCCTTAAGGCCGAATTGCAGCGCCTGCGCAGCGTGGACCGGCCTGACGTGATTCAGGCCATTGCGGAAGCGCGCGCCCAAGGCGATCTTTCCGAAAATGCGGAATATGATGCGGCCAAGGAGCGCCAGAGCTTCATTGAAGGCCGGATTGCCGAAATCGAGGCCAAGCTTTCCAATGCGATGGTCATTGATCCCGCAACCCTGAATGCCGAGGGCCGCTGCGTATTTGGCGCCACGGTTGAGGTTGAAGACCTGGATAGCGGGGACGTGGCGACCTATCAGATCGTAGGCGACGACGAGGCGGACATCAAAAGCGGCAAGATTTCGATTGGTTCGCCGATTGCCCGTGCATTGATCGGCAAGGTCGAGGGGGATGTTGCTGAAGTGGCGGCTCCTGGCGGCCTGCGTTCCTACGAAGTGCTCAACGTGCAGTATATCTAGAGAGGCTAGGCGAATGAATGCATGGTCTGACAGGTTGGCATTAATCGTCATTACCCTTTGGGTAGGAGCCTTGTGGATAGTCGGCTATGTCGTGGCGCCCAGCCTGTTCAGCCAACTTGCTGCAGACAAGCCATTGGCGGGAAATCTTGCGGGACGTTTATTCGAACTGGTGGCCTATATCGGCTTTGCAAGCGCGGTCTACTTGCTGCTGCACCGCCTGCTGCGTTCAGGGGTTTTTGCATTCAAGCAAGGCTTTTTCTGGGCTGTGGTCATCATGCTCCTGATCGCGATCGGCGGACAGTTCGTCATACAGCCCATGATGGCGGATCTGAAGGCGCAGGCATTGCCTGCCGATGTAATGCATAGCGACTTCGCGGACCAGTTCAGCCTGGTACACGGCATCGCCAGCGTGGGCTACTTGGTTCAGAGCCTGCTTGGCCTGGTGCTGATATTCAAGGCAAGGCCGTAACGGAGAAAAGCCGCAATTCACAATGATGATGAGTTGCGGCTTTTGTCTTAGGTAAGGGCTCGTTCTATTTCGGAATGGCGATCTTGGGCTGCTCGGCCTGGCGGTAGATGATCAATTGCTTGCCGATATGGTGCACGGGAATGGCGCCGGTCTTCTCGCAGATTTCCTGCAGCATGGCGACGCGGGCCGCCCGGTCGTCGCCGAATACCTTGATCTTGATCAGCTCGTGCGACTTCAGGCTGACCTCAATCTCTTTCAAGACCTGTTCCGACAGGCCGTTATTACCTATCATCACTACAGGATGCAGGTCGTGGCCCAGGCCACGCAAAAAGCTGATTTGTTTGGAATTCAATTGATTTATCTTGTTGATTCGAAAAGGCTCGCAGTTTAGCAGATGAAACGCCGACCTACCAGTAAAGCTTGGTTGCAGGAACATGTGAATGACGAGTTCGTCAAACGTGCCCAGCGTGACGGCTACCGTGCCCGTGCCGCCTACAAATTGCTCGAAATTGATGAAAAAGACCAATTGATCAAGCCGGGCATGACCATCGTCGATCTGGGCTCTGCGCCTGGCAGCTGGTCGCAAGTGGCAGTCCAGCGCCTTGCCGGCCAAGGGCGCGTGATTGCGCTGGACATTCTGGAAATGCCGCCGGTGCCTGGCGTCGAGTTCATCCAGGGGGATTTTCGCGAGGAGGAAATCCTGCGGGCCCTTGAAAAAACCCTGAACGGAAAGCCGGTAGACCTTGTAATTGCCGATATGGCCCCCAATATCAGTGGCATCAGCGACGTGGACCAGGCAAGGGCGGCCTACCTCACCGAGCTTGCACTGGAGTTTAGCCGGGAATGGTTGAAACCGGGGGGCAATTTCCTGGTCAAAGTGTTCATCGGCTCCGGCTTCGACGAGATTGTGCTGGCAATGCGAGAAAGTTTCGAGAAAGTGGTGACGCGCAAACCTAAGGCGTCGCGGGACCGCAGCAGTGAAGTTTATCTTCTGGGCCTGAAGCGCAAGAATGCCTGAATTGTAGGGCATGACGGTGCAAATAGGTTTAGAATAAAGCAGTAAACGTCCATATGAATAAGGATCAGGACTTTGAATAACATCGTAAAGAACGTTGCCATCTGGCTGATTGTGGCCCTGGTGCTCATGACGGTTTTCAACCAGTTCGGCCCCAAGGGTTCTTCCGAGAGCCAGGTGGTGTATTCGCAGTTCATCAATGAGGTGAAAGAGGGCAGGATCGCCAAAGTCACCATCGACGGACGCGTGCTGCGCGGCGTGACCAACGAAGGCCGCAAGTTCAATACCTATGCGCCTTCCGACCCATGGCTGGTGTCCGATCTACTCAAGAACAACGTGACGGTGGAAGCCAAGCCCGACGAAGAGCCTTCCATTCTCATGAGCATTTTCGTGTCATGGTTCCCCATGCTGCTCCTGATCGGCGTCTGGATTTTCTTCATGCGCCAGATGCAGGGCGGCGGCAAGGGCGGTGCGTTCTCGTTCGGCAAGAGCAAGGCGCGCCAGCTCGATGAAAACTCCAACCACACCACTTTCGCGGATGTGGCCGGTTGCGACGAAGCCAAGGAAGAAGTTTCCGAACTGGTGGAATTCCTGCGCGACCCGACCAAGTTCCAGAAGCTGGGCGGACGCATCCCTCGCGGCGTGCTGATGGTGGGCCCTCCTGGGACCGGTAAGACCCTGCTTGCCAAGGCCATCGCCGGCGAGGCCAAGGTGCCTTTCTTCACGATTTCCGGTTCCGACTTCGTTGAAATGTTCGTCGGCGTGGGCGCGGCGCGCGTGCGCGACATGTTCGAGCAGGCCAAGAAGAATTCGCCTTGCATCATCTTTATCGATGAAATCGATGCCGTGGGCCGTCACCGTGGCGCAGGCACCGGCGGCGGCAATGACGAGCGCGAACAGACCCTTAACCAGATGTTGGTTGAGATGGACGGTTTCGAGGCCAATTCCGGCGTGATCGTGATCGCTGCGACCAACCGTGCCGATGTGTTGGATAAAGCCCTGCTGCGTCCCGGCCGTTTCGACCGCCAAGTGATGGTGGGCCTGCCCGACATCCGCGGCCGTGAGCAAATCCTCAAGGTGCACATGCGCAAGGTACCTATCGATGCCGACGTCAAGGCAGATATCCTCGCGCGCGGCACGCCCGGCTTCTCGGGCGCCGACCTGGCCAACCTGGTGAATGAGGCAGCGTTGTTCGCTGCGCGCCGTAACAAGCGCACCGTGGATATGCAGGACTTCGAGGATGCCAAGGACAAGATATTCATGGGCCCAGAACGCAAGTCCATGATCATGCGCGAGGAAGAGCGCCGCAATACGGCTTACCACGAATCCGGCCATGCCGTGGTTGCAGCCCTGCTGCCGCACGCCGACCCTGTGCACAAGGTGACCATCATGCCGCGTGGCTGGGCGCTGGGCCTGACCTGGCAGTTGCCGGAGCATGACCGCATCAGCAACTACAAGGACAAGATGCTGGAGGAAATCTCCATTCTGTTCGGCGGCCGCATTGCGGAAGAAATCTTCATGAACCAGATGTCGACCGGCGCTTCCAACGACTTCGAGCGCGCCACCAAGATCGCACGCGACATGGTGACCAAATACGGCATGTCCGATGTATTGGGTACCATGGTGTATGCAGGTAGCGAGCAAGATTCGTTCTTCGGCAGCATGTCTTCCAAGACCGTGTCCGAGGCGACCCAGCAAAAGGTGGATGCGGAAATCCGCCGTATCCTGGATGAGCAATATGCCGTGGCGCGCAAGCTGCTGGAAGAAAACCGCGACAAGGTGGAAGTCATGACGGCCGCTTTGCTGGAGTGGGAAACCATCGATGCCGAGCAAATCCAGGACATCATGGAAGGCAAGCCGCCACGTCCGCCCAAGCCAGCGCCATCCAGCAGCAAGCCTGCCGCCGATAGCGACAATGGCGGCGGCACGACCACAGAGCCAGCGCCGCAGCCTGCTGCAAAAGCCTGATTCAGTTCCCGCTTCTAGGCCACATTGACTCGAAAGCAAATACTTCGGGACTTGTGGCCTTTATTGTTTCTGTCTGTTGATGAACTATGCCAATCTCTAACCAATTCATTTGCGGCAAGTACCAGCTTGACCTCACCCGGCCCCATGTCATGGGCATCGTCAATGTCACTCCGGATTCCTTTTCAGACGGCGGGCGCTATGCCTCGACCGAGCTGGCCGTCTCGCATGCCTTACAACTGGTAGCCGAGGGAGCCGATATTCTCGACATCGGCGGCGAGTCGACCCGGCCCAATGCGACGCCAGTCGGGCTGGAGGAGGAGCTGGAGCGGGTGATTCCCGTAATAGAGAGCCTGGCAAGGGAAGTCGATGTACCGCTTTCCATTGACACCTACAAGCCGCAAGTGATGCGCGAAGCGGTGAAAGCCGGTGCCGCCATCATCAACGACATTCGCGGCTTGCAGGAGCCTGGCGCATTGCAGGCGGCTGCGGAAGGCAATGCCGGGGTTTGCGTCATGCATATGCAGGGGACCCCGCAGACCATGCAGCAGGATCCGGTTTATCAGGACGTGGTGCAGGAGGTAAAGGCATTCCTGCTGCAGAGGTTGCAGGCATGCGAAGCGGCGGGCATCCCTGCCGAACGCATCGTGCTCGACCCGGGCTTCGGTTTCGGCAAGCGCACGGCGCATAATATTGCCCTACTCAACGGCCTGCAGGATATCCTGGCGCTGGGCCGCCCCTTGCTGGTCGGCTTGTCGCGCAAGTCCGTGCTTGGGCAGATCGTCGGTAGCGATGTCGATCGAAGGCTGCATGCCAGCCTGGCGGCGTCGGTGATTTCGGCAATGAAGGGCGGCCGTATCGTGCGGGTGCACGATGTGAAGGCCACGGTGGATGCGCTAAAGGTAGTCGATGCAGTCATCAATGCATGAGCGGCGCTGGTAAAAAAACTAACGAGTCATAAAAAATGAGCAGAAAATATTTCGGTACTGATGGTGTGCGCGGCAAGGTGGGGACGTTTCCCATCACCCCTGATTTCGTCATGCGCCTTGGCTATGCGGCCGGTCGTGTGTTGACGCGTATGGACCACCACCTGGCGCCCGGCACCAAGCCGCTGGTGATCATCGGCAAGGATACCCGCATCTCGGGATATATGTTCGAGACGGCACTGGTCTCCGGCCTGTGCGCAGGTGGCGTCAACGTCCGTATTACTGGGCCTTTGCCGACGCCCGCCATCGCGCATGTGACGCGCGCGCAGCGTGCGCAGGCCGGCATTGTGATCTCGGCATCGCATAACCCGTTCGATGATAACGGCATCAAGTTTTTCTCGGCGCAAGGCACCAAGTTGCCGGACGAGGTAGAGCTGGCTATCGAGGCCGAATTGGACCAGCCCATGGAGCTGGTCCCGACGGAACAGATCGGCCGGGTGAAGCGGATTGACGACGCCGCAGGCCGCTATATCGAATTCTGCAAGAGCACCTTCCCGAATGCACTGGATTTGCGCGGGCTGAAGATCGTGCTCGATTGCGCCAACGGCGCGACCTACCATGTGGCGCCGCCTGTGTTCCACGAGTTGGGCGCCGAAGTCATCAGCATCGGTACCCAGCCGAACGGCCTGAACATCAACCTGGACGTCGGCTCCACCCATCCGGAGTCCTTGCAGCAGGCCGTGGTAGAGCACCAGGCCGATCTGGGCATTGCGTTCGACGGCGATGGCGACCGCGTGGTCATGGTCGATAGCCAAGGCCAACTGCTGGATGGCGACCAGCTGCTCTATATCATCGCCCACCATCGCCATCAACGTGGCCGGTTGGGTGGCGGAGTGGTTGGCACCCTCATGACCAACCTGGCACTCGAACATGCGCTGAGCAAGGAAGGCATCCCATTCCAGCGCGCCAAGGTCGGGGATCGCTACGTGCTGGAACTGCTCAATGCCAATGAATGGCAACTGGGCGGGGAAAACTCCGGGCACATTCTCTGCCTGGACAAGCACAGCAGTGGTGATGGCATCATCGCCGCATTGCAGGTGCTGCATGCCTTGCGCGCCTCCGGCCTGAGCCTGGCCGATTGGGGCAGGCGCTTGCCGCTCTATCCGCAGGTGCTCATCAACGTCAAGGTCGCGCAACGCATTGACCTGGATGGCAATAATGTATTGCAGGCAGCCGTGAAAGCTGCCGAGGAGACATTGAACGGTAGCGGTCGCGTCTTGCTGCGCGCTTCTGGTACGGAGCCCAAGATTCGCGTCATGGTCGAAGGGCAGGACCGCTCCCTGGTGCAGAGCTTGGCCGAGAATATTGCCGCTGTGGTGCGGCAAGCGGCAGGAAACTAAGAGCCGCGAACAAAACTCTCCTGGCATCGTTGCTCTGCCTTGCCGTACACCTTGTACTGTCTGCGGCAGAGCGCCTAGCCAGGACCAACGTTGCTGGGTTTTATTAGCCTCTCTCAAAGCGGCTGTCATCATAAATTCAGCGTAGTGACACGGTTTTGTCATGAGGGAGTGCCAATCTGCGCCCATGCATAACCGACCGCTGACAAATTATCTTGAACGTATCTGTGCGCTGGATAGTGCCTTGTGCATCAAGGCCAATCGCAGCAGCCATTACCGTTTGGTACGCTGGAGTTTCCGTTTGGTGAGCCGCCTGGGCGATGGCGTGTTCTGGTATGCCATCATGCTGGGCCTGATCCTCACACAAGGAGAGGCTGGCATTGCGGCCAGCCTGCATATGATGATCGTAGGCCTGAGCGGAACGTTGATCTACAAATGGCTCAAGGGCAAAACTCTGCGTCCGAGGCCTTATGCAGTGCACCAGGACGTGTGGCTGGCGGGAAAACCGCTCGACAAGTTCAGCTTCCCCTCGGGCCATACCCTGCACGCAGTCGCATTCAGCATGGTCGCCTTGGCCTATTATCCGGAACTCAGCATGCTGGTCCTGCCGTTTGCCGTATTGGTGGCGATGTCGCGCGTGGTGCTGGGGTTGCATTATCCGAGCGATGTGCTGGCAGGAGCTGCAATTGGCGCCTTGATCGCCTCGGTATCTTTCTTATTCGTCTAGCTGTTTCTATTTTCCTCACATCATCGCAATGGCGAGCGTAGCGATGCCAAATTGCTGTTGCTTTTGACGTTGGGTTTGGTTTCCCCGTCTGGCTGCGCCGAGTAGCGCAGATCTGTCTGGAAAAAGAGCTTGCGTCTGTCTGAGCGAAGCGAGTTCAGCAAGCTCCCAGACAGATTGAGCAACGCAGGGGACCGGGAGCTTGCTCCCGGCGTAGACTCCGGGGTCGCCTTTTGTTTGGTTCCTTTATTTTGGCGAAGCAAAATAAAGGGACTCGCTGGCAAGCGAAAGGCAACAGCTCAATGGATTGCGATGGGGGCAAGACCATGTTTGCTTAACTCATTATTCAAACCCCAGACCCACCGATCTCCACGGTTTTTAGTCTTCATCCATATTGTGATTGGCGAGAGGACGGGTTTCGCCTCGCCGGGCGAGTATCTTTCTTTTGCTTCGCCAAAAGTAAAGATACGAAAGAAAACGCAGTTTCGGCTTTAATGGGGACTGGCTGAACTCGCTAACGCTTAGACAGACGCCAGTCCTGTTTCCATTAAAAGCTGCGCTACTCGGCGCAGCCAGACGGGAGGAGAACCAAAGCTACTTGGCATCGCTATGCTCGCCCTTGCAGAATAGGTCAGTAAAAGTATTCGATCGGGCTATTGAGCCTGCGCTTGAGGTCAGCCAGGCAACGCTTGCGCCAACGTTGCATCTGTTCGCTGGAAACGTGGTTGAGTTCCGGCTCCCAGTGCGGCCTGCCGCCTTGCAATAGGGTGCCGATATGGCTGAGGGCGCTCTGGGTTCTGGCTATATAGAAGGCGAAATTCCGGAACAGGCGCTTATCCATTAAACGCATGCCATGGTAGATCATGCCTGGCAGGCGGGATACGCGCAGCAGACGGTCGGCTTTTCCCAGCCTGGATATGGTGCGGGTGGCTTCAGCCGGACTGCAGTTGAAGTAGGGGGCGATAAAATGTCCCAAGGTATGCCGATGGTTGAGCAGCAGTTGTGCAGGAGTATGCTCCAGCAAAGGGGCCAGGTAGGCATCCATGGCCCATTCCGCGCCGATGTGCGTGATCATGCTGCCTTCCATCCACATGGCTTCATGGGCGGGAACGAAGTGGTTGTGCGCGATGACGTCTATGTAGAGGTGGCTGGCGTAGCCGATGGCAATCGCGGTTTCCTCATCGTCGCTGGCATTGGCCAGCATTTGGTGGGCGTTTTCCCAGTAATGGCTGTGGCTGAAGCGCGGCGATACGATGGCGAGGTCCGGCAGGCACGCTCCCGCCATCACCAGTTGCGGGAAGCGGCTGATGGCGCGTTGCAGGCGCGGGTCGAGCAAGGGCATGGCCCAGAGCAGCGAGTGGGCGAAGTAGACATGGGTGACCAGGCCCCAGGCCTGGGCGTCCGCACTGTAGCCCACGATCGGTGTGAACCACAGCAATGAAGTCAATATCTTGCCGGTATTCATGCCGCTAATGTGCTGGCCGGCGATGAATGGATTGTGGCAAATCCGTGATGTTATCGTGACAATGGCAGGGGCTGCCGGCAATTTGCTATACTGCCGCGCTTAATCTCCCACATACCGTTCCGAGGAACTCATGGAAAGTCCGTATAAGGGCAAGACCGGTTTGCGCCGCCTGATCAATGCGTTTGGCTACTCTGTCGACGGGCTAGCGGCTGCTTACCGCAATGAGGACGCGTTCCGTCAGGAAGTGCTCATGGCGGTGATTATGATTCCCTTGGCCATTTACCTTGGCAGCGATGCGATTGCCAAGGCCTTGATGATAGGCAGTGTGCTGCTCGTGATTATCGTCGAATTGCTCAACTCGGCGGTTGAGGCGACGGTAGACCGGATTTCGCTGGAAAATCACCAGCTTGCCAAACGCGCCAAGGATATCGGCAGTGCCGCCGTATTGATTTCCCTGATCAACCTGGTGGTGGTCTGGGGCCTGTTGATCTTCGGCTAGCGTATTTTCTGGCCGCGCCTCACCAAAGCGGGGCGGAGAGCAGGCGCAAGCCGATGCTGAGCCAGCGCTCGTCGGTATTGCTGTGCATGCGGTTGCCGTAGGTGGTGTCGATCTGCACCCGGTCCTGCGCCAGCCAATAGCGCAGGCCTGCCTGGTAATAGGGACGCGAGCGATGGTCGCCATAGGTTTCCGCAATCAGGTCCAGTTTGCCTGCCAGCGGGATTTCCGAACCGAATCCCCAGGTCATGTCGGTCCGGCTTTTTTCCTTGTCGTGCAATGCGCCCAGGTTGGCGTGCAGGATCAATTTGTCGCTGAAGAATGAGGCGCTGACCGGGATATAGGCATAGGTATTGCCCACCATGCTGGAATTGTTGTTCAGCCTGGGGTGCCGGGCATAACCTATGACCAGCCCGTAGCCGTAGCTGTTGGTTTCCAGCGGCTTGAACAATGCTTTCGCCTGCATCATCAGGTCGGTATTCTGCGAGGCGCTGTCTTCACGCGTCATGGCCCCCCCGAGCGTCAGTTCCAGGTTCTCCGCCGGGCTGCATCCGGGCAACGCCCAATATTCCGTACTGTCACGGTTGCGCTTTGCCCATGATTCGAGCTGGCAGCTTTGCGGATCGACAACACGCGCATCGTCCGTGACCATGGGGCGTGCAGCCATGGCGGGCGGGGCCGCTAATATGGCAAGCGATACGAATACGCAGAAAAGATGCTTCATGGCGCAAGTCTAGTCAAAAAATGTGACGGGTGCATGGCAATTCATGGAAGCGTCACAATCCTCCGGTATCTTCACTGCCATGTGTTCTCAATACTGGAGCATAACCGCTTGAAGATATTATTCATCTCTGATGTGTACTTCCCCCGGGTCAACGGTGTATCCACCTCGATTCGCACTTTTGTCAGCCAGATGCAGGCCTTGGGTCACGAGGTGCACCTGATCGCCCCGGATTATGGCGTCGCAACGGAAGATGAGGCTTGGATCAAGCGTATCCCTGCACGCAATATCTATTTCGACCCCGAGGACAGGTTGATGCGCTACGGTGTCGTACTCAAGTTGCTGCCGGAGCTGCGCGAAGAGAATTACGATGTCGTGCATATCCATACCCCGTTCGTGGCGCATTATCTCGGCATCAAGCTCTCAAGGCTGCTGGACATTCCCTGCCTGGAAACCTATCACACCTTCTTTGAAGACTATATGCACCACTACCTGCCATGGATACCCAGGTCCATGGCCCGCAGGATCGCGATCAATACCTCGCGGCGGCAGTGCAATGCAGTCAACGCAATAATTGCGCCATCGCAGCCCATGCTGGACGCATTGCGCAGTTATGGCGTCAAAACCAGCGCGGAAGTGATTCCCACCGGCTTGCAGGAAAAAAGCTTTGAAGAAGCCGACGGTGAGGTTTTTCGCGACCGTTACGGCATCTCGCGTCAGCGGCCGGTGGCCTTGTTCGTGGGTCGCGTCGCGCACGAAAAGAATATCGATTTCCTGCTGCGCATGGCCAATGAGCTGCGGCGCCAGCAGCCCGACATGCTGCTTGTCGTTGCCGGTGAAGGGCCGGCGCAAAAACACTTGCAGGCCTTGAGCGCCGAGCTGGCGCTGGGCGACAACATCAAGTTCATCGGCTACCTGGACCGCAACACCGAACTGAATGCCTGCTACAAGGCGGCGGATGTCTTCGTGTTCGCCTCCAAGACCGAGACGCAAGGACTGGTGCTGCTGGAGGCGATGGCACAAGGCGTACCCGTCGTGGCACTGGCGGAGCTGGGCACCAAGTCCATCCTGATAGAAGGGGAGGGCGCGATGATCGCCCCTGAGGATGAGCGTATTTTTGCCTCCAAGGTGTTCAGCCTGTTTGCCAACCCAGGCAAGCGCGCCAAGCTGGGCCAGGCAGCCCGGCAATATGCGGTAAAGCGCTGGACCGCACGCTTGCAGGCCGAGCGCATGCTGCAGTTTTACCAGCGCGTGCAAAGCCGCAGCGCATTCCATGCAATGAACATGGACAACAACCTCAAAGCCCGGGGCGGCTAAGAGCGGCTGACAAAACTCAGTGAAACGATTCTGGCTAGGCGCTCTGTCGAAGGTAGTATATGGAGTACGGCAAGGCAGAGCAACAATGCCAGAAGGATTTTGTTCATGGCTCTAAGCGGTAGGCTCTGCTTCGCCCAAGATGCCGGCTTGATGCTAAGCTAGCCTTATCTGGCATGGTGAGGAGGCAATGTGAGAGTGATCGTCCTGGGCAGCGGCGTGATCGGAGTGACGACTGCCTGGTATCTTGCCGAGGCCGGGCATGAAGTCATCGTGCTGGACCGGCAGCCCGGTCCTGCGCTTGAAACCAGCTACGCCAATGCCGGGCAGGTTTCTCCCGGCTATTCCAGCCCCTGGGCAGCGCCCGGCGTTCCCCTCAAGGCGCTCAAATGGATGCTGCGCCGCCATGCGCCATTATTTATCAAGCCGGACGGTACCTGGCAGCAGCTGCGGTGGATGTGGCAACTGCTGCAGAATTGCACGGCCGCGCGTTACGAGCAGAACAAGGCGCGCATGGTGCGCCTGGCCGAATACAGCCGCGATTGCCTGGATCGGCTGCGTGCCGATACCGGCATCGAATATGAGGGCAGGCAGGGTGGTACCCTGCAACTGTTCCGTACCCAGGAGCAGCTGGATGCCGCAGTGCGGGACATCGAAGTATTGCGCTTTGCCCATGTACCTTTCGAGTTGCTGCCGAGATCATTGCTGTCTAAGGCAGAGCCTGCCCTTGAACGTGTTAATCAGAAGCTGACGGGCGGCTTGTGGCTGCCGCATGATGAAACCGGGGATTGCCACCTGTTCACGACCCGCCTGGCGGAAATGGCCGCGGCCAGGGGCGTACAGTTCCGCTACGGACAGGACATCACCCGTCTCGATATTGAATCTGGCAGTGTCCAGGGCGTGGTGGTGAATGGTGAGCGATTGCAGGCGGATGCCTATATTGTCGCCTTGGCGGCCTACTCGACCAGTTTTCTCAAGGGCGTGCTCGACTTGCCCGTTTATCCAGTCAAAGGCTACTCAATCACCATTCCCATTATTGACGAGGCCTCAGCGCCTGTTTCGACAGTGTTGGATGAAACCTACAAGACCGCCGTGACGCGCTTCGACAATCGTATCCGCGTGGGCGGCATGGCCGAATTGGTCGGGTTCGACCACCGCCTCAGTCCAAGACGGGAAGGCACGTTGAAACTGATCGTCGACGACCTGTTCCCCGGTGCCGCCGACCTGAGCCAGACTAATTTCTGGACCGGCCTGCGCCCCATGACCCCCGACGGCACCCCCATTGTCGGAGGCACGCCCTTGCCAAACCTCTACTTGAATACCGGTCATGGCACGCTGGGCTGGACCATGGCTTGCGGATCAGGGAAACTGCTTGCCGATATCATCTCGGGTAAGGAAGCGGATATCCAGCATGACGACCTGGGGCTGGATCGATATGCAAAATAAAAAAGCCGGAGCAATCCGGCTTTTCTGACATTGCCTGAAAACTCGATTAGCCGAACTTGCCGGTAATGTAGTCTTCGGTTTCCTTGCGGCTGGGGTTGGTGAAGATCTTGTCGGTGTCGTCATACTCGATCAGCTCACCCAGATACATATAGGCCGTGTAGTCGGAAACGCGCGCGGCCTGCTGCATGTTGTGTGTCACTACCAGGATGGTGAGCTTGTTGCGCAGTTCGGACATCAGCTCTTCGATGTTGGCGGTGGCGATCGGGTCCAGCGCCGAGGTCGGTTCGTCGAACAGCATGATCTCGGGATCGGTCGCCAATGCGCGGGCGATACAGAGGCGCTGTTGCTGGCCGCCTGAGAGGTTGAAGGCCAGGTCGTGCAGGCGGTTTTTCACTTCGTCCCAGAGGGCAGCGCCCTTGAGCGCTTCTTCTACCTTGTCGTCCACCACGCGCTTGCTGCGCTCGCCGCGTACGCGCAAACCGTAGGCGACGTTTTCGTAAATGGACTTGGGAAACGGGTTGGGCTTCTGGAACACCATGCTGATGCGCATGCGCACTTCGATCGGGTCGACGCCATTGTCGAGGATGTTGGTGTTGTCCGGGTGCATGACGATCTGTCCGTCGTACTTATTGCCGGGGTAGAGGTCGTGCATGCGGTTGAAGCAGCGCAGGAATGTGGACTTGCCGCAGCCGGATGGGCCGATCAGGGCCGTGATGCGCTTTTCGTACAGCGGCATGGTGATGCCCTTGAGCGCCTTGTGACCGCTGCTGTAGTAGAAGTTAAGGTCACGTGATTCGGCTTTTACCGGGCTAGTTGTTGTTACCATGATGTCAATATCCTGATTCTGAATTCGTTCTGTTTTATATGCTGTTCTAGTTGGCTTACCACTTGATGTTCTTGCGGATGCGGTAGCGCAGCCAGATCGCCGTGCCGTTCATGAGCAAGGTCACGACGATGATCAAGGCGCCGGTAGCCGCAGCGTTGATGTGGAAGGCATGGTCGGGGCGCGACAGCCAGTTGAACATCTGGATAGGCAACACGGTGAAGCCGGATTGCAGCCATTCAAAATTGATGAACGGCGCCACATCGCTGACTGGAGATGGCGGCAGGAAGGCGATAAAGGTCAATGCGCCGATCGTGATGATAGGCGCGGTTTCGCCCAGCGCACGCGCCATGCCGATGATGATGCCGGTCAGGATGCCGCCGGAGGAGTAATGCAGCACATGGTGGAAAACCACCTGCCATTTGGTTGCCCCTACGGCATAGGCCGCTTCGCGGATGGAAACCGGGATGCCGCGGATGGATTCGCGCGTGGTCACGATGACGATAGGCAGGATGAGCAAGCCAAGGGTCAGGCCCGCGGTCAGGATGCTTTCGCCAAAGCCCAGGCCATAGACGAACAGGCCGAGTGCCAGCAGGCCATAGACGATCGAAGGTACGCCAGCCAGATTGGTGACGTTGATCTCGATCAGATCGGAGAACCAGTTCTTGGGGGCGTATTCTTCCAAGTAAATACCGGCAGCCACTCCCATGGGAACGGCAGAGAAGAATGTCACCAGCATGACCAGCAGGGAGCCCACCCAGGCCGATAGCAAGCCGGCACTGGCTGCACGGCGGGATGGATAGTTGGTCAGGAAGTCAAGGTTGAAGCGGGGATAGCCGTCTGCCACCAAGTCGATGAACAGGGTGAGCAGGGTAAGCAGGCCTATCATCAATGCCAGCAAGCCAACGATGGAGAAAATGAAGTCGTTGCGTTTGTGCTTGCGGATCATGGTCCGCACTTCGGCGAGGTTTTCCAGTACGGATGCTTGTGTCGTCATGATTAATATACCTCGCGGAATCTCTTGCGGGTGAGGTGGCCGATAATGTTGAATGTGAGCGTCATCAGCATCAGCACCAGGCCGGCAGCAAAAATACTTTGGTAACCGATGCTGCCGTGCGGCAGGTCGCCCATGGCGACTTGCACGATGTAGGCGGTAATTGTGGCCGCGCTTTCCATCGGGTTGAAGGTCAAGTTGGGTTGCTGGCCAGCGGCGAGCGCTACCACCATGGTTTCACCTACGGCACGGGAAATACCCAGGATGTAGGCTGCGATGATGCCGGAGATGGCGGCAGGCGTCACCACGCGGATGGCGGTCTGGAAGCGGGTCGCTCCCATGGCGTAGGAGCCCTCGCGCATGCTCATTGGCACGGCGCGCATGGCGTCTTCCGCCATGGAGCTGATATAGGGAATGATCATGATGCCCATGACGATACCTGGCCCGAGCATGTTGAAGCCAGGCAGTTCCGGGAAGATTTTTTGCAGCAGAGGCGTGACGAACAGCAGGGCAAAATAGCCGAACACCACGGTCGGCACGCCGACCAGCAATTCCAGGATGGGCTTGACGATTTCACGGGTACGGTGCGAAGCGAATTCCGAGAGGTAGATCGCGCCTATGGTACCCAGGGGAATCGCCACGGCCAATGCGATGGCCGAGGTGGTCAGGGTGCCGGACACCAAGGGCAGGATGCCGTAATGCGCGTTCTCGAACAGGGGCGTCCATTCCGTATCGGTCAGGAAGTCCCACAATGATACATGCTCAAAGAAAGTGAAGGATTCATACAGCAGAATCACGACGATCGAAATCGTGGTGGCGACGGCGGAAAGCGCCGCCAGCATCAGGATGAATTCAATGACCCGCTCCAGGAGGTGACGGCGCACATTCTTGGCCAAGCGGGCACTGATGGGGAGTTCGGCGGGTTTTTGTAACACTTGAGAGACCATGATCACATTGATAATCCGTGCATTGTAACGGAATGCAGTTATGCGGGCGATGCCGGGAAGCCTGAAAATATCCGGCTTTCCGGCATCGTAAGTATTACTTGATACGCTTCAGCAGATCAGTGATCTTGACGCCCACTTCAGGCTCGCCGCCAAAGCCGGTGCCGACTTTCTGTGCCTTCCAATGCTCGTTGACCGCAGCGTATTCATGCGCAGGCAAGGCGACATATTTCACTTCCTCGACTAGCTCCTTGCTGTTCGCCAGGTAGAAATCGATGAACGCTTTGACGTTGGGATTGTTTTTTGCGGCCGTTGCGCTGACGTAGATAAAGAGCGGGCGTGACAACGGTTGGTACGTACCGTTCATCACGGTTTCGCGGGATGGCAGCACCGCAGGCGCGCCAGCCTTGGCCACGATAGGCACGGCCTTCACGCGCTTGCTGTTCTCTTCATAATAGGCGAAGCCGAAATAGCCGGTGGCGGCGACATCGCTGGCAACGCCCTGCACCAGGACGTTATCGTCCTCGGAGGCGGTGAAGTCGCCGCGGCTGGACTTGGCCTTGCCGACAATCGCCTCGGTGAAGTAATCGAACGTACCGGAATCGGAACCGGCGCCGAACAGCTTCACTGGAGTGTCGGGCCAGCTTGGGTTGACTTGCTTCCAGGTCTTGATCTTGCCTTGCGCTTCAGGCTCCCAGAGTTTCTTCAGTTCTTCGACGGTGAAGCTCTTAATGAATGCGTTTTTCGGGTTAACCACCACGGTCAGGGCGTCATAAGCCACCGGCAGTTCGATGAATTCGATGCCGGCTGCCTTACAGGCTTCGATTTCCTTGGTCAGGATAGGACGTGAAGCCTCGGAGATGTCGGTTTCGCCGCGGCAGAATTTCTTGAAGCCGCCGCCTGTGCCGGAAATGCCGACGGTCACCTTGATGCGCTTGGCCTTCTGGAATTCTTCGGCCACCGCTTCAGTGATTGGGTAAACGGTGCTGGAGCCGTCGATGCGGATAATGTCGTTTTTTGCTGGCGCTGCTTCTGCATGGGGCATGGAGAATACAGCGGCAACGAGGGCAGCAACACCTGCTGCCTTCAGTAACTGGCTTGGAACAAATTGGGATTGCATATAGGCTCCGTAGATTGGTCAAGTGTTGCCTGGAGCCTCAATATCAATTATGCCCCGATGACAACCCGGCAAATATAAAGCGTAAATATTTCATATTTGTGACAAATAGGCAAAATGTCATGCTGCCGAGCCTGCCTTGCGGTGAGCGCGCCTGGCTTCCGCGAGCGGGCAGGCGAGCAGCGCAATGCCAAGTATCAGCAGTATATAGGAGGCAGGTTCGGGAACGGCGCTGACCTGGGCCACAGCGAGGGCCGGCAATGTGCTGGAGCCGGAAGGCGTACCCACCCAGTTCAATTTCTGGTGGATTGCCTCGTCGGGATCGGTAGGAGTGTAAAGCAGCATGGTGATATCCAGCCAGTCGTGATAGGCCGATGGCTGGACGTAGCAAGACTTGTTGGTACGGCAGATGGCGGAGGCGATGCCGCCCAGGATCAGATCATCTTCATCGTATGCGCCCAGGAATAACCCGCTGCCGCTATCCCCGCCTTGCACGATCGCGCTGCCGCTGGGCGTGCTGTCGGTGATGATCCAGTGCACGTTGTAATTTCCGACGCGTGCAATATTGTCGGTCAGCGTGGTTTCCACATAGCGTCCATCGCCGTTCCCGCCCGCATTGGCCAACGTCACCGTGCCATATGGCTCGACATCCTCGATATAGGCCAGGTTCAGCGCCGCATAGCTGTCGGCGACAATCGGCGTGGCCAGGTGCAGGAGCGCCAGGTCGTTGCCGGGGAACTGGTAATTGGGAAGCACGAATTTATCATCGATCACGGCGTCGCCGTACCCCGAAGAAAACACCTTGCCGGTCGTGGCCGCATGCCCGGCAGTCAACACCCAATTGGGCGCCACCAGCACGCCGTCGGCGCCGCCCACAATTTGCCCTACCAGGCCAAAGCCGGTGGTAGGGGCACTGCCAACCAGCGCCAGCGCCGGCTGGGCGAAGGCCAGGCTGCCGATGAGCATGAGGTACGCGGGATGGGGTATACGCATGGTGCATCCTAATTAAAAGAAGGGATACGTTGGATTCTAGATAAAACCCGGGCGGGAGAATACATGACTGCGGGCATGGGTATTCTGCACAGCAAACAGCGGCCGTCTGGGCATTAATGTATAATTACGCGCTTTGAATTCAGTCAGTTCGGACATTGCATGGAAGCGGAACAACTTAATCTCATCGCCAACCGCCTGGATGACCTTGCGGAGCGTCACCAAGCCCTACGGGGGTATCTTTGACTTCGAAATCAAGCAGCAACGCCTGGAAGAGGTTTCACAGCTTTTAGAAGACCCCAACATCTGGAACGACAACGAGCGCTCGCAGAAGCTGGGCAAGGAGCGCCGCGAGCTGGAGTTCGTCGTCAAGTCGCTGACCGACGTCGATAACGGCGTCCGCGACAGCCGCGAGCTGTTCGAGATGGCGCGCGAGGAAAACGACGACGATACCCTGCGCAGCATAGACGCCGATACGCAGGCGCTGGAAAAGATCGTCGCGGAAATGGAGTTCCGCCGCATGTTCGCCCACCCGATGGACCCGAACAATTGCTTCCTCGACATCCAGGCCGGCTCGGGCGGCACCGAGGCGCAGGACTGGGCCTCCATGCTGTTGCGCATGTATTTGCGCTATTGCGAGAACAAGGGCTTCAAGGTCGAGGTATTGGAAGAGTCCGAGGGCGACGTGGCCGGCATCAAGAGCGCCTCGCTGAAAATCTCCGGCGACTATGCCTATGGCTTCCTGCGCACCGAGAGCGGTGTGCACCGCCTGGTGCGCAAGTCGCCGTTCGATTCCGGCAATCGCCGCCATACCTCGTTCGCCAGCGTGTTCGTCTACCCCGAGGTGGACGATTCCATTGTAGTGGAGATCAACCCGGCCGACCTGCGTATCGACACCTACCGCGCCTCCGGCGCGGGTGGCCAGCACATCAACAAGACCGACTCCGCGGTGCGTATCACCCACTTGCCGACCAATACCGTCGTGCAGTGCCAGAACGACCGTTCGCAACACCGCAACAAGGACGAGGCGATGAACATGCTGAAGGCGCAGCTGTACGCGCTGGAGCTGCGCAAGCGCAACGAAGAGAAACAGGCGATGGAAGACGCCAAGACCGATATCGGTTGGGGGCACCAGATCCGTTCCTACGTGCTCGACCAGTCGCGCATCAAGGATTTGCGCACCAATGTCGAGGTCGGCAATACCCAGGGGGTGCTGGACGGCGACCTGGATCCGTTTATTTCTGAAAGTTTGAAGCAGGGAGTGTAAGGGTGAGTGACGCACAAAATTCCAAGACGGCGAATGAAGCAGCTGAAGCAGCCAGCGCGCAGCAGGATGAAAACCATGTGATCGCCGAGCGCCGCGAGAAGCTCAAGGCGATTCGTGAGCAGGGCGTGGCTTTCCCCAACGACTTCAAGCCCGAGCATGCCGCGCAAAGCCTGCATGACAGTTACGACCCGGTCGAAGGCGAAGAGCTGGAATCCCAGGCGCTGGGCGTGGCGATCGCCGGCCGCATGATGCTCAAGCGCGTCATGGGCAAGGCCAGTTTCGCCACGGTGCAGGACAAGAGCGGCCGCATCCAGGTGTTCGTCACCAGGGAAAATGTCGGCGAAGAAACCTACGACGCCTTCAAGAAGTGGGACCTGGGCGACATCATCGCGGCACGCGGCACCCTGTTCAAGACCAAGACCGGCGAGCTTTCCGTCAAGGTGAGCGAACTGCGCCTGCTGACCAAGTCCCTGCGTCCCTTGCCGGAAAAATTCCACGGCCTGGCAGACCAGGAAACCAAATACCGCCAGCGCTATGTCGACCTGATCGTTTCCGAGGAAACCCGCAAGACCTTCGTGGCGCGCAGCAAGATCGTCGCGGCGATCCGTGCCTTCATGCTCAGCCACGAGTTCCTGGAAGTGGAGACGCCCATGCTGCATCCGATTCCCGGCGGGGCGGCTGCCAAGCCGTTCATCACGCACCACAATGCGCTGGACATGCAGATGTACATGCGGATTGCGCCCGAGCTCTACCTCAAGCGCTTGATTGTGGGCGGCTTCGAGCGCGTGTTCGAGATCAACCGCAACTTCCGCAACGAAGGCCTGAGCGTGCGCCACAACCCGGAATTCACCATGATGGAATTCTATGCGGCCTACACGGATTACAAATGGCTGATGGACTTCACCGAGAGCTGTATCCGCGCTGCGGCGATCGCTGCCTGCGGTTCTGCCGTGGTGGAGTACCAGGGACGCGAGCTCGACCTGGGCAAGCCGTTCGAGCGGCTGACCATTGTCGGCGCGATCCAGAAATACGCGCCGCAATACACCTTGGAGCAATTGAGCGACCAGGCTTTCCTGCGCCAGGAGCTGAAGAAATTCGGCGTGGAGGCGTTTGCCCACCTTGGCCTGGGCGCCTTGCAGCTGGCCTTGTTTGAAGAGACGGCAGAAAGCCAGCTCTGGGACCCCACCTATATCATCGATTACCCGGTCGAAGTCTCGCCGTTGGCGCGCGCATCCGATACCGATCCTGCGATCACGGAACGGTATGAGCTGTTCATCACTGGTCGCGAGATCGCCAATGGCTTCTCGGAACTGAACGATGCGGAAGACCAGGCGGCGCGCTTCCATGCCCAGGTGGCTGCCAAGGAGGCCGGGGATGACGAGGCCATGTATTACGATGCGGACTTCATCCGCGCGCTCGAATACGGCATGCCGCCGACAGGCGGGTGCGGCATCGGCATCGACCGCCTGGTGATGCTGTTGACCGATAGCCCCAGCATCCGCGACGTGATCCTGTTCCCGCATATGCGGCCGGAACACTAACCTTGCCAAGGCCGGTCATACCGGCCTTTTTTATTGCTTGCATAGTTCCGCAATTGTTGTCTGTCAGCGACAAGCGCTTTATTTGTAGGACTCAATGACGCTTTTCAGCTGCCGTGGCCGCACGGCTGATATAGCGTTGTTTGTCGCCTGTATCCCATACGGCTTTAATCCTCACCATGCTGGATCGCTGAGATGGCGAGGCCCGCGATGTCGTACATCAGCGACATTTTGAGCAGCAATCTCTTGTTGAATATGAATTTATTTTCATAATAATTTGATTATGAACAATTAATATTGCGTGGCATATACCTTGCTGACTGTCGATGGTCTTGGCTTATTGATCAAATAAGCCTGTCTGTCATCAATAGAGAGGTTTTTTCCATGTTAAACAAGCAAGGTCTATTCAACCGCACTTCTACTCCCCAAAGCAGCTCCAGCGTCAATCCAGTTTCTACTCCCTTGAATAGCAAGCCGGAAACCACCTCGGTGCCTTACCAGGCCACGCCAGTCACGAATACCGCGGCTTCCGCCTCCAAGCCCGAGACGTCATCGGCAGCAGGCGTACACGCCGATGCCCAGACCGGCAGCCGCCTGATCGTCGGGCCCGACGTCAAGTTGAAGGGGGCCGAGATTCAGGACTGCGACATTCTCGTGGTGGAAGGGCGTGTCGAAGCTACGATGGATAGCCGTGTGATCCAGATCGCGGAGCATGGTGCTTTCTCCGGCAAGGTGGGCATTGATGTGGCCGAGGTCCATGGCAATTTCGAAGGCGAGTTGACGGCACGCAGCCAGCTGATCATTCATTCCACCGGCCGTGTGAGCGGGAAAATCCGTTATGGCAAGATCCTGATTGAAGAAGGAGGGGAGCTGTCTGGCGATATCGCTTCCCTCTCTGCGGATGAAGGCAATAGCAAGGTCAAGCGTATCCAGTCTGCATAGGCGGTGCCCCGAGACAATAAAAAAGCCCCGTCAGGGGCTTTTTTATTGTCTTCTCAAGCTATCAAATGCCGTTGGCAGCCGCCGCCTCCTTGGCGTGGTATTTGCCAATCAGGCTATCCCATTCGATAGTGACATTGCCGCCAGTCATCTGATACTGCTTTTGCCAGCCATTGAGCAGCTCAATGCATGCATGATCGATGTATTCGAGATCATCAAACTGCACATGGATATCGCGACCGGCTTCCAGATGATCCAGCACGGAAACCAGCTTGGGGATGCCGAGCTGCGTGGCGGAGCCCTTCAGGTGCAGCGTGGTTTGCTTGCTGTGGGGCTGGTGCTCTGCCTTGATGGAGACATGGGAGAACACGTACAGCAGTTTTGCAATCGACAATGCCAGGCCGGTCACGACGCCTGCCAGCAGGTTGAAGCTGACAATTGTGATGATGGTGATGATGTAGATCGCAAGTTCGGCCTTGCCGTAAGCCAGCAGCTCCTTGGCCACCTTGGGGTAGGCCAGTTTGTAGCCGGTGTAAACCAGTACACCGGCCAGGGTGGCGACCGGGATGTATTCCAGTGTAAACAGGAAAATACTGATGAACAGCAGCAGCCACAAGCCGTGCAGAATGGTGGAAACGCGGGTGGTGGCGCCTGCTTCGACGTTGGCGCTGGATCGCACGATCACCCCTGTCATCGGCAGCGCGCTGAGGAAGCCGCAAATGGCGTTACCCACGCCTTGCGCCATCAGCTCGCGGTCGTACTTGGTACGGGCGCCCTGGTGCATCTGGTCGACTGCTGCGCAAGACAGCAGGGACTCCGCGCTGGCAATGAAGGCGAGCGACACGACCGCGAGCAGCACGCCGGCTGTCATGGATGCCTCGACAGTGCTCATCGTGGGGGTAATGATGGTGCCCAGGATGTTCTGCAGGTTGGTGGGGCCGTCGAACAGGTCGGTGAGGTACTTGATGTCGAAGCTGAACAGGTTGGCGACAATCACCGCCAAGATGACCCCGATCAACGCGCCTGGAATCAGCTTGAGCCGTGCAGGGGCATAGCGCGTCCAAAGGACGATGGAGGCGATGGTGATGATGCCGGTGATGGCGGCATAGATATTGCCGCCGTGCGTTTCGAACGTTTCCAGCAGGCCGTTGGGGATGTCCAGCAGATTCTTGATGCCGCTCGACAAGGGGTCGCGATCCAGCATGATGTGGAATTGCGAACCGATGATCAGTATGCCGATACCGCCCAACATGCCATGGATCACTGCGGGCGAGATGGCGCGGAACCAAACCCCCAGCTTGAACACGCCGGCGAGAATCTGCACAAAGCCCGCAGCCAGAACGATCACGCCATAAATGGCAAGGCCGAACTCGGCGACGATATCGGCCACGATCACGACCAGCCCGGCGGCCGGGCCGCTAACGGTCAACGGGGAGCCCGAAATCGAGCCGACCACCAGTCCGCCGATAATGCCCGTGATGATGCCGGCTGTCGGCGGGAGGCCTGAGGCAATCGCGATGCCAAGACATAATGGCACTGCCACCAGAAACACCACAATGGAGGCAAAGAAGTCTTTGCTGAGGCTGCCCGCTTTTACTTCAGCCGTATTGCTTTGAGTTGTCATGCTAGTTTAATCCTGAGAAAGAGGTAGTCGCGGTTCGCCTAGTTCTGCACCAAGGGATGGTCTGCGCTGAATATCTGGTAGGTCTCGGGGAAATCCACCTTGGCTGTGGCCAGGTCGTATACGCCGCCGACAATGCCGATTTCGCCTTTGTTCAAGAGCTCTCGCAGGATGTCGCTGGAGTTCCAGATGGTGTCGATCTGGGTTTTGACGTTGAGTTCGCACACATGGCCGACAAAGGCATCGTTCGAGGATGAGCGGTTTTCCTTGGTCTGCTTTTCAGCTTCGACGGCAGGAAAGATCATCTTGGTGATTTCGCCGATATGGCCGCCGGAGAAACCGTCGCAGGCTGCCTTGACTGCGCCGCAATTGGTATGGCCAAGCACGACGATCAGCTTGCTGCCCAGGTATTTGCATGAGTATTCCAGGCTGCCAATCGCCTTGCGTGAGGCAATGTTCCCTGCCAAGCGCACGCTGAAAAGATCGCCCAGGCCCTGATCGAAAATCAATTCTGTCGAGGTGCGTGAATCGCTGCAACTGAGGATGGCGGCAAAAGGATGCTGCTTGTCCTTGGTGATGTTCACTACGTTAAGCAAATCCCGGTGGGCCGAAATATTCTGGGTGAAGCGTTCGTTGCCTTCCAGCAGGATGGCCATGGCTTCTTGCGGCGACATTTTGTCGCGGTCTTTTAGTGGGTGTTTGTACATGTTTTTACTTCCCCTGCTAAGTTAAAAATTTATCGTATTAATAGATGATGTATGGGTAAACGGTCTTATGAAAGACAGGATCGGAATTATTTTGTTCCGTATAAATATGATTATTATAGGTAAATTTTATTGTTTCTATAAAAAACTTATTGTAAAGAAATGTAAGTTTATGAAAGGATTTGGCAAAAATTTCATCGCATCATGCAGTTAAACCATGACGGTTTGATGAAAATAATGGAAAGGAAGGAGGTTTTCTAGTTCTTTTTTGATGCCGGAATTTACCTGTATGTCATAAAACTGTCATTTTCAGTACATCATTCAGTCACATTGCAACCACATACTGCACGCCATATTGCCTTGGAAGCCAAGCTCCATCAGCGATAGGCGGTCTTGCCGCCATGAGCAAGTATCAAGTTCTGATACATAGTCCTAAATAAAATAAGTGCATGGATTGTAAAGTGATTGCGATGACAACAGGGAAAACGGCCCGCAAAGCCTTAGCGACAGCAGTAATGCTGGCAACGACATCAGCCACTGCAATGGCGGATGCTCAAGTGTTGGAGTTGTATGTGGACTCCACGACCAAACAGATTTTCTCCGAACCCGGACCTAACCGGGTGAAAATGGGAACCTTCAAACCAGTTGATAGCACAGCAGAGGCCAAGAGCGAGAACGCTGCCAGCATCGATCTGGTTGAAATGAAGCAGGAGCTGGAACTGAGGCAAAGAGAGCTGGAGGAAAAGCTCGACAAGATCGCCATGGCGCCTGCGCCAAAGCCTTCCAGTTCCGGCAAGAGCTGGGCTGACACCATGAAGGTGCGGGGCTACATGCAGATCCGCAGCAACCCCATCATCGGCGGCGACAAGGAGATTGCCCACCAGGCGGACCGCTCGATTGGGGATAACACCAACTTCCTGATCCGCCGTATGCGCCTGATTTTCTTCGGCGATATTGGCGAGCGCCTGTCCTATTATATCCAGCCAGATTTTGCCAGCCGTACAGGCGATGGTACTGGCAATATTGCTCAGTTGCGCGACGCTTACGGCGATATCTACTTGACCAAGGACCGGATACACCGTTTGCGTGTCGGCCAATCCAAGATTCCCTACAGCTTCGAGAACCTGCAGTCGAGCCAGAACCGTATCGCGCTTGACCGTAACGACGCATTGAACAGTTGCTGTAAGGATGAGCGTGACCTGGGCGTGTTCTACTACTACACGCCGAAAGACAAGCAGGAGATGTTCAAGTACCTCGTGGACAGCGGCCTGAAAGGCTCGGGCAACTACGGCGTATTCGCCTTCGGCGCCTACAACGGCACCGGCGCCAACCGCTCCGAGAACAACGACAATCTGCATTTGGTCTCGCGTTTCACTTATCCGGTCAAGTTCGAGAATGGACAGATTTTCGAAGCGGGTATCCAGGGGATTTACGGCACCTTCAAGCCGAGCAGAAGCGGCACGGTGGCGGCAGATTCCAAGACCGACGGCTTCAAGGATCAGCGCGTTGGCGTTCACGCTGTGCTGTATCCTCAGCCTTTCGGCCTGCAGGCGGAATGGAACTGGGGCAAGGGGCCTTCGCTGAACGACGCGGGCACCATGGTTGAGGAAAAATCTCTCAACGGCGGCTACATCCAGGCCATGTACCGGATCAAGGATTTCTACGGCTACGGCGTCATGATCCCGTTCGTGAAATGGCAGTACTTTGACGGCGCGCAGAAATTCGAGACCAACGCGCCGCAGAACCATGTCAATGACTGGGAAGCCGGTTTCGAGTGGCAGCCTGTGCCGGAGATCGAATTCACGGCTTATTACTCCAAGCTGGACCGCAACAACCTGGCGACCGCGCCATACTCGAAATACAACACCGATATATTGCGATTCCAGTTGCAATACAACTTCTAAAACCGGTTCAACACACGCTTCAGCCCGCCATGCGCGGGCTTTTTATTTGTTGAAAGATTTTTAACCGCAGTTGTAGGAATTTACTACTACAATGCGTAGATTATGTATATATCAAGTCACCAGTCTGCTCAACGAACCAGGCCGATCCGATATTTGCTGATCTCGGTGGCGATAGCCCTGGGATATTTCCTCCTCGGGCATAGCACCATCCAGCTCGGGACGCCCGCCACCTTTTCCACCTTCATCTGGCCGCCCGCCGGGTTTGCGCTGGCGGTATTGATCCTGGGCGGGGCGCGCATGCTTCCCGGATTGCTGTTCGGGGTGGTGGCGACACAATATAGTGCCGGACTGCCCTTCGCCGCAGCGCTCTTGGTCGGCACCGGCGCGCTCACCGGCGCTGTCGCAGGCTACTACATCCTCAAGCGCTACCTCAGGTTCGAGCCTGCGATGACGCGCCTGCGCGACCTCATGGGGATGGTGCTGGTAGGCGCGGTTTTCAGCCCATTGCTCAGTGCAAGCCTGGGTAGCCTGGTGCTGCAGTTATTCGACGTCGTGCAGGGCCCGGACCTGTATGTCACCTGGCTGCAGTGGTGGATGGGGGACGCCCTGGGCATTATCCTGTTGACGCCTGCCGTCCTGGCTTGCTTCCACTACGAGCCTATCCGCTGGACCAAGGCTAGGGTATTGGAAGCCGTCGCTTTGGCCGGCATGCTGCTGGGCTTGTGCTTCCTCGCGTTCAATGACCTGTTGTCCCAGGCAGGGGAACTGGAAGCCAAGGCGTTCCTGGTCTTTCCGTTGGTGATCTGGGCGGCGTTGAGTTTTCATCAACGGGGGGCGGCCGTAGCCTCCCTGTTGATCGTCATGACGGCCTTGTGGGGCGGTGGAGGCTACCACGGCTATTTCAGCATGGAAATTAGCAATGCGGCCTTGTTCAATTATTGGATGTTTGCGTTGGTGACCGTGTCGATAGGCGTGGGCTTGTCGGGCCTGCATGTTGGGCGCCTGCATGCGGATGAGCAGCTCAGGCGGCAACTGGGGCTTTACAACGCGCTGAGCAATGCCCAGTCCGATGCCGGCGAAGGCGTGGTGGTGATCGAGGACGGCAAGATCATCTACGCCAACGAGGCCCTATGGAAAATTGGCGGATACGATGCCCGTGACATCCCGATGGGTTCAAGCTTCCTCAGCCTGATCCATCCGAGCGATCGCGAGCGCGTGGCCCAGCATTATGCGCAACGCATCCGCGGCGAATATACGCCGAGCCGTTATGAAGCGATGGCGATCAGCAAGTCGGGCAAGCCCATCCCGATCGAGGTGGCGGCGGCCAACTATCGTGACGGCAGCGAGCGCGTCGTGGTGCTGATCATCGATATCAGCAGCCGCAAGCAGGCGGAGGAGGCCTTGCTGCAAAGCCGGGCGGAATATCGCGAGCTGGTGGAGTCCGTGAAGGCCGTGGTGTGGCGGGCGACGCCGGATGCGGCCTTCACTTTCGTCAGCCAGGAGGCAGAAAGCCTGCTGGGATACCCGATACAGGAATGGACGGGCAATCCCGGTTTCTGGGCGGAGACCATGCATCCGGACGACCGGGAGTGGGTGGTCGACTTCTGCGCCTGGGAAACCCAGCAGCTCAAGGACCATGTATTCGAATACAGGATGCTGGCCGCGGACGGCAGAGTAGTCTGGCTGCAGGATATCGTGCGCGTCATCCCTGACCGGTTCGGCAAGCCGCAGGAATTGCTCGGCGTGATGCTGGACATCACCGCCCGCAAGGCCGCGGAAGCCAGCCTCAACCTCTCCAAGCAGGTGTTTGACAATACCAGCGAAGCCATCCTGATCGCGGATCGCGACCTCAATATCCTGGAGGTCAACCAGGCCTACCTGGACATGACCGGATGTGAACGCGGGGATTGCATCGGCGTGCGCTTGTCCCTGCTGGATGAGCCCGGCGACGGCGGGCAGACGATCGGCAGCCTGGTACAGCAGGATGGGAAATGGATGGGCGAATTGCTCGCCCACAAAAAGAGCGGCGAATACTACCCGGAATGGGTGTCCATCAGCACCGTGCACGATAGTAACGGCATCTTGCAGAACTACGTCGTGGTGTTGACGGATATCAGCCAGCGCAAGCAATCCGAGGAGCGGCTGCAGTTCCTCGCCACGCATGACGGCCTGACCGGCCTGCCCAATCGCGCATTGCTACAGGAGCGCACCGACCTGGCCTTGTTGCGGGCGCAGCGCTATCAGCAGCGGATCGGGGTGCTGTTCATCGATCTCGACCGGTTCAAAATCATCAATGACACGCTGGGCCACCAGGCCGGCGACATGCTGCTGCAGGAGGCGGCGAGCCGGTTGAGGGAGTGCTTGCGGCAGACGGATACCATTGCCCGCCAGGGCGGGGACGAGTTTGTGGTGCTGGTGGAGGACTTCACCGAGCAGCAATACCTGGCTGGCGTGGCGCGCAAGATCATGCATGCGCTGGCGCAGCCGTTCATCCTGATGCAGCAGGAGCTGTACATCAGCGCCAGCATCGGCATCAGCGTCTATCCCGAGGACGGCGTCGATATCTTCTCCCTGCTCAAGAATGCGGACATGGCCATGTACCGCGCCAAGGACGACGGCAAGAACACCTTCCATTTTTATTCCGCGGAAAGCAACGCCAGCAGCGTCAGCCGCCTGACGCTGGAAAACAGCCTGCGTCGCGCACTGGAACGCAACGAATTCACCTTGCTGTACCAGGCCAAGCTGGACCTGGCCGAGCAGGGCATCATCGGCGCGGAAGCCTTGATCCGCTGGCATAGCGCAGAGCTCGGCCTGGTGTCTCCCCAGGACTTCATCCCAATTGCCGAGGAAACCGGCCTGATTATCGAGATCGGCGAATGGGTGCTGCAACAGGCATGCCGCGACGCCTGCCGCTGGCAGGCAATTGCAGGCCGTCCGGTCCGGGTGGGCGTGAATATTTCCGCGCGGCAGTTCCGCGAGGACAGCCTGCACAAGGCGATCAGCAATGCATTGGAGAAAAGCGGCCTCACGCCGGATTGCCTGGAACTGGAAATCACGGAGAGCATGATCATGCAGAATGCGGAACGCGCCAGCCAGATGCTGCAGCATTTCCGCGACCTGGGCAGCCATGTGCTGATCGATGACTTCGGCACCGGTTATTCATCGCTGGGCTATCTCAAGCATTTCCCCATCGATTCGTTGAAGATCGACCGATCCTTCGTGCGCGACATCCCGCAGGATAGCGACGATATGGCGATTACGCAGGCCATCATCGCCATGGCGCACAGCCTCAAGATCAATGTGGTGGCCGAAGGAGTGGAAACCCAGGCGCAGCTCGAATTCCTGCGGGGGCAGGGATGCGACCAGCTGCAGGGGTATATCTTCAGCCGTCCACTCGCGGGGGAGGATTTCCTCGGCATGCTGCGCTTTGACACGGCGCGGCGCGCAGGGCGCACCCATATCCGTGGTTTGCAGCTTGAGGAGCCCGGGCTGGCCGAGGCCTGAGCCGGGGATGGTTCCGGCTAGTGGGGCGGCTCCTTGGCCAGGTTGAGGGAGTAGATCGGTATTTCCACCACGATATCCTCGTCCCCGACGATGGCCTGGCAGGAAAGGCGGGAATTGGGTTTAAGCCCCCAAGCCTGGTCCAGCATGTCCTCCTCTATTTCCTCAGGCTCGGATAGCGAGTCGTAACCCTTCTGGATATAGACATGGCAAGTGGTGCAGGCGCATACGCCGCCACATGCGCTGTCGATCTCAATGTCCTGCTTGTGCAGGTTATGGCAGATTGACCTGTCCGGCTGCGCTTCGAACGTCTTGCCCTCAGGGCAGTATTCCGGATGGGGAAGAACAGTAATTTTTGCCATGGCCTAGAGTTCCAGAGTATTCAGTGATTGCCCGGCAAGCGCCTGCCTGACCGAGGCATCCATGCGGCGCGCGGCAAAGGTTTCCGTCGCGTGGTTGAGGGCATCGACGGCCTGGTTGATCGCGTCGCTGTCCTCCTGTCGCGCACAGTTGCGCAGGTTTTCCATTTGCGCGGCGATCTCGGTTCTTTCCTCGTCGTTCAGCAGCGCGGCGCCATCCTGGCGCAGGGCTGCTTCGATCGCTTCCAGCAGCCTGGCGGCATCGACCCTGGCTTCCTGCAACGCGCGGGCGTGCTTGTCCGCTTCCGCAGATGTGAAGGAGGCTTGCAGCATGCTGGTGATCTGGTCTTCGCTCAGGCCGTAGGACGGCTTGACCACGATATTGGCATGGGCGCCGCTGGCCTGTTCCTGCGCCGATACCGAGAGCAGCCCGTCGGCATCGACCTGGAACGTCACGCGAATGCGTGCCGCGCCTGCCGCCATCGGTGGGATGCCGCGCAATTCGAACCTGCCCAGCGAGCGGCAATCCGTCACCAGCTCGCGCTCCCCCTGCAGAACGTGGATGCTCATGGCCGTCTGGCCGTCCTTGAAAGTAGTGAAATCCTGCGCGCGCGCGATAGGCAAGGTGGAGTTGCGAGGAATGACTTTCTCGACCAGCCCGCCCATGGTTTCCAGCCCGAGGGATAGCGGGATAACGTCCAGCAGCAGCAGTTCGTCGTCATGACGGTTGCCCGCGAGGATGTTGGCCTGGATGGCGGCCCCGAGCGCGACGACCTGGTCCGGGTCCAGGTTGGTCAAGGGTTCCTGCCCGAAAAAGCCGGTGACGGCCTGGCGTACTTGCGGCATGCGGGTCGCCCCGCCGACAAGCACAATGCCCTTCACGTCCTCCACCGCCAGCGAGGCGTCCCGCAATGCTTTGCGTATCGGGGTCAAGGTGCGGTTGAGCAGTTGCTGAGTGAGGCTGTGGAATTCCGCCTGGCCCAGGGTCAGGTTCACTATTTCGCCATCACTGAGCACGGCGGTGATATTGGCGCTTGCATGCTCGGTGAGCCATTCCTTGGCTTCCTTGGCCTTGGTCATCAGCAGGCGCGTATCGGCAGGATTGAGGGGCTGCAGGCGCGCCTGTTCCAATATCCAGCAGAATATGCGGCGGTCGAAGTCGTCCCCGCCAAGCGCGGAGTCGCCGTTGGTCGACAGTACCTCGAAAACGCCCTTGGTCAGGCGCAGGATGGAAACGTCAAAAGTGCCGCCGCCAAGGTCGTAGATGACGTAAATGCCTTCCGAGGAATTATCCAGGCCATAGGCGATGGCGGCCGCCGTCGGCTCGTTCAACAGGCGCAGCACGTTCAACCCGGCAAGGCGGGCGGCATCCTTGGTGGCTTGGCGCTGGGCATCGTCGAAGTAGGCCGGCACTGTAATGACGGCGCCGGTCAGTTCTCCACCAAGGACCTGCTCGGCACGCGTTTTGAGCGTTTTCAGGATTTCGGCGGAAACCTCGACCGGGCTCTTGATCCCGGCGCGGGTTTCAATTTGCACCATGCCCGGCATTTCAACAAAGCGGTACGGCAGATGGTTGGTATCCCCGATATCACCCAGGCCGCGCCCGAGGAAACGCTTGACCGATACGATAGTGTTCTGCGGGTCCTGGCTTTGCTGTAGCTGGGCAGGGTGGCCTACCTCGATCTGGCCGTCGGCGGTGTAGTGCACGACGGAAGGGAGTAATGCATGTCCGGCTTCGTCCAGCAAGACCGTGCTCAGTCCGCTGCGCACCGTCGCGACAAGGGAATTGGTCGTGCCCAGGTCTATGCCCACCGCCAGGCGATGCTGGTGCGGCGCAGTGCTCATGCCGGGTTCTGATATCTGTAGTAAAGCCATAGCTTGCCGTTACTCGTCTTCCAGTTTGCTTATCTTAAGTTCGACATCGCTGCGTATCTTGTCGACGAAACTCAATTTGCGCACAATGTCAGCGGATTCCTGCCATGCATGTTGCCGGTCCAGCGTGTCGGCCAGCGCCTGTTCCAGAATCTTGGCCTGTTCGCGCATGTCCTTGAGCAGGGCGTCCAGGGCCGTGACGTCGCCCTCGTCAAACGCTTCTTCCACTGCTTCACGCCACTCCATTTGCAGCATGAGGAAGTCGGCGGGCATGGCCGTGTTGCTTTCCTCCTCAGTGTCCACCCCTTGCAATTGCAGCAGGTACCGAGCGCGCGACGTTGGGTGCTTGAGGGTACGGTAGGCCTCGTTGACCTGGGTTGCCCACTGCATGGATTGCATGCGCTCGTTGGGCGAGGCCGCCACGAAACGGTCGGGATGCACTTCTGTCTGCAGTTTTCGGTAGTGCTGGTCCAGCAACGCCATATCCACGGCAAACCGGGCTGGCAAGCCAAATAACTCAAAGTGGTTCTGCTGTATATTGAACATAAAGGGTGGAGATTGAACAGGAGAGGCAGCCAGGCTACTGCTGGCCGCCAGCGACATGGGAAAGCTGGCTATACCGTAAAGCTTTCACCGCAGCCGCATTCGTCCTTCACGTTCGGGTTGTTGAACTTGAAGCCTTCATTGAGGCCTTCCTTGGCAAAATCCAGTTCCGTGCCATCGATGTAGACCAGGCTTTTCGGATCGACGATCACCTTGACGTCATGGCTTTCAAACACCAGGTCTTCCGGATGAATGTCGTCAACGAATTCCAGGGTGTAAGCCATACCGGAACAGCCCGTCGTCTTGACGCCCAGGCGCAGGCCGACGCCTTTGCCGCGGTTGGCGAGGAACTTCTGCACCCGCTTGGCTGCAGTTTCTGTCAGCGAAATTGCCATGCATGACCTCCTTCAGGCTGCCTGCTCGTCCTTGACGCCCCGTTTGGCCTTGAGGTCCGCCACTGCTGCACGGATGGCGTCTTCTGCCAGCACGGAGCAATGGATCTTGACTGGAGGCAGCGCCAGCTCTTGTGCGATGTCGGAATTCTTGATTTCCATCGCCTGGTCGAGGGACTTGCCCTTGATGAGCTCGGTCACGAGCGAGCTGGATGCAATCGCGGAGCCGCAGCCATAAGTCTTGAACTTGGCGTCCTCGATGATGCCGTTGTCATTGACCTTGATTTGCAGTTTCATCACGTCGCCGCAAGCAGGAGCACCTACCATGCCGGTGCCGACAGAGGGATCGTTCTTGTCCAGAGAACCTACGTTACGTGGGTTCTCGTAGTGGTCGAGTACTTTGTCTGAATAAGCCATTTTTCTACTCCTCAATATTGCCAATATGCCGCTGTTATTGAGTCACTAGCGTTGCACATTGGCAGGTGCATTTATCAATCTTGCCACCTGTGTGGCCAACCAACTTGTTGCCTTGGGTATTCCCTAATGCGCTGCCCACGCCACTGTGTTCAGGTCCACACCTTCCAGATGCATTTCCCAAAGCGGGGACAATTCGCGGAGCTTGCCGATCTTGCCTTTCATCAGTTGCACGGTGTAATCGATATCCTCTTCCGTCGTGAAGCGCCCGATCGAGAAGCGGATGGAGCTATGCGCCAACTCGTCGGAGCGTCCCAGCGCCCTCAGGACATAAGAGGGCTCCAGGCTGGCCGAGGTGCACGCGGAACCGCTGGAAACGGCGATGTCCTTGACCGCCATGATCAGCGATTCGCCCTCGACAAAGTTGAAGCTGATGTTCAGGTTGTGGGCGACGCGGTGTTCGAGATCGCCGTTGACGTAAACCTCGTCAATTTCCTGCAAGCCCTTGAGCAACCTGTCGCGCAACTGGCGAATGCGTACGTTCTCGCTATCCATTTCCTCACGGGCGATACGGAAAGCCTCGCCCATGCCGACGATCTGGTGCGTTGCCAGCGTGCCTGAACGCATGCCGCGTTCGTGGCCGCCGCCATGCATCTGAGCCTCGATGCGCACGCGTGGCTTACGGCGCACGTACAGGGCGCCAATGCCTTTGGGGCCGTAGGTCTTGTGGGCGGAGAAGCTCATCAGGTCCACAGGCAGCTTTTGCAGGTCGATATGCACTTTCCCGGTCGCCTGCGCGGCATCCACGTGGAAAATCACGCCTTGCTCGCGGCAGATATTGCCGATCGCTTCGATATCCTGGATCACGCCGATTTCGTTGTTGACCAGCATGACCGACGCCAGCACGGTGTCCGGGCGCAAGGCCGCCTTGAATTTTTCCAGGTCGACCAGGCCGTTGGGCTCTGGGATCAGATAAGTCGCTTCATAGCCAAGTCGCTCAAGCTCACGCACCGTATCGATCACTGCCTTGTGCTCGGTTTGCACCGTGATGATATGTTTGCCCTTCGAGGGGCTGTAGAAATTGGCCGCGCCCTTGATCGCCAGGTTGTTGGATTCGGTCGCGCCCGAAGTCCAGACGATTTCGCGCGGGTCGGCGTTCACCAGCTTGGCTACTTCCTCGCGTGCGTTTTCCACGGCCTTTTCCGCTGTCCAGCCGAAGGCATGGCTGCGCGAGGCCGGATTGCCGAAGTGCTCGGTAAGGTAAGGGATCATCTTTTCCGCCACCCGTGGATCGATCGGGGTGGTGGCTGAATAATCCAGATAAATTGGCGTGCGTACTGTCATTTTCCGGTTTCCTAAACTGCGATAGCAGTTAACTTTCTCAATCTTGCGAGTTCGCGTTCCAGCGCTTGCAGGAAGGCGTTGACCTCATCTATGTCGTTATTCGTGCCCAGACTGACCCTGATCGCGCCACGGGCGGTATCCGGCTGGACGCCCATGGCCAGCAGGACATGGCTGGGCTCGGTATTGTCGCTGGAACAGGCCGAACCGCTCGCAACCGCAAACCCTTGCTTGTCCAATGCCATCACCAGGGTTTCGCCTTCAATGCCGTTAAAGGCAAAAAAGCTGGTATTGGGTAAACGCTCGGCTCCTGCGCCGAAAATAATCGCATCCAGCTTGCGGATGCCTTGCTCCAAATGCTCGCGCAGGAAGGCCAATTCGCTGCGGCGTTGCCGCGCTTCCACGGATGCCAGCTCGCAGGCGGCGCCAAAGCCCACGATCGCGGCGATGTTTTCGCTGCCGCTTCTCAAGCCTCTTTCCTGTCCGCCGCCGTAGAGTAGCGGCTGGATATCAATCCGCTTGTCCAGGATCAATGCGCCGGCGCCTTGCGGGCCATTGATCTTGTGTGACGACAGGCTCATGGCATGCACATTGAGGCTGCCGAAGTCCACGTCCATCTTGCCCAGTGCCTGCACTGCATCGGTATGCATGTAAGCCTTGTGCGCACGTGCAAGCTCGCCCAGGCCGGCAACATCCTGGACCACGCCAGTCTCGTTATTCGCCAGCATGACCGAGACCATGTCGGTCTTATTTTTCAATATGGATTCCAGCGAGGTTTTTTCAACCTGCCCATGCTGGTTGCTGGCAATCCGGTCAAGCTCCCAGCCTTGCCACCTCAGCGCTTCGGCCGGCCGGGATACCGCTGGGTGCTCCAGGCTGCTGACGGCAATCCTGCCTTTGCCCAAGGCATTGGCTACGCCCGTGATGGCAAGGTTGTCGGCCTCGGTGCCGCCGCTGGTGAAGATCACTTGTGAAGGGTGCGCGCCAACGGCATCCGCTACCTGTTCGCGTGCCTGGTCGATGGCATTGCGCGCCGAGCGGCCGTAGATGTGGCGGCTGGTGGCATTGCCTTGCTGTTCAGACAAATATGGCAACATGGCCTGCAACACCGAGGGGTGGAGGGCTGTGGTGCCATTGTTGTCAAAATAGACCGGGCGCATGTTGCAATCCTTGGCCTAGGCCGCGACCTGTACCTGCGAGCGCGAGGTTTCGCGGCGCACCGTGAAGCGGATTTCCTTGCCTTCACGCTGCGAAGCCACCAAGTCGGCAAGCGCAACGCCAGAGAGGTATTCCAGTATCTTGGCGTTCAAGCTGGACCAAAGGTCGTGCGTCATGCACGGCTTGCCTTCGTGGCAGTTTTCCTTGCCGCCGCACTGGGTGGCGTCGATCAGCTCATCCACGGCGGTGATGATGTCAGATACGGAAATGTCATGGTGGTTTTTGGCCAAGCGGTAACCGCCGCCTGGGCCGCGCACGCTCTTTACCAGGCCGTTGCGGCGGAGGCGGCTGAAAAGCTGTTCTAGGTAGGAAAGGGAAATGCCTTGGCGCTCGCTGATGCCAGCAAGAGTGACCGGCTTTTCCTCTTCGTTGAGGGCCAGATCCAGCATCGCAGTCACTGCAAAACGGCCTTTTGTGGTTAATCGCATGTTCAGTTCCTAAAGTTGTTCGGATGGCGCGCCATTACTGGGTTGGCGCGGCTTTTTCACGACGGATTTCTAGACTGGAATTCTAGAATACCTGAACACTTTAGTCAACTATTTTGTTGATGTAGTTCACATCGAAAGCGTGCCCGACTTCGGCATCCGTTTCGATGTCTGCACCGAGTTTTGCCAACTGCTGCTTGACCTCCTGCAGTTGATTGTCCTGGTAGGCGATATGTTCGATGAGGGCATGAATGGCCTTGTTCAATGGGTCGTTCATGTTTTCGCTGACGGCATAGGCGGCAAAGCCGATCTTTTCCGCCATGTTGTCCTGCTGGCGTGGCTGCTCCTGGTCGACGATGCGCGCGGGAATGCCGACCGCGGTGGCATTGTCCGGAATGTCCTTGACGACAACGGCATTGGAGCCGATCTTGGCTTTGGCGCCGATCGTGATCGGGCCGAGTACTTTCGCCCCCGCGCCGATCACGACGCCGTTCAGCAGCGTGGGATGGCGCTTGCCTTTGTTCCATGAGGTGCCGCCCAGGGTGACGCCGTGGTATAGGGTACAGTCGTCCCCGATCACGGCAGTCTCGCCGATGACCACCCCCATGCCGTGGTCGATGAAGACACGCCGGCCGATGACGGCGCCGGGATGGATTTCAATGCCGGTGAACCAGCGTGCGATATACGAGCTGAGCCTGGCCAGCCAGTAAAGGCGCAGCCGCCAGAGCCGGTGCGAGACCCGGTGTATGAGCAGGGCATGTACGCCCGGATAGGTGGTGAGGATTTCCCAGCGCGTGCGTGCAGCAGGGTCCCGCTCGAATACGACGCTGATATCTTCTTTGATTTTGCTGAACATCCTACTATTTTACTCTGAAATTGGATGCAAGCGTGATGTCTCAAGGGGATGGCGATCTTGGCGGATGGGGCGTCTGCGTGGCGCTGAGTATGCCCCGCAGGATGTTGACTTCCTCCTTTTCCAGCCCTGCGCGGCCATACATGCGGCGCAATCGCTGCATCAGGCGCTTGGGCTGGGCAGGGTTCAGAAAGCCGATCTCGACGAGCACCTGCTCCAGATGCGCGTAGAAACGCTCGACCTCGTCGCTGGTGGCCAATGGGGCGGATTCGGTGCTGGCTGGCTGCGGGTTGTCCAAGGCCGCCATGCGCAGTTCATAGCTGATGACCTGCACGGCAGCCGCAAGGTTGAGCGAGGAGTATTCCGGGTTGGCGGGAATCATGGCTAGTAATTGGCAATGGTCGAGTTCCGCATTGGAGAGCCCGCTCATTTCCGTGCCGAACACAATGGCGACAGGGGCGCCGTGGGCTGCGTCAATCGCGCGTTGCACGCCAGCATGCGCTGAGACCAGTGCATGTGAAAGTTCGCGTCTGCGTGCGCTCATGCCGATGGCAAGCGTCGTGCCGTGTAATGCCTCCGCCAAGGTTGCGCATACCTGGGCGCTATCGAGGACGTCCGTCGCGCCCGATGCCATGGCGGTCGCCTCGGCATGAGGGAACGATTTCGGATTGACCAGCACGAGCCGTGACAATCCCATGGTCTTCATGGCACGCGCAGCGGCCCCTATGTTGCCGGGGTGGCTTGTCTGGCAGAGCACGATACGGATTTGTTGCAGCAGGTTGGGTTTGGAGGTCATAGCAATAAAGCTTAAAATATCATTTTAACAGTTTAGGCCTTGTGCTCAAAAAAGCACATTTGCCACTTGTTCTTTAAAACCAGCCCGGCCTGCCGGGACATCGATAACGGAAAGAATCTATGCATTTGTTGAACAATGCGGTCAAGGCCGCCCGCCGTGCAGGCGATATTATCAATCGTGGCTCCCTGGATGTCGGGGCCCTGACGGTGCGCAGCAAGGATTACAACGATTTCGTCAGTGAAATCGAC
Source organism: Methylobacillus draconifructus (assembly GCF_045984355.1). Lineage (NCBI taxonomy): Bacteria > Pseudomonadati > Pseudomonadota > Betaproteobacteria > Nitrosomonadales > Methylophilaceae > Methylobacillus > Methylobacillus draconifructus. The sequence goes on along the minus strand of NZ_JBJQII010000003.1, from coordinate 392,418 downwards.
CATGCTGCCGAGGCGGCCATTATTGATGTGCTGAAGAACGCCTATCCTGACCATGGGTTTTTTGGCGAGGAAAGCGGCAAGCAGGACGAGGATGCGGAAAACGTCTGGATCATTGATCCGTTGGACGGCACGACCAATTTCCTGCATGGTTTCCAGCAATATTCCGTTTCGATCGCCTTGAGGCAAAAGGGTCAGATCACGCGTGCGGTCATCTACGATCCCAGCCGGAACGATCTGTTCACGGCCATTCGCGGCGGCGGCGCTTTCCTGAACAACAAGCGTATCCGCGTCACCAACCGTCCCAAGTTGCAGGATTCCCTGATCGGCACGGGTTTCCCGTTCCGCGATTTCACCCATTTCGAGACTTACCTCGGCATGTTCAAGGATATGGTGAAGAAAACCGCCGGCTTGCGCCGCCCCGGCTCTGCCGCGCTTGACCTGGCTTATGTCGCGGCCGGATGGTTCGACGGCTTCTGGGAAATCGGCCTCTCTACCTGGGATATTGCGGCTGGCGCTTTGCTGGTACACGAAGCAGGCGGCTTGGTCGGGGATTTCGAGGGGAACGAGGGTTTCCTGGAAAGCGGCAATATCGTGGCCGCCAACCCCAAGGTGTTCGCACAGATGCTGCAGGTCCTGGCGCCGCATTTGACCGAAGAGTTGAAGACCAAGAAAAAGTAATGTCCAGGGCAGCGGATGTTGCCCATTTCAAATCTACATATCCATAAAAGAAAAAAGCCAGCGTGAGTTTTCACGCTGGCATTACACTATGGAGAAGTTGCAAAGAACATGGAGTGAACTCTTAACTTCTGGGAGTCATTCTAGAGAGTGAGCAGGCCGGTGGCTGTAGGAATGTGTCACTTGGGCAGGGGGAAATGTTCATTCAAATTTCGTGCTGAATGGATAGGTGTCGGGACTTTTTCCCGTTTCTGTTTTCGGAGAACTGATTTAAATTGCGCAATCACCCGCAACCTCCTGCTCAATCAAGTTCGCCGATGAACCTAAAATTACGTCTCAACCTGATCATTACCCTGCTGTTGGCATCGGTGTTGTTGCTTGCTGCAATCATGATGGTCCATAACGCGCGGGATGACGTGCGTGCGGAAGTGCAATCCACCGCTACGCTGGCCATGCACCTGCTGGATGCGGAAATACTGCATTACACCTCCGACTTCGCCTGGCTGCGCGAGACTGATGGCCAAAACTCCAATTCCATGTTCCGGTTGCACAGCCTTGGAAACGTCCGGCACCTGCGCATCGAGTTTTTTGATGCGAACGGGCGCCTGCGGGACAGCAATATCGAAGGCGACAAGCAGGAGCCAACCTCCTGGCTGGTACGGACCATGGGATTCATTTCCCCGGCCATGCCTGAAATCCGCCGCAAGATTTTTGTCAGCGGCCGCATGATCGGCGAGTTGGTCGTCACCCCCGATCCCAGCTATGAAATCCAGGAAGTGTTGGGCGATATCATGGGGCTGCTGCTGCTGGTCGCGATCTTCTTTGTAGCCGTCAATGCGTTGGTGTATTGGGCGGTGGGACGCGCGATGCGGCCTGTCGACAGCGTGATGACGGCGTTGAATGAGCTGGAGCGTGGCAACCTCAAAGCTCGGCTGCCGGAGTTTGAGCTGCCGGAGCTGGCTGGCATCAGCCGGAAGTTCAATGCCATGGCCGAGACGCTTGAAACGAGCATTCACAACAATCATAAGCTCACACAGCAGATGATCCGCCTGCAGGAGGACGAACGCAAGAACCTGGCTCGCGACCTGCATGATGAAATCGGGCAATACCTCACGGCCGTGCATGTGGATGCTTCCGCTATCCTCAATGCCAAGAATATCGAAGGGGCCAAGGAAAGCGCCAAAGCCATCAGCGCAGTGGCGCGGCAGATGATGGATATCGTGCATGACATGCTGCAGAGGTTGCGTCCATCGGGCCTGGATGCGTTCGGGCTCAGCACTGCCGTGACAGACCTGGTGAATACCTGGAAGCAGCGTAACCAGCAGGTTGAAGTGCGTTTTGACATTCCCGAGCGTCTCGACGACGTCCAGGATGAGACGACGGCTATCGCGGTCTATCGCATCGTGCAGGAGTGCCTGACCAATGTGACCCGGCATGCCCATGCCAGCCAGGTGGATATACGGATCAGTATCGAGGGCGCTATGCTCAGGATTACGGTTGAGGATAACGGGCGAGGATTCAATACTGCCCAGTTGCCATCCGGTTTTGGGCTGGCGGGCATGCGGGAGCGCGTGGAAGGCCTGGGAGGGCGTTTCTCATTGGAAAGCGCTTTGGCTGCCGGCGCGCGCGTCGACGTCGAATTGCCATTACAAGAATCAGTAGGGGATAAACAATGAGTGTGAATATTCGCGTCATGTTGGTGGACGACCATGAGGTCGTCCGCTCCGGTCTGCGGCGCTTGCTTGAGCAAAATGACGGCGTGGAGGTCATTGCCGAGGCGGACAGCGGGGAGCAGGCGTACCAGTTCTATGGCGAGCATGTGCCCGACGTCGTCGTGATGGATATGTCCATGCCGGGTATGGGCGGGCTGGAGGCCTTGCGGCGCATCATTGCGCGTTATCCCCAGGCCCGTGTGATTATTTTCTCCATGCATGAGAATGCGGCGTTTGCATCACAGGCTTTAGGGGCGGGCGCCAGGGCTTATGTTGCCAAGTCCGGCGCGGCGGACGATCTGGTCCAGGCGGTGCGCGAAGTGGCACAGGGCAAGGGATACTTGAGCCCGGGCATTGCCCAGCAGATTGCGTTGCAAACGCTTTCAGGTAGTGACGATCCTACGCGCTTATTGTCCGCACGCGAGTTTGAAGTATTCCGCTTGCTGGCCGCGGGCAAGGGGATAGAGGAGATTTCCACTATCCTGAAGATCAGCCAGAAAACCGTAGCGAATTACCAGACGCTGCTGAAGCAGAAATTAGGCATCACCAGCCCAATCGAGCTGGTCCGGCTCGCTATCAAGCATGGCGTAATTGAAGGTTGAAGCATGATTCCCGGGTTTCTCGAAACACCTTCCCGAAAAGCGCAAGATTTTGTCATTGTCGGGAATAATTCCTGGTGTTTTTGGGGAATTAATGCGCTGGCTGATTCAACCGCTTGGGCATAGGATGCTACCTAACAGCTTGGATTTTTCAGCAAGACGTTTCCCCATCAAGCCTGTTGTTCAACTCCATACCACTAAGGATGTATCAAAACCAGGCTGACACCTGGTTTTTTTTTGCCTTGAATCAATTCAATCCCGCTGCTGGGTAATGCCGAAGCGTATCGCCATATGCACCAGTTGCCCCGTGGTTTGCACGTTGAGCTTCTGCCTTACCTGTGTCTGGATGTTGGCGGCGGTCTTATAGCCGATGTGCAATTGTTCCGCGATGCCGGTCAAGGAAACGCCTTCGGCAATCCGGCGGAACACTTCGAACTCCCGCGGGGAGAGTTTTTCCAATGGATTCTCGGTCGGCGTGAAGCGGTCCATGGCGAGGTGCTGTGCCAGTTCGTGGCCGATGTAGCGTCCGCCGCGCAACACTTGCTTCACCGCCTCCAGCAATACTTCCGGCGCGTCGGTCTTGACGACATAGCCCTTGGCGCCAGCCTGCATGGCGCGCGCTGCATAGATATTGTCGTTGTGCATGCTGAAGATGATGAGGCGGGCATTGCCATCGCGCGCAATGATGCGGTGCAGGGTTTCCAATCCGCCGATCCCGGGCATGTCCAAATCGAGAATCCCCAGGTCGGGGTGGTGTTCCTGCCAAAGCGTGCAAGCGCGCTCGCCGTTTTCCGCCTCGGCGGTCACCTGGTAGCCCGCGTTTTCCAATAAGGTGCGTAAACCGCTACGCACTACTGCGTGGTCGTCTGCCAACAGTATTTTCTGAGCCATGTTAATTAACTTTCCTGAATCGCCTTGGATGCTGTACTGAAGGGTAGCGTGGCCGAAATGACGACCCCTTTCTCCCTGCTGCGTACGTTAAACACGCCGCCTTCCGCTTCAACGCGCTCGCGCATGCCGGATAGGCCGAAACCGGCTCTGGGCAGGTGGGGGTTGAAGCCAACGCCGTCATCATGAACTTCTATCGTCAACGTGTCGGAAAGGATGCCGCGCGTGCGGATGAGCTTGATCGAGATATGGCTTGCATGCGCATGGCGCGCGATGTTGGTGAGCGATTCCTGCACGATGCGGTAGGCTACGATGCTGGTTTTTTCCGGCAGGCTCAGGCAACTCTTGTCCAGCGCCAATTGACACTCGATCGCTGGATGCTGCTTTTTCCACTCGCTGACCAATTGTTCAATCGCCTCCACAAGCCCATGGGCGTCCAATGCCGTAGGCCGCAGGCGGTGGATCAGTCCCCGCACCGCTTGTTGGATATGCTCGACATGCGAGTTGATGCGCGCGGCAAACTCTGCCAGCGGATGTTGCTTGTCCTTGGGCAGGCTGGCTAATTCCAGGCGGATTGCAGTGAGGTACTGTCCCATTTCGTCATGGACTTCACGCGCGATATTGCGGCGCTCTTCCTCTTGAACCTGCATGGCATGGCGTGCAAGCGCCTGGTTCTCCTTGAGCAGGACAGCCAGTTCACGCTCAGCCAAGTGTTGCTCCGTGATATCGGCAAAAAAACCGTAGATATTTTTTTCGGAGGTGTGCGGATTGTCCAGGGCGCGTGTCAGCCGGGCCGTCACGATCCATGGCGCATTATCGGGACGCGCAACCGTGAGTTCCGGAATATCGACCTTTTCTGCCGTTTGCAGCTTTTGGCAAAGCTCATCCCAATGCTTGCCAATTGCCTTCTTCAGGTTGAGCGTGGAGGCGCTGTTGCCAGACATGGTGCTGAATGCCTGGTTGCACAGCAAGATATTGCCTTTCATGTCAGCAATGAAATTGCCGCACAAGCCTTGATCGAACAGCGTTTTGAACATGCGCTGGCTTTCTTGCGATGCATGTTCGGCTTCTGCCCTGCGGTTGGCTTCAGAGATCATTTCGCGCATTCGGCGGCGTGAAAACCAGATGGCGACAAAAGCTGCGGCGAAAAGCACCAATGGAAACTCGTCCAGCTGCAGCGATTCATGAGCCAGCGCCCATGCAATGAATTTTTCCGAGAGGTCCAGCTTTGCCGAGAGCAGGAAGACGCTCATGATGACAATCAGGGAGATGACAAAATCACGGGCAGACTGAGAAATGCGTGTCCAGAATGTGATCATAGGAATGGAGTTTTGAGTGGTGCTCATTATCGCGACATTCTGATAGAGATCATTCATTCCATGGAAGTGATTTTTTCCTGAAATCGCTTGCTGGACGCGGGTTTGTGAGTTTTTCCCGTTTTTATGTGTGATTAATTTTTATTTACATTGAAATATTTTCAAAACATATTTGGGATTTATTCCCAATATAATTTGTGATTAATTCCCCTTCTTGGATTGAACCAATCCTTGGAAACTCTCACCTGTCGCTGGTTACAAATTTTTACAATTAAAGAAAACTGGTGATATTTATGGAGAAGTGCTGGAAAAACGATGCTATTCCAGCGTTCAAATAATACTGAGAGGGAATTCAAACGTGATTAAAAAACCAATGATGGGGATGGCAGCCTTGATCCTGACTATGCCAGCGTTCGCGGCAGAGCAGGCAGGTCAGCTGAATGCCGCTTCCGAGGCGAATGAGGAGAACATTGTTACAGACAAGGTCAAGGTGACCAGCATCTTGCCAGATCGCCTGGAGGCTGTGCCTGGCTCTTTCAATGTGGTGGATGAAAAGGAATTGAAGGCTCGGCAGCCATTCAGCGTGCGCGAAGCATTAAACCAAACACCTGGGATTAATATTGTTGGTGAGGATGCTTTTGCTCTTGCGCCTAATATTGGTATTCGGGGAATGAATCCACGACGCACCCAGCGTACTCTTTTGATGGAAGATGGCATGCCATTATTTATGGCGCCTTATGGCGATCCATCAGCTCATTACTCCACGCCATTGGATCGTGTAAACCGGATTGAGATTGTAAAAGGGTCTGGTCAAACATTGTATGGCCCACAAACTGTCGGCGGGATGATCAACTTTGTGACCAAGCCCGTGCCAAAAGAGTTTCAGGCCAGTGTGATGGCGATTATTGGCAACAACAACTTCAGCGGCGGCCATGTCAATATTGGTACAGGTGGTGACTGGGGCGGCATTATGTTGGATGCAGTCAACCGAAAAGGTGATGGTATCCGTAAAAATCATGACTTCGAGATTAACGAACTAACATTAAAAGGCCAGTTGAATCTTGATGATAGAAATACATTGATTGCTAAGTTGGGCTGGTATGAGGAGAAATCCAGTATTTCGGAAACCGGCTTGGGTGAGATGGAATGGAGAGAGGATAAATATCAGGCACCTACCGGTGATCAGGACCAATTCAATCAAACACGAAAAACTTTACAACTGAAGCACATATTTGAGATTAGCGAGAAAGCGAAGCTAAGTACACAGTTTTATTATGCAGAGACTTCACGGGCTTCTTTCCGTCAAATAAATAGTCCTGGTCGTTATGATTCTGACAGTCCTGGCAGTTCTACCGGCTACTCACGTCTCGATCGATGCCCAAGTGGAGCGATGCGGGATGACTTGAGTAATGCAGCTCAATGTGGTGGTCGCTGGCGTCCTCGTGATTATGAATACTATGGTATTGAGCCACGTTTGGACTTTAGCCATAACCTGTTTGGTATAGAAAGTGATGCGGTGATCGGGTTCCGCTGGCATCAAGAGGATATTAGACGTAACCAGTTCCGTGCTAACGGCCCCGAAGTGCAAAGCCAATCTTGGGCTGAAGCTTTGGGGGATCATCGTGAAGATGTGAGGATCGACGTCGAGGCGAAGTCTTATTACGCACAAAATACGTTCTATTTAGGGAATTGGGCTTTAACTCCAGGTATTCGAGTAGAAGATATTCGTATTAAAACCAATGTGGTGAGAGCTGAAGGGGTAACTCATGAAAATCCCGAATCTAGTTTGACTAATAATCAGACCAAAGTACTACCTGGTTTTGGGGTGGCATGGAATGGGATTGAGAATACAACGATTTTCGCTGGAGTGCATAAGGGATTTGCCCCACCGCGTCCTGACCGAGATATTGTAGCATCTGCCGCAAATACCGCCGTTGTTCACAAGACTAAGCCTGAAGAAAGTACCAATTGGGAGTTCGGTATCCGTTCTAATTACTTCCGCGGTGTTAGCTATGAAGCGACCTTGTTCCACACTAAGTTTGAAGAGATTGTAATCAATAGTGGGGCTGGCGCATTCATTAATGGTGGGGAGTCTCAGCACAGTGGTATTGAGTTGGGGGGGCGTATAGATTTTGGGCAGGTTTATAACACACCGCATAATTTTTATGTGACTGGTGCCTATACTAATTTATTCACGGCTAAATTTAAGAAAAATGGCCAAAGAGTTCAGGATGGTATTGTCAGTGGTGATAGGCTGCCATATGCACCACGCCATATTGCATCGGTTAACTTCGGATACTCTCACCCTGTAGGTCTGGATGCACGTATCGGAGTGGACTATGTAAGCCGCCAAGAAGTTGATACTTTTGCCAGGGTATTGGACCCAACTGATGCCGCATTGTCTGGTCTTGCTGGAGATATTCCATCTTATGCATTGGTAAATGCATCCGTGAGCTACCGTCCAATAGGCAGCAAGGCAACCTTCTTCGTCAGCGGGCATAACCTGGGTGACAAGGAGTATCTGGCAACCCGTGTCGATGGCATGCATGCCGGTCGTCAACGCCAAGTGTTCGGGGGTGTCCGTTACGATTTCTAATCCTTAACCGCATCCTTCCTCTGGCTTTTTGCTGGAGTAGTTGTACTTGCGCCCCGTTATCGGGGCGTTTTTTTTGCATGGTGAGCTTGATAGTGGCGGCGTTATAATCAAGGTTTGTAGTGATGTGCTGGCGTTGGCAGGCACGCTTGAACGGGCAATGAATTTGACTACCTCAGACAATACCTTGGAACAACATACGCCGATGATGCGCCAGTATCTCGGTATCAAGGCGCAATATCCCGATATGCTGGTGTTCTACCGCATGGGGGATTTCTACGAATTATTCCACGATGACGCGGAGAAGGCATCGCGCCTGCTCGGCATTACGCTCACCAAGCGCGGCAGTTCCAATGGAGAGCCTATCCGCATGGCGGGCGTGCCTTATCATGCGGCGGAGCAATACCTGGCAAAACTTGCCAAGCTAGGCGAGGCAGTCGCCATTTGTGAACAGGTAGGCGACCCTGCCAAGAGCAAGGGGCCGGTGGAACGCCAAGTCACGCGCATCCTGACACCGGGCACATTGACCGACGCTGCCTTGCTGGACGACACGCGCGACAATCTGTTGCTTGCCGTTTCCCGCGGTGAAGGCGTATTGGGGGTTGCCCGCATCAACCTGGCCTCGGGCCGTTTTGTCCTGAGCGAAATAGCGCCGGGGCTGCTGGCGCAGGAGCTAGAGCGCATCAGCCCGGCTGAAATTCTTTATCCCGATGATTTTTCCCATGTCGCGTTGGAGCAGGTGAAATGTTCCAAGAAGCGGCTGGCGCCTTGGCAGTTCGACCTGGATTCATCGGTCCAGACCCTGACCAAGCAGTTCAGCACCTACGACCTGGATGGCTTCGGCTGCGCCGATATGCAGGCGGCCATCATGGCGGCCGGCGCCTTGCTGGATTACGTCAAGCATACGCAGCGCACCAGCCTGCCGCATATCCAGGGGCTGACGGTAGAGCAGGGAGGCCAGTTCATCCAGCTGGATGCCGCGACGCGCCGCAATCTGGAAATCGACCAGACCTTGCGCGGGGAGCCGTCGCCGACATTGTATTCCTTGCTGAATACCACCGTGACGGCCATGGGCGCGCGCTTGCTGCGCAGCTGGCTGCATCATCCCCTGCAGCACCAGCCTGACATCCAGGCGCGCTTGCAGGCGGTGACGGGGTTGCAGACGCAATATGATGGCTTGCGTCCATTATTGCGCAATGTCGGGGATATCGAGCGCATGACGGCGCGCGTTGCCCTGAAAACGGCGCGTCCTCGCGATTTGTCCGGTTTGCGCGATAGTTTGCAACAACTGCCGTTGTTGCAGCGTGTATTGCGTCCTGAAAGTTCGTTGTTGCTGCAAGCCTTGCAGCAACAGTTGGATGTCCCGCAAGCCGCGTTGGCGATGTTGCTGGCGGCCGTCAAGGACGAGCCTGCCGCCGTATTGCGCGAAGGCGGCGTGATTGCCGATGGTTTTGATGCCGAGCTGGATGAGTTGCGCGGCATCCAGAGCAATTGCGGCGAGTTCCTGCTCAAGTTCGAAGCGCAGGAGCGCGAGCGCAGCGGCATCAGCAACCTCAAGGTGGAATACAACAGCGTACATGGCTTCTATATCGAAATCAGCCGTGCGCAATCCGAGAACGTGCCTGCCGAATACCGCCGTCGTCAGACGTTGAAGAATGTCGAGCGCTACATCACGCCTGAGTTGAAAACATTTGAAGACAAGGTGTTGTCCGCCAATGAGCGTGCCCTGGCGCGTGAAAAAGTGCTGTTCGATGCCTTGCTTGAAAACTTGCAGCCTGCGCTGACCGCGTTGCAACGCAATGCGGAAGCCGTGGCGCAATTGGATGTGTTGGCAACATTTGCCGAGCGTGCGGATGTGTTGAAATATGTCGCGCCCCAATTCAGCAATGAGGCCGGCCTGGATATCGTGGACGGCCGCCATCCGGTAGTGGAGCAGTTGGCGCAGCCGTTCATCGCCAATAGCGTTTCCTTGTCGCCTTACCGCCAGTTATTGTTGATTACCGGGCCCAACATGGGCGGTAAGTCGACTTACATGCGGCAAACCGCGTTGATCGTGCTGCTTGCGCATTGCGGCTGCTTCGTCCCGGCAAAATCGGCGAAGATAGGCCCGATAGACCGGATTTTCACCCGCATCGGCGCTTCGGACGACTTGGCCGGAGGCCGTTCCACCTTCATGGTGGAAATGACCGAGACCGCCAATATCCTGCACAATGCGACAGAGCAAAGCCTGGTGTTGCTGGATGAAATCGGGCGCGGCACTTCGACTTTTGATGGCTTGTCCCTGGCATGGGCAGTCGCTAGGCAGCTGTTGGAGAAGAACCGCAGCTATACCTTGTTTGCCACGCACTATTTCGAATTGACCAGGATCAGCGAAGAGTTCAAGCACGCAGCCAATGTGCACCTGGATGCGGTTGAACACGGCAACGGCATTGTGTTCCTGCATAACGTGGAGGAGGGGCCTGCAAGCCAGAGCTATGGCTTGCAGGTGGCGCAACTGGCGGGCATCCCGCGCTCGGTGGTGAATGCCGCGAAGCGGAAGCTGGTGCAGCTTGAACAAAGCCAGGTGATGCAGCAATCCTCTTCCGGGCAAGGAGATATGTTTGTCGCGGTGGATAGTGCGCCGGAACCCGCTATGCACCCGGCGGTTTCCGAGCTTGAAAGCATCGATCCCGATGGCTTGACGCCAAGGCAGGCGCTGGATGTTTTGTACAAATTGAAAAAATTAATATAAATATCAGCAATAATTCGACATAGTTTTGAAACAACTCCCTGCCACAATATGAACCGTAGTCCTTACCGGGACTGCGGTTTTGTCAATTTAGAGATCCCAAAAGGAAAATATGGTTGTCGAGTATTTCATCAAGATAGTGATTCCGGTGGTGTTTGCATCATTTGTTGCCATGATCGGTTGGTTTGCCGGTGAAAAGCAGGGTGCGATGGTTGCCGGTGGAGCTTCCCTTGCCCTGTCGATTGGCTGGACCAGTTACAGCTGGTCATTGTCCATGAGGCAGTCGCGTATCAATGCGCGGTTGGCCAGACGCAAGCAGGCGCGTGCCAAGAAGGCGGTACGCAGCGTGTCTTGCGCATGATGTAAGTCAAGCGGCTTTTCTTTAAGCCGCACTGGATATGAAAAAGGCAGCCTGATGGCTGCCTTTTCTATTGGGCGTACAGCCCAGGTTCAGCTCATCGACGCCAACTAAGCCTAGTGATGGTGCCCGCCTGCGCCATGCACGTGGCCGTGCTCTACTTCTTCCTTGCCTGCTTCGCGCACTGCGGTGACGGAAGCCTTGAACAGCACGCGTTCGCCAGCCCAGGGATGGTTGCCGTCGACGATGACCTTGCCGTCTTCAATATTGGTCACGGTATACAGCACCACGTCGCCGGTTTCGTCTTCGCCTTCAAATTGCATGCCGACCTTCAATTCTTCCGTAGGAAAAGCGGAAACAGGCTCTATTTGCACCAGCTCCTCATCATAGTCGCCGAACGCATCAGCGGGCTCCAGGGTCAGTTCGATGGAGTCGCCAACGGATTTGCCATGCAGTTCTTCTTCTACTCGCGGGAAAATATTGTCATATCCGCCGTGCAGGTAGCTGACGGGATCCTTGCTGGCCTCCAGAATATTCCCATCGCTATCGCGTAGTTCATAAGTGATGGTGACAACAGTGTTCATGGCGATCTGCATGAAAGATCCTTCTTTTAAAGTGATTTGATAAAGTTGAGTATTTCTGCGGCATGGCCTTTGGCCACCACCCCATATTGTGCCAAGCGTACCACTCCAGTCCGGTCGATGACAAATGTGGAGCGGACGATGCCCATTTTTTTGATGCCGTCCCTCTCCTTTTCCTGCCATACGCCATATTGGCTGCATACTTCGCCATCCTCATCGGACAGCAGTTGTACTGCCAGGCCATGCTTGTCGCGGAAGTTGGCGTGGCTTATGCAATCATCCCGGCTGATGCCGATCACGAAAGTGTCATGGCGCTTGAACTCTTCCTCCAAGTCGCTGAATTCAATGGCTTGCAATGTGCAACTGGGGGTGTTGTCCTTGGGATAGAAATAGAGCACCACATTGTGTCCGCGCAATGCGGAAAGGCTGATAGTCTCGATATCTGCATCTAGCAGGGAAAAGTCAGGGGCTGGCGTATTGGGCTGCAGCATGGCTTGCTTTGCAGTTGGGGATGACGGGAAAGATTCTAACCTAATTTCTTGGCAGCGTAAGCAATACGCTATCATGCGAACATGAAAAAAGAACAAATTTCACAAGAGATTCCGCTGATCTTGCTTGGCGGTTTGAGCGCAGAGCAATTCCTCGCCGAATACTGGCAGAAAAAACCTCTGTTGATCCGCCAGGCCATTCCTGGCTTCCATGGACTGCTGAGCCCGGATGAGTTGGCAGGATTGGCTTGCGAGGAGGATGTGCAGTCTCGCCTGATTTCATTCAAGGGCGGGCGCTGGAGCGTGGAGAGCGGACCGTTCGACGAAAAGCGCTTTGCCAAGCTGCCCGAGCGCGACTGGACCCTGCTGGTGCAAGGCGTCAACCATCATTTGCCGGAAGCGGCGGAATTGTTGCAGCAGTTCGCTTTCGTGCCTTACGCCAGGCTGGACGACCTCATGGTGAGCTTTGCGCCCGACCAGGGGGGCGTGGGGCCGCACTTCGATTCGTACGACGTGTTCCTGTTGCAGGGAGAAGGCGAGCGTTTATGGCGGATCAGTGAGCAGGAGGACTTGACCTTGGTGCAGGGCGCGCCGCTGCGTATCCTGCAAAATTTCAATACCGAGCAGGAATGGGTGTTAGAGCCAGGGGATATGCTGTATTTGCCGCCCCACGTCGCGCACTGGGGCATTGCAGCGGGCAATGCCATGACGTACTCCATCGGCTTCCGGGCGCCTTCGGCGCAGGAGCTCGCCAGTGAATTCCTCAATTACCTGCAGGACAAATTGCACGTGCCTGGGATGTATGCAGACCCGGAATTGCAGCTGCAGTCGCATCCGGCGGAGATTGGCACGCGGATGCTGGACAAGGTCAGCGCGATGCTGGAGCAGATCCGCTGGCAGCCCAATGATGTGTCCGATTTTCTCGGACGTTACCTTTCAGAGCCCAAGCCGCATATCGTGTTTGATGAAAATGAGGCGCTGGGATTGAAGCAGTTTGTGCAACAACTCCCAAAGCACGGCATTGCATTGTCTGGCAAGAGTCAGATGTTGTTCCATGGAAACCAGTTCTTCATGAATGGCGAGCAGCTGGCGGCAGCGGTGCAGCATCAGCCGGTTCTGACGGCATTGGCGGATGGTCGCCGGCTTGAGGCTGCTTACTTTGATTCCGCTATCCTGCAGGATGCTGCATTGATGCAGCAGCTATATGGCTGGTATCTGGCGGGTTATTTGCATTTCATGGAGTGATCGCGTAGCTTACGCAAAAGCAATATGCAAGGTGGAGTGATATCTCTCTACCGGAAGTGGCGTCACTGCCAGCCGTAAATTAGGAGTATGCATTGGCCAGGGATGAAATCATGCGTGCCTTGTTGATGACCATGTGTCTGGTTTGCTTTCCTGTCCAGGCGGCAGGGTTGGATTTTAAGATGATTACGCTGCAGCATCGTTTTCCGCAGGATATCCTGCCTGCGGTACAACAGCTAGTCGGCCCCGAAGGTTCGGTCACCGCGATAGACCATCACTTGGTCGTGCGCGCCACAGCCGACAAAATGGATGCGGTCGAGGCCTTGGTCGAAAGGTTGGATACCGTGCAACGCAATGTGCGGATCACGATCCGCCATGACGATTATGCCGCCCAGGATAATCGCTCAATGGGTGTTGACGGAAGCCTGCGGCACGGGGATGTCGAGATCGGCATCAATGATGATGCTTCCGGGCGCGATGGCTTGCGCTTCAACATGGATGACAGCCAGACCGCAAGCCGTCGCAGCGGGGAGCAGTTCCTGACGGTGCTGGATGGCGAGCGCGCTTTCATCCGGGTCGGGCAATCCGTGCCCTTTACTCAGCAGTGGGTATTGCTGACCGCGCAATATGCCAATGTACAGCAGACAACAGAATTCCATGACATCACGACTGGTTTTGCTGTCAGGCCCCGTTATATCGGCAATGAGGTCGAGGTGGAAATCACGCCGCGTATCGCGCGCCTCAATGCGATGGGTTTCATTGATTTCGAACAGTTGTCGACCACTGTCCGCGCCTCGCGGGGACAGTGGCTGGATATCGGCGGCGTCATGCAGGGGCGGGATGAGGTCAGCCGCGCCATTCTCTCGCAAAGCCAGTTTGCAGAAGGAAAAAACAGCCGCTTGCAAATCAAGGTTGATTGAGGGATTTGCCGCCTGTTTTTTTATTCGAAAAGTGGCAGAATATTGTGCTAAATAAGGCTGGTAGCCAAAAAACAGTGGTATTTTTTATCGGAAATGGTAGAATTTTTGGCACTCGGTTGGTTTAAAGGCTTACCGTAACTGGTTTTAAAATTTATTGTCTACACACATCTTTAAGGGATAAAAAATGACACGTTCCGCTCTGCTTGCCGCTCTGCTCGCACTTGCTTTGACTGCTTGTGGTCAAAAGGAAGAAGCACCTGCCGAAGCTCCTGCTGTTGAAGAAGCTGCTCCTGCTGTTGAAGAGGCGCCAGCCGAAGCTCCTGCAGAAGAAGCTGCTCCTGCTGTTGAAGAAGCTCCAGCTGAAGCTCCTGCAGAAGAAGCACCTGCTGAAGAAGCTAAGTAATTGACATGCTGGCTTCATGCCAGCTTCAATTATCTGGATCGAAAAGCCGGCAATGCCGGCTTTTTGTTTTTTTACTGCTCAGCTTTCCTTAAGTTCTTCTAAGATACTTGCTTCATTTGATTTGACGCCAGTCGAACCCTTCTTGCTGGCTGGCAATCCCGATCCAGTGTTCTTCACAGTTGAGAGTGCGGCTTAATGCATTATTGACCAAGGCTGGCTGGTTATTTTTTTCACTCAGGTGTGCAGCCACGATGTGCTGCAGCTTGCTGTTATCCAGTTTGCCCAGCAGGTTCGCTGCGCTTTCGTTGTCCAGGTGCCCCAGGCGTCCTCCCACGCGTTGTTTCAGGGAGCGCACGTAAGGGCCATTATGCAGCATGTCCAGGTCATGATTGCATTCGAGCACCAATGCGTCGCAGGCGTTGAGCGTGGCTTCGATATGCGGGGTCGATATGCCTGCATCGGTGAGCACGCCGAGCTTGTGTTTGCCGTCTTCAAAAGTGTATTGCACTGGCTCGCGTGCATCGTGCGGCACCGGGTAGGGCTGGACCTGCAAATCGCCGATGCCGAACGACTGGTGGCTGTCTATGATATGCAGGTCGAACCCGCGTTCCTTTGGCATAAGTCTCTGGCTCGTGACGTATGTGCCGTGGGTGAGCCACACCGGGATGCGATAGCGGTTGGCGAGCTTGAACACGCCGCTGGTGTGGTCGTCGTGCTCATGGGTGACGAGAATGCCGTCAATCTCATCGGGTTGCAGGCCCAGCTTGGCGATGCGTCGGATCGCATCGCGCAAGCCGAAGCCGCAATCCAGCAATAGGCGGGTGGCGCCTTGCTCGATGATCAGGCCGTTGCCTGCGCTGCCGCTGCCGAGTGAAGCGAATCGCATATCAGCAAGTGCTGGTCAAGGGCGGTTGCCGTTTTAATGCAAACAATTCGACAACCGTCCTGAATGGGTTATTTGAGTTGCTCGAACAGAAGGTTGATGATGCGGTTTGCCGTGCTGGTGCGTTCGCGCTGGCCGTCCTTGTCCGTGATGGTGATCAGGGAGTTGCTATCCCCCGAGCTTTCCACCCTGACTTGGTACTGGGTGTCGCCGGACTTGCGCTTTTTGTTGCCGTCCTTGTCGGTCTTGTCGTTGCCCCAGAATTTCAGGGTCTCGAGCAAGCCTTTCTTTTCCTTCGGCAGTTCGTCAATATCGTTGTCCGTGTAGCGGACATAGAAAATGCCGCTGGAGCGGTCGCGATCCTCGACGACGAAGCCAATGCGGTCCAGCGCCAGCCCTACGCGGCGCCATGCGCGGTCGAACGCGTCATTGGTGCTGAGGCTGAGCGTGCCGTCGCCTTCCTTGTTGATGTTGGCGCGTAATTCAGGAGAGGCATTGGCGATGATGGTGCGGGATTTCTTCTCCTCGACGCCCAGGCGTACCATGAGCCTGCGTAACAGTTCCGCATCGATGTCTTCCGCGATGGCGCGGGACTCTTCGGCGCCAGTGCGCTTGGTCTTGGTGGGAGCGTAGCCCATTTCCACCTCGCCGGCGATGGTGCGCACCTTGACCTTGCCGTCGTCGGGCACGTTGCTGACGGCGCGATGGCTCATGTAGATTTCAGTCGTGCCTTGCTCTGCGCCATGGTCGATGCGGGTGCGGAATTTCTGGCGGTTTTGCAGGCTGTTCAGCTTGTCCAGCCAGCCCTGGAATTTCTCCAGGTAGGTCTTGTCGCCAGTATCCAGCGAACTGGGGTCGACCCATTCCGTTTCCATGACGCCGGTTTGCGGGTTTTCCACCTGGACGGCAAACCCAAGGTCGGTCCAGAATTCACGGATGACGGGCCAGACTTTTTCCGGCGCGGCATTCACCACCAGCCAACGCTGCGCTCCCGCACGCTCCATGCGGACGCCGTCCGCATTCGGCAACACTTTATCCTGCTCGTTTTCTACCTGGCCGCTTTCATTCAACGATTGGCTGTAATCGGAGTAATTGGTCGCGGCGCCGGGAATGGCGTAAGCGTCGCTGGCCGAGATATTGGTGAGGTCGGGCGGAACTTCCAGGGGGCGTGAGCGGCCTGCCGCCTTATAGTCCGAGCTGGTATCAATGAACGGAATGGAGCAACCGCTGACGGTAAGCAATGTAGCCAGTAAAACAGGTTTGATTGTGAATCGATTCATGGTTTCTCTTGACTGAATAACGGTGGCATCAAATGGCAGCTTGCTTCATGGCGCTGCGCAATGTGTCATGGAATTGGGATGATAGTGGCACGAGCGGCAGGCGAATGCCACCCTGGATCAGGCCCATCTGCTGCAACACCCATTTCACCGGGATCGGGTTGGCCTCGACGAACAGTTTCTGATGCAATGCGAACAGCTTGGCGTTGGCGCTGCGGGCGGCCTTGGTGTCGCCTGCCAGGGCCGCCGCGCACATGTCGTGCATCAGCCTGGGGGCCGCATTCGCCGTCACCGAGATGACGCCGTGCCCGCCGAGTAACAACAGCGCCAGGCTGCTGGCGTCATCGCCGCTGTAGATCGCAAATCCTGCCGGTGCGCGCAGGATCAGGTCGGTGCCGCGCTCGATATTGCCCGTGGCGTCCTTGATGCCGACAATATTATTGATCGCGGCAAGGCGAAGCACGGTGTCGTTTTGCAGGTCGCAGCCTGTGCGGCCGGGGACGTTATACAAAATCTGCGGGATGTCCACTGCCGCGGCAATCGCCTGGAAGTGCTGATACAGGCCTTCCTGCGTTGGCTTGTTGTAATAGGGGGTGACCAGCAGGCATGCATCTGCGCCTAGCTCTTTCGCCTTGCGGGTGAGGGCGATGGCCTCGCTGGTGGAGTTCGCTCCTGTACCGGCAATGACCGGGATACGGCCAGCACTATGCTCGACCGTGGTCTTGATCAGCAGGGCGTGTTCATCAAAGTCGACAGTGGGGGATTCGCCTGTTGTGCCCACCACCACGATGCCATCGGATTTCTGCTCGATATGGTAATCGATGAGTGAGCGTAACGCCTGGATATCCAGGCTGCCATCGTCGAGCATGGGGGTGACGATGGCAACGAGACTGCCTTGCAGCATGGTTATACGACCTGATAATGATTAAACCTGCCCATTTTAACTGAAACTGGGAGGATAATAATATGATTTTATGCCCTTTCATGGCTGTAAATCATTGTGAGGAAAGTGATCCGGGGCGAGGCGGAAATGTTAAGGGAGCATTATTTTCTTATAATACCCGCCAATGTTTCCAGAAATGACGGATCGATGAAACCTGATGTAATGAACAAGCCGGCCATGGCTGCGGTGGCCGGCCTGTTTTCCATGTTGTCGCATGCCAATGACGCAGCGTTGAGCAGCGAGCAGCCTGCCATTCCCGAGCCCATGCTGTTTGATCTTGTGCGGCCCCTGGGTTCTCCCAAGGGTGAGCTGGAGGTGAACAATCTGGCGGAACACTCGCTACGTAATGGCGATATCCAGTGGGCGCCGGAAATTGAATATGCGTTTGCCGACGGTTACGCGCTCGAGATCGAGCTGCCGTTCGAGAATTCCTCGCTATCGACTTACAAGCTGGCGTTGCAGGGGACGCTGGATTCTCCCGCGAGCGAGCGGATGATTCATGGTTGGCAGGTGATTGCCAAGCGCAAGGCGCATGAGGACGTGTATTCTGCAGACGCTTTGTATTTGCATGGATACCGTATGAGTCCCAGGTGGAGCACGTTCAATATGCTGGGTGTGCGGCGCACCGAGCTGGGCAGCCGTGGCAGGAACGTGGTGCTTTCGAACAACAGCCTGTTTTACAGCTACTCCAGCCGGCTCGTGCTGGGGCTGGAAGTGAACAATGAGATCGACCACCGCATGAAATGGCGTTATCGCATCACTCCCCAGTTGCACTACAACTTCGACAAGCACCGTACTTTGCAGTTTGGTATCGGGCCTTCGCGGCTTAGCGACGACATGAAGACCGAGTGGCTGGCGTCATGGCGGCTGATTTATGCTTTTTGATGCTAATGACCGCCAGGTGGAAGCATATCCATCATGCTGGTCACGATGAGGTCGGTCCGGGCAAAGCGGTGATGGCCGCTGCCGGGCAGGATCAGCTTGGCCTTGCCGGAGAAATTGGCCACACTCTCCATGTAGGGAATCAATTCATCGCCTTGTTCGTGTAGTACGGTTACCCTGCCGGGCTTTCCGCTCAGGCGGTAAGCGGCATATTTTGCCAAATGGGCTTTGGTCAGCCAGCCTTGCTCCTGCGAGTAGAAATTTTCCACTTTGCCGACGTAGCGCTGCAAGCTCAACTCAGGGTGCATGCAAGGGTTGATCAACAGGCAGGGTTGGCGATAGCGGCATGCGAATTGGTAAGCCCAGAAACCGCCGAGCGATGAGCCCGTGAGCAAGACGCCTTGGGCCAGCAACGGCAGGATGGCCTGTTCGAGCTGAATGTAGGAAATATCAGGATCCCAGCTGTTGTACTCAGGAATGACGGCCTGGGGAAAGTGTTGCCGCAGCAGCGAGGATTTTTCACTTGCCGGGCTGGAGTTGAAGCCCGGCAAATAAAGAATGTTCAAGCGCATACTCTCCTGAATGGTGTCAGTCTTGCAATCCTAGCAGTGCAGGCAGGTCGGCGACAGAGTCTATCACCATGTCGGGCGCAACGGTTGCGGAGGCAAGGTACTCCTCGCGAAACTTGCCGGTGCGCACCAGCACTCCGCGAATGCCCGCTTTTTGTGCACCCCCGACATCCGAATCGACATCATCCCCGATCATCAACACTTCCGATGCCGGGAGCTTGAGGTCGGCGAGGGCGATCTGGAAAAACTCGGTAGCGGGCTTGCCGATAATCATGGCTTGCGTACCGGCGGCATATTCCAGCGCGGTGATGAAGCCGCCGATATCCATTTGCAGCCCAGCCTCGGTTTGCCAGAAGCGGTTCTTGTGGATCGCGATCAGCTTCGCGCCGTTCTTGAGGCAGTTGAACACCTCGTTCATGACGTCGTAAGTCCAGGCCTTGCCTATGTCGCCCACGACGATGTATTCCGCCGCGGTGTTGGATTGGCGAAAGTGCGAGAAGTCTTTCTTGACGTCGTCGGCCAACAGGAAGCGGCAAAGCGGGTTGCCGAGCTGTTCAAGATATTTCAATGCCGCTTCAGGCGCGCTGATGATTTCCTCCGGCGCGACATAGAACCCCATGCCGAGGATTTTCTGGTGCAAGGAATAGCGCGAAAGGGTGCTGGTGTTGGTGACAAAGCGGCAGCCAAGGCCCTTTGTACGCAGCAAGTCGACCGTCTCTATCGCGCCGGGAATCGGGCTGTTGCCTATATGTAGGACGCCATCCAGGTCGAACAGGACGGCGTTGACCGATGAAGTGTCCATATGCGTACCTCCTGGAATGTTCATTCATGGGCAAGCAAGGCTCGTGCCGGTACAAAAACAGCGGAGGCCGCCAAGCCTCCGTTATGCTGTAGCTAGCTGCCCGAAACAGCCATTAATTCTTCAAGTCTGCTTCCCAGGCGTTGCCATAGGTCTTGCCGTTGCGCGACAGGATCAGCATTTGGTACATGCTGGTCACCCACATGAACGTGGACGCAATGCTGTAGCCAATGCCGCCAATGATCGTGAGCCAGGCGAACCCAGGGTTCAGCTTGGTCAGCCACCATGACAATACGTCGAGGATCAGGAACGCGAACGGGAAGGCGATCGCCAGGATTTTCAGGATGCGCGGCACGTTCACGGCAAAGCTGAAGATGAACGCCATAAGAAAGAAAATGAAGCAAATGCCGAATAAGTGGATATGGGAAACCCGTGTCAGGCTCTGGATGGTGGCGCCTTCATTCACGGCGGACACTTGCTTCACGCCCTCATAGGTCCTGTAGTCGGGGATGCCGGGGATTACGCTGTGGCACATGACGCAGCGCTCCGCGAACACGCCTTTGAAGTGGTTTTCCCATTGATCCTCGGGCGCGCCGTTGCGTACCCACTTGATGATGTCGAGGCGCACCTCAGGGGGCGCATGCGGTTTCATCGAGCCGTTGAGTTTGCTTTCGAGCTTGCTGCCGCTCCGGTCGCCGTAATAGCTGTAGACGATATCATCCTTGGACAGGCCCAGCTTTCCATCCGCCATGCCGTGCGTGAGCATGATCTGCAGGCCGGCCATGCAAAGGCCGACGCCGATCACCAGAAGGTAGCCAATAAACAGGGTCTTGATCGAGGTGGGAAGGTTGGGGAGGTTGAGCCAAGGCAGGCTGGAGGGCGTTTCTTTCATGGCATTCTCGTCTAGCGTTAAAAATACAAGCAACGCAAGCATACCTCAAATTGAGATATAGCACCTAGTTTTAGTAGGGTTATTGCAAATGAAAAGCCTTACTGTCGAAGTAAGGCTTGCATCGGTGGAATAAGTCAGTGCGATGAGGCGTTTTCTCGCTCTTTGCGGGCGTTCAGTATGCAGAATCCAATCCAATAGCTGATGACGATAATGGTCAGGATGATGGTGCCGATCGATGCGATGCCCACCCACGAACCAAACAGTACTTTAAGCATGGCGATCTCCTTTTAGCGTTATCGCGGTGTAAAGATTAATAACCATAATATTTTTATGGGTATGCTACGCTTTTGCCGGAAAGAGTAAAGACCTTTATTTAAAAATGGTTAAATTTTATCCTGCTGCATCGGTGTTACCTTGTCTCGCTATCTGACATCAGCAATAATCTGACGGTTAAAAACATGAGCGGGCAAGCCATGGTTTGCCTGGGATAATAAGCGCAATTAAGAACAAGCCATCATGACAGACATCATTGAAAATCCGCCTGAAGCAGAAAACGACGGGCCGGAAAAGGTCGGGTTTGAAGAAATCAATCTGCAACCAGGAACCCGGCTGCAGTTACTGCGGCATCGAGGCCACACCCCCGTACAATATCTTTCCACCTTCATCGGCATGGAGCGCAATGAATACCTGCTGTTGCGTTTGCCCAAGGCGCAGGGCACTTTCCTGACTTTTTACGATGGTGAGAAAGTCACGGTGCGTGTTTTTTCCGGGATCATGATCAGCAGCTTTGACGCCAGCGTGATCCAGACGATTCAGCATCCCTTGAATTGCTTATGCATTTCCTTTCCTCATGCCATCCAGGTAAAGAAAATCCGCAGGGAAATGCGGATCAAGGCGGATATTGAAGGACAGCTGGGTTTGGAAGATCGTACAACCGTGCCGGTGAAGTTGACCAATATCAGCGCCACTGGATGCCAGGTGTTGGTTGATCGTGACATAGGCAAGATTGACGGCCAGCTGGTCTTGAATTTCAACCTGCCCCAATTGCATGAGGATGAGACGTCCGCCATTACTCTGCAAGCCAGGGTGCGCAACGTGGTGCCAGTAGCTCCGTCAGGCGGCGCAAGCTTTCTTGCCGGCCTTGAGTTTGTGGCACTGGAAAGCAACGTGCAATTGATCGTGCGCCATTACGTTTATGAATGCCTGGTCGATAGACGGCAAAACCTGGTCTAGGTACGCTCTGAACAAGGAAGCACAAGCCTGTTAAATCGCTATGGTAAGGAAAGCTGTTTTTTGCATACAATCGCGCTGGGATATAGCCCTAGGTTCTGCAGTCACTTTCAATGAAGTAACAACTTGCCAGGAGATCACGTGAAGAAAATTGCACTCGCGTTACTAGCATGCTGTACTCTGAATAACTCTGCCAATGCCGTGGACGGTATTGCGTTCACTGGCGGCTCCGGCCCTGATGCCAACATGGCCGCGGTTTCGCTGACGTGGGATTGGGACAAGCACTGGTTCACGGAAGGCGATTGGCATCTCGGAGGGTATTGGGAAGTGACCGGCACGGCCTGGAAAGGCGACGGACCTTCTCCCGAAAAAGAGCTGTATGCAATCGGCATAGCGCCGGTGTTCCGCTTGCAGCGCTCCGAACCTCCAGGGATATTCAATCCCTATGTCGAAGCCGGCGTAGGGGCCTATCAATTCTCGGGCCGCCGCGTGCATGGAAGCGTCAGCATGGGGACCCGTTTCGAATTCGGCAGCCATGTCGGCTTTGGGGTCACATTCGGCGACCAGCAGCAATATGACCTCGGCTACCGTTTTCAGCATTTCTCCAATGCGGGCATTACCAGTACCAATCCAGGCGTCAATTTCAATGAAATCCGCTTTGGCTATCATTTCTAATTTATTTTAATAGGCGGATTCATCTCGGGCGGCGGGTATAATTCTGTTATTCATTGATGGCACATAACGGAATGATCGAACTTGCAGATCGCATAGACGCCATATTGCCGCAGACGCAATGCACGCAATGCGGATATGCTGGCTGCCGCCCATATGCAGATGCACTCGCCCGGGGAGAGGCAGGCATCAATCAATGCCCTCCCGGCGGCGAGTCCGGGATCCACGCGCTGGCGCAGCTGCTCGGTCAGCCTTATGCGCCTTTAAGCCCGGTTCACGGCGTTGTTCGTCCCAAGATGCGGGCTGTCATCGACGAGGGGAGTTGCATAGGATGCACTTTGTGTATCAAGGCGTGTCCTGTAGATGCAATCCTGGGCACGCACAAGCAAATGCATACGGTGATTGCGGATGAATGTACCGGCTGCGAGTTGTGTGTGGCACCTTGTCCTGTAGAGTGTATCGATATGGAGCCTTTGGCAAACCAGGACTGGGATTACACCCTGCCGGCAAGCCCTGCGCGCCGGGTGGCCGATGCCGCCCGCAGGCGGCATCAGGCTCGCTTGCAGCGTCTTGACCGCAATTCTCCAAAACCATTAGCGGACGCCAGCTCTCGCGAGGCTGACGGCCAGGCTCCCAATACAATAGACGCCAAGAAAGCAGCCTTGGCCGCCGCCATGGCGCGTGTCCGTGCCCAGCGGAAAACAGATATCCCACAAAAAGCATGAACGCAGAAAAACGCCAGGAATTGTTCCGCCGGCTCAGCCTTGCCATTCCGGAACCGACGACCGAACTCGTGCATACGAGCACATTCGAACTGCTGATCGCGGTCATTCTCTCTGCCCAGGCCACCGACAAGGGCGTGAACATCGCGACGGCGAAGCTCTTCCCGGTAGCCAATACGCCCCAGGCAATCCTTGATCTTGGCATCGAGGGCCTGGAAAGCTACATCAAGACGATAGGCCTCTACCGCAGCAAGGCCAAGAACGTAATGGCCACCTGCCGCCTGTTGGTGGACCGATATAATGGCGAGGTTCCGGATACGCGCGAAGCATTGGAAAGCCTGCCGGGCGTGGGGCGCAAGACGGCCAACGTGATATTGAACACGGCATTCGGCCAACCCACCATTGCGGTGGATACGCATATTTTCCGCCTTGGCAACCGCATAGGCCTCGCGCCGGGCAAGACACCGCTCGAGGTGGAAAACAAGCTGATGAAGGTGGTGCCCAAGGAGTACTTGCACGATGCACACCACCTGCTGATCCTGCATGGACGCTACGTCTGCGTGGCGCGCAAGCCCAAGTGCGGCGAATGCGTGATTTACGATCTTTGCGAGTTCAAGGCCAAAACAACGCCGGCTTCTGCTGCGGTGGAGGCTGTTTGAAAGTTGGAACAGGACTGGCACAAGGGCGCCAGCCGCTGCCAGAGCTCGCTGCACAAGCCGTCAGGCAGGCCCTGGATCAAGCAGGGCTTGATATCGCCACTGGGGTGCTGCTGTTCCTGAGCGAGGATTTCGCACAAGACCCGCAACCGGCCTTACGTGCCGCCGCGACGGCGGCGAGCACCACCCAGGTCAGCGGTTGTTCCGCGCCCGGGATTTTTACCCAGGACGAGTGGGTGCTGGACGGTTCCGCTGCTGCAGCGCTGGTGCTGGGCGATGGCGCGGCTATCGCTATGGCGAGAGACCAGAAGGATGGCGTATTGTTGACGCTGACGGCGCCAAACGCATTCAACGCATCCTGGATGGAGTCGCCCGGAATACGCTTTGGCGGGGTGGCAGGGGATGCGACAGGCCAAGGGCAGTTCTCGCTATGGGGCAATGGCAAGGTCTTGACCGGGCATTGTGATCTGGCGCTGGAGGGAGCCGCGGGCGTGGTCGATGTGGCGCACCCCTTCAAGCCGGTTGGCGTGCCGCAGCGGATCGACCAGGCCAGCGGGCATGACTTGCTTGTATTATCCAATCAATCCGCCTCCCGCCAATCCGCATGGTCTAGCCTGGCCAATGCGCTAAGTGCGCAAGGTATTGAGCACCAAGCGGGCATACCCTGTCACCATATGATGCTGATGTTGGCCGAGAGCGAGGCAGCCTTATCCCGGGGAGATTGCCAATTAATTCCAATTGTGGGAGCCAACGCCGACACTCAATCCGTGACTCTGGCGAAGGAAGCCGTGCCGGGCGACTGGCTCGCCTGGGGGTTGTTGGACCGAGATGCCGCACAGCGGCATCTCGCCTCCAAAATTGCATCCATGGGCGCCAGGTTGCGCAATGAGCCCACTTTTGGTTTGATGTTCTCCTGCTTGGCGCGCGGCCCGCATTTTTATGACGGGGTGGATCATGATCTTGCCCTGTTGAAGCGCTATTATCCCGGCATGCCGGTGATCGGGTTTTACGGCAATGGCGAAATCGCCCCGGTCAATGGCCGCAATGCCTTGTGGCAGCACTCTGTCGTGCTGGGATTGTTTACTGCTGAAAGTTGAATGATGAATGTATCACCATTGTTGAATGCCGCTGCCACCAACCGCTATCCTCGCGTGCTTTCCATTGCGGGCTCGGATAGCAGCGGCGGCGCAGGCATACAGGCCGACCTCAAGACGTTTTCCGCACTGGGCTGCTACGGCATGACCGCCATTACGGCCCTGACCGCGCAGAATACCCAGGGCGTGCGCGCCATTCATAGCGTGCCGCCCCAAATGCTGCGCGACCAGATCGACGCCGTGGTGGAGGATATCGGCGTCGACGCGGTCAAGATCGGCATGCTGCATTCGCCTGAAGTGGTCATGACCGTGGCGGAAGCGCTGGATGCGCACGGTCTCAAGCAGGTCGTGCTGGACCCGGTCATGGTGGCGGCCAATGGTGCGAAGCTGATTTCGGACGAAGCCATCTCGGTGCTGGTCAACGAGCTTTTCCCCCGGGCGCTCGTCGTCACGCCCAACCTCGATGAGGCCGCATTGCTGTTGGGCCGACCGTTGACCGGGACCGACGAGCTGGAGCAGGCTGCGCAGGAACTGCTCGGGCAGCGCGCCCATGCCGTCCTGCTCAAGGGCGGCCACCTGCCCGGGCATGACGTCCTGGACATACTGGTGCAAGCCAATGCGGCAGGTCAGGTGACCGAACTGCACAAGCTGCATTCGCTGCGCATTTCCACCCACAACCTGCACGGCACGGGGTGCACCCTGTCATCGGCGGTTGCGGCATACCTCGCATTGGGCTTCAACTTGCCGGATGCGGTGCAGGCGGCCAGGATTTACGTGCGCTCTGCCTTGTATGCCGGCTCGAACGTCAGGACCGGCGCAGGAGTCGGGCCGCTGAACCATGGCTTTGCCCCGCAGGCCATGAAGGTGTGGGAAGCCTGATGGCCCTGTTCAGCCCCAGCCGCGACCAGGTGCGCCAGTTTTTCTTCGATGCCTGGGCCAAGTTTCAGCGGCAGCAAGTGTTGACCGACCTCGAGACCATGGCTGTCGGCATCGTGCAGGCCCATCCTGAATACCATCACGTGCTGGATGCGCCAGAGCGTTATTTGGATCAATCCTATTTTCCCGAAATGGGGGAAACCAACCCCTTCCTGCATATGAGCTTGCATCTTTCCGTACTCGAGCAGGTTTCCATAGACCAGCCGCCAGGCATCAATGCTGCCTACCACGCCTTATGGCGCAAGCATGGCGACGCGGTCGAGGCGCAGCATGTGCTGATGGACTGCCTGGCAGAGGCCATCTGGCAAGCCCAGCGCACTGGTGCCGGCCTGGATGCGCAGGCTTATGCCGCTTGTATCGAGGCCAAGGCGCGAGGGTAGCGCAATGAGCTGCGCCGGATATCCAGCGACAGCTCGGCCTCAGTGATGCTCATGCCCGTGATGGCTGTCCAGCAAACTATAGTAGTTGGACGGTTCCAGCACGGTAGGCACGGCTTCGTCGGCAAGGAAGGGATAGTCCTTGCTATAGTGCAGGCCGCGGCTTTCCTTGCGTTCCATCGCGCTCTTCACGATGAGTTCCGCAACCTGCAACAGATTGCGCAATTCGATCAGGTTGTTGCTGATGCGGAAATTGCTGTAGAACTCGTGCACTTCGTCGCGCAGCAAATGGATGCGGTGCAATGCGCGAGTCAGGCGCTTGTTGGTACGGACGATGCCGACATAATTCCACATGGTGCGCCGCAGTTCGCTCCAGTTGTGGGTGATGATGATCTCCTCATCGGCATCGGTAACGCGGCTTTCATCCCAATAGGGCAGGGCAACCACCGGCATCGGCGGCTGAGCAAGGATGTCATGGGCCACCGCTTGGCCGAACACCAGGCATTCCAACAGCGAATTGCTGGCGAGGCGGTTGGCGCCGTGCAGTCCGGTACAGGCCGTCTCTCCGATTGCATACAGCCTGGGAATGTCGGTGCGGCCGATATGGTCGGTCATGATGCCGCCGCAACTGTAATGCGCTGCGGGCACGACGGGAATGGGTTCGCGCGTGATGTCGATGCCCAGCTCGAAGCAGCGGCGGTAAATCGTGGGGAAGTGCGAGAGGATGAAGTCGGCCGGCTTGTGCGATATGTCGAGGTATACACAGTCCAGGCCGCGCTTTTTCATTTCAAAATCAATCGCACGGGCCACGATGTCGCGAGGCGCCAATTCGGCGCGCTCGTCATGCCAAGGCATGAAGCGCGCGCCGTCAGGCAGCTTGAGTATGCCGCCTTCGCCCCTCACGGCTTCCGTGATCAGGAACGACTTTGCCTCCGGGTGATAGAGGCAGGTGGGATGGAACTGGATGAATTCCATGTTGGCGATACGGCAGCCCGCGCGCCAGGCCATGGCGACGCCGTCGCCTGAGGCTACGTCGGGGTTGGTTGTGTAGAGATAGACCTTGCCCGTCCCGCCTGTGGCCAATACCGTGTGCTGCGCCCCGACGGTGAGCACTTTTCCCGTCGTATTGTCCAGCACGTAGGCGCCCAGGCAGGCGCTGCCTTCCATGTTCACCTTGCCCGCAGTGATGAGGTCCACCGCGATATGCTCTTCCAATACCGTGATATTCGGGTGCTGGCGCACTTTCTCGGCCAGGGTTTTCTGGACGGCGTGTCCCGTGGCGTCGGCAGCGTGAATGATCCGCCTATGGCTGTGCCCGCCTTCACGCGTAAGGTGGAAGCCGCTATTGTCGTCCTCGCGCGTGAAGGGAACTCCTTCTGCAATCAGCCATTCCACGGTTTCCCTGCCGTGCTCGGCCACCAGGCGGGTGACGGCGGCATCGCATAAACCCGCGCCGGCGATAAGGGTATCTTGAATATGTGCTTCCGTTGAGTCATCATCTGCTAGCACGGCGGCAATCCCGCCCTGCGCCCAGTTGCTGGAACCGTCATTGATGCCGCGCTTGCTGATCAGGCAGACTTTTTTATCCGCCCCTACCTTGAGCGCGAGCGTGAGGCCAGCCAAACCGCTGCCGATGATGAGGACGTCGTATTGCTGCATAAGAACCTAGAAATGGATGAACTTTAGCGAGTGTAGCGCTGTCTGTAGCACTAAGCTAGTCATGAAAATACAAAGGGAAGGTCATGATCAAGACAAATAATTTCGAGGAATTTTCGCGCATGGGCTTCGTCGATACGGGAGTGCGCGGGTATACTCCGTCTGTCAAGAAAACACAGACAGGGAGCATGGCTGCGATGGCAGTAACCCCGCCGGCGGGCAATCGGGAGTTGGACCAGCAGCTAGTTGAGCGCGCGCAAAGCGGCGACAAGCGCGCGTTTGGCTTGCTGGTGGACAAGTACCAGCGCAAGCTGGGGCGTTTGCTCTCGCGCTTGATCAGGGACCCTGCCGAGGTCGAGGACGTCGTCCAGGAATCCTTCATCAAGGCTTACCGGGCTCTACCCAGTTTTCGTGGCGATAGCGCGTTTTATACTTGGCTTTACCGCATTGGCATCAACACCGCGAAGAATTACCTTGTCGCAATGGGGCGCAGGCCCCAAGCCACAGGCGATATCGAAATCGAGGATGCTGAGAATTTCGACGATGGTGACGAATTGCGCACCATGGATACGCCTGAAACCGAATTGATGGGCAAGGAAATTGCCCAGACTGTGAACGATACGGTAGCCTCGTTGCCGGAAGAGTTGCGTACGGCGATCACCTTGCGCGAGATAGAAGGCTTGAGCTACGAAGAGATTGCCACGATGATGGATTGCCCGATAGGGACGGTACGTTCGCGAATTTTCCGTGCCCGTGAAACGATTGCCCAGAAGTTGCGTCCTTTGCTGGACACCCCCGAAAACAGGAGATGGTAATGAAAAGTCAAATTTCGGCGCTGATGGATGGCGATATAGCGCTTGAGGATGCAGAGTACCTGTATACGACTTTGAAGTCTGGAGGCGAATCCGCCCAGGCGTGGTCTGATTATCATTTGATTGGCGATACCATGCGCGGCAACCCTGTTTTCAAGCCCGACTTTACCGAACGGCTGTTAGCCAGCCTCGAGGACGAGCCTGTGCTGCTGGTGCCCGCCGTCAAGCGCAAGCAGGCCATGCTCAAGAGCAGCAAGCTCTGGTCTGTGGCTGCATCCGTCTCCGCCGTGGCGTTTGTCGGCTGGGTGGTATTGCAGCAGCAAGTGCAAAGCGGGCTCGAGGATGACGCGACACCGATGGAAATCGCACAAAGCCTGCCTTCCGACTACTGGTTGGCGCACCAATCCCAGGCTTCCAACAATTCCGCCTACTATATCCAGCCAGCCAATTACGCGGAGTAGTCGGTAGATGAAGCGTTTCCTGCTGGCGTGTTTGCTGGCAACTCCGTTTGTGGTTGTGCATGCCGAACCTGAAGACCCCTGGCTTGTCCTGCAAAAAGCTGCCCGCGCAGCGCATGACCTGAGCTATAAAGGGGTCTTCATCTATCAGTCGGGCGACAATATCAAATCGGTCCAGATCACCCATACCAACTCCGGCCAGGGCGAATATGCCCGCATGGTGGTGCTGGACGGTACGCCGCGCGAAATGCTCAGTCAGGGCGGGGACGTGGTTATTTTCAGCTCCAAGAATGAAAAAGTCATCATGGAAAAACGCCGGGCGCACAATCTGTTCCCGGCAGTCCTGCCTGACGACATGGAGCTCCTCAAGGCCAGCTACCAAGCCAGGATAGGCGGTACGGAACGCATTGCCGGCCGCGATGGCCGCGTTGTCTTCCTCGATCCACGCGATAGCTTGCGCTATGCCTACAAGTTCTGGGCGGACCGTGAGTATGGCTTGCTGCTCAAGTCCTTGATGCTGAACGATCAAAAGCAGATGCTCGAGCAGATGGCTTTCAGCCAGGTCAATATGATGGAAGACCAGGGCATGGACTGGTTCCACCCGAATGTCGATCACAACAAGCACTATATTCTCGAGGAAGCTCATGCCCAGCCGGCACAGGAAGCAGTGTCAAGCTGGACGGTAGGCGCTTTGCCCGCAGGCTACCGCAAGGTCGAGCAGGTCACCCGCCTCGTGCCGGGCAAGAGCGCTCCTGTCACGCAAGTCATTTTCACTGACGGACTGGCTTCCGTTTCCCTCTTCATTGAACCTTTGTCCAAAGGTATTCGTCCTAAAATCGGCCAGACATCGAAAGGGGCTACCCATTTCTATGCCAATGTCAGCAAGGGTTATCAGATACTGGTGGTAGGCGAGGTCCCCGCTGCGACGGTGGCACAGATAGGCAGCGCGGTCAGTTTCAAATAGCTGTTCGAGGTCTAAAGCGCGGTTTCGTTGTATCCGAATGCCCGCCTTGCAGCATATAAGCTATGCGGTCTGAGTATCGTGTGAATTCGTGAATGGTGTGTGAGTTTGCCGCCGGTTGCCTAGGCGGCGTGTGAGTGTGACGTGTTAACGAGGTGAATCAATGTTCAAGAAACTAATTGCCGTGTCAGCAATTTGTTTATCTGTTGGCCTGGCTGCGGCAACACCGGTATTAGCCAAGGAGTTGCCCGATTTTACGGAGTTGGCGGAAAAGCAAGGGGCTGCGGTTGTCAATATCAGCGTGACCCAGGTGATGCAGTCAGGTCCTGGCGGATCTCCTTTCCAGGGGTTGCCCGAGGACGAGGCGTTGAACGAGTTTTTCCGGCGTTTTGGCATCCCCGGCTTCCCTGGAGTGCCGCGCGGGCAGAGCGGCCCGCAGCAGCCTGAATACAAGTCCCAGTCCTTGGGGTCGGGTTTCATCATCAGCAACGACGGTTACATCCTGACTAACGCCCATGTGGTTCGCGAAGCTGACGAAGTAATCGTCAAGCTCAATGACAAGCGCGAGTTCAAGGCCAAGATCGTGGGAGCGGACCGCCGTACCGATGTGGCGTTGCTCAAGATCGAGGCGACCGGCCTGCCCAAGGTGACGATCGGCAATCCGGAGCAGTTGAAGGTAGGCGAATGGGTGGTGGCGATCGGGTCGCCATTCGGGCTTGAAAGTACTTTGACCGCCGGCGTGGTGAGCGCCAAGGGCCGCGCTTTGCCCCAGGAAAACTTTGTGCCTTTCATCCAGACCGATGTGGCGATCAATCCGGGCAATTCCGGCGGGCCGCTGTTCAACCTCAAGGGCGAGGTGGTCGGCGTCAATTCCCAGATTTACAGCCGTACCGGCGGTTACATGGGCTTGTCGTTTGCCATCCCGATTGACGTGGCGATCGATGTTTCCAACCAGCTCAAGGCTTCCGGCCGCGTGGCACGCGGCTGGCTTGGCATCGGCATCCAGGAAATCACCAAGGACCTGGCCGAGTCGTTCGGCATGAAGAATACCAATGGTGCGCTGGTGGCAGGCGTGGAGAAGGGCAGCCCTGCTGAAAAGGGCGGCCTGGAAGCGGGTGACGTCGTCGTCAAGTTCGACGGCAAGGCGGTCAATGTTTCCTCCGACCTGCCACGCATCGTCGGCGCCACCAAGCCGGGCAAGCAAGTGCCGGTGGAAGTACTGCGCAAGGGCGCCAGCAAGACGCTGAGCATTACCTTGGGCGAAATGCCGGCCGACAAGGACGAGGTCGTGCCCGCTTCGCAGCCCAATGCCAAGCCTGAGTCCAACCGCCTGGGCTTGACCTTGCGCGAGCTGACGCCGCAGCAGCGCCGCAACCTGAACGGCCGCAACGCTCTGGTAGTGGTGGATGCGCAGGGCGCTGCGGCGCAGGCAGGCATCCGCCGTGGCGACCTGGTGCTGGCATTGAACAACACCGAGGTGCAAAGCCTGGAGCAATTCACCAAGCAGGTGAACGCCGTGCAGGCGGGCAAGACGGTCGCGTTGCTGGTGCAGCGGGAAAACAATACCCTGTACGTGCCGGTCAAGATCGGCAAGTAAGGCATGCCAAGTAAATATGCTGAGAGCCGGTATTTGCTGTAAAATCCGACTCTAATTAGTGTGTTGTAAAAGGGCGCTTCGGCGCCCTTCTTTACTTGGCTTAATCTAGAATAACTACATGAAGAATATCCGCAATTTTTCTATCATCGCTCATATCGACCACGGCAAGTCCACGCTGGCGGACCGCATCATCCAGTTGTGCGGCGGACTCTCAGACCGTGAAATGGAGGCCCAGGTGCTGGACTCCATGGATATCGAACGCGAGCGCGGCATTACCATCAAGGCGCAAACTGCCGCGTTGGAGTACAAGGCGCTGGATGGGCAGGTCTACAACCTCAACCTGATCGATACGCCGGGCCACGTCGACTTTTCCTACGAAGTCAGCCGTTCCCTCGCTGCCTGCGAGGGCGCTTTGCTGGTGGTGGACGCTTCGCAAGGGGTGGAAGCGCAAAGCGTGGCGAACTGTTATACCGCGATCGACCAGGGCGTCGAAGTGGTGCCTGTCCTCAATAAGATCGACCTGCCTGCCGCCGACCCAGAACGCGTGATGCAGGAAATCGAGGACGTGATCGGCGTGGATGCTTCCGAGGCCGTGCGCTGTTCCGCCAAGACCGGCGCCGGCGTGCAGGACGTGCTGGAAAACATGATTGCCAAGATCCCGCCGCCTGTGGGCGATCCGGAAAAACCCTTGAAGGCCTTGATCATCGATTCATGGTTCGACAACTATGTCGGCGTGATCATGCTGGTGCGCGTGGTGGACGGGGTGCTCAAGCCCAAGGACAAGATTCGCATGATGGCGACCAAGACGACCTATCTTTGCGAGCAGGTCGGCGTATTCACGCCCAAGTCGCGTCAGCGCGCTTCGTTGTCCGCAGGCGAGGTGGGTTTCATCATCGCCGGCATCAAGGAGCTCACCAGCGCCAAGGTCGGCGATACCATCACTTTGGCCGACAAGCCCGCGAGCGAGGCCTTGCCCGGCTTCAAGGAAGTGCAGCCGCAGGTGTTCGCCGGGCTCTATCCGGTCGAATCCAACCAATTCGAAGCCTTGCGCGAGGCGCTGGAAAAGCTGCGCCTTAACGACGCTTCGCTGCAGTTCGAGCCGGAAAACTCCAGCGCATTGGGCTTTGGCTTCCGTTGCGGCTTCCTCGGCCTGCTGCACATGGAAATCGTGCAGGAGCGCCTGGAGCGCGAGTACGACATGGACCTCATCACGACGGCGCCGACGGTGGTGTATGAGTTATTGCTCAAGAGCGGCGAAGTGGTGCAGATCGAGAACCCTTCGCGCCTGCCCGAGCCATCTCGCATTGACGAGATCCGAGAGCCCATCATTACCATCAACCTGCTGATGCCGCAGGATTACGTCGGCCCGGTGATGACCTTGTGCAACAACAAGCGCGGCGTGCAGCGCAACATGCAGTATATGGGGCGCCAGGTGATGCTGAGCTATGAAATGCCGCTCAATGAAGTGGTGCTGGATTTCTTCGATCGGTTGAAGTCCGTATCTCGCGGCTACGCTTCCATGGATTATGAGTTCCTCGAGTTCCGCGCGGCCGACCTGGTCAAGCTCGACATCATGGTCAACGGCGAACGCGTCGATGCGTTGTCGTTGATTGTGCACCGTTCAAACAGCGTCTACAGAGGCCGCGAATTGGTATCCAAGATGCGCGAGCTGATTCCGCGCCAGATGTTCGATATCGCCGTACAAGCCTCCATTGGCGCCAACATCATCGCGCGCGAAACCGTGAAGGCCATGCGTAAGAACGTGCTGGCCAAGTGTTACGGCGGCGATATCACGCGTAAGAAGAAGCTCCTCGAAAAGCAGAAAGAGGGCAAGAAGCGCATGAAGCAGGTAGGTAACGTTGAAATTCCACAGGAAGCATTCCTGGCTATTTTGAGGGTTGAAGACAAATGATGTTTGCATTGTTCATGTTGGCGGTGCTGGTGATCACCGGGGTGATCTGGTTGCTGGATAGCCTGTTCTGGCGCAAGAAGCGAGCTGCGGATGCGGCAGACCCCGTGATCGTGGAGTACTCCAAGAGCTTCTTCCCCGTGATCCTGGCCGTGTTCCTGATCCGGTCTTTCATTGTCGAGCCGTTCAAGATTCCATCCGGCTCCATGATGCCGACGCTGCTGGCCGGCGATTTCATCCTGGTGAACAAGTTTTCCTACGGCTTGCGCGTGCCCATCCTCAACAAGACCTTCTTCGAGGTCGATCATCCGCAACGCGGGGACGTTTTCGTCTTCCACTACCCGCCTGATCCATCGATCGATTACATCAAGCGCGTCATCGGCGTGCCGGGCGACCGCATTGCCTACCGCAACAAGCGCCTGTACGTGAACGGCCAGGCAGTGCAGACCGATTATGTCGATGATTACAAATATGTCGGCTCCGGCCTCAACATGATCGCGACCAAGCGCTATCAGGAGCAGCTTGGCGAGGTCAGGCACGATATCCTCATCGAGGAAAACGGCATGGCGTTCGATGGCGAAGTGGAAGTGCCGGCAGGCCATTACTTCGCGATGGGCGACAACCGCGACAACAGCAAGGACAGCCGCGTCTGGGGCTTTGTGCCCGAGGACAACCTGGTCGGCAAGGCATTCTTCATCTGGTGGAATTTCGACGACTTTGGCAGAATTGGCACCAAGATCAAATAAATATCCAATCAACTCGAAGGGAGAGCCAGCATGAAAAGACAGCAGGGCATGACATTCCTGAGCCTGATGGTCGTTATTGCAGTGGGCGTGTTTTTTGCAGTGCTGGCGATGAAGCTCACGCCTGCCTACATCGAGTATTTTGCCGTCAAGAAAGCGATCAGCCGCATTGCCCATGATCCGGCGTTTTCCAGCATGAGCAAGGCCGACATGATTACCGCTTTCCAGAAGAGCGCGACCATAGACGATATCCGCAGCGTCGAAGCCCGGGACCTGACCTTCCTGCGCGATGAGAACGGTAAGACGGCGCTTTCGGTCGATTACCAGGTCGTGGTGCCCTTGTTTTCCAATATCAGTGTCTTGCTGGACTTCGAGACATCTACCGACAATGCCCGTTGATCGTCAATCTTGCCCTGGCCGTGTGGCTTGCATGGCTTTTTCAATGCTGCATGTATCTCGTGGCGGGCTGCCGTTTTGAGCCAGAACAGCCTGGTACGCCAGCTTGCGTACGAATTCAAGGATAAAAGCCTGCTGACGCTGGCGTTGACGCACCGCAGCTATTCCGGAAACAATAATGAGCGCCTGGAATTCCTTGGTGACGGCGTGCTGAATTTCCTGGTGGCGCATCAGTTGTTCCAGCGTTTCCCCAAACTGTCCGAGGGCGACCTCAGCCGTTTGCGCGCCCAGCTGGTCAAGGAGCAAACCCTGAGCGAGATTGCCACTGGCCTGGATGTCGGCGAATTCCTCCGCCTGGGCGAGGGCGAGCTCAAAAGCGGCGGCTGGCGCCGCCCCTCCGTGCTGGCCGACGCCATGGAAGCCATCATCGGCGCGGTTTTCCTGGACGGGGGCTACCCGGCTGCCGAGGCGCTGGTGAAGCGCTTGTTCCTGCCGCGCATGGAAAGCATAGATCCCAAGGCGATCGGCAAGGATGCCAAGTCCTTGCTGCAGGAATTCCTGCAAGGGCGCAAAATAGACCTGCCCGAATACAACGTCTTGGCAACCGAGGGCGAAGCGCATTGCCAGACATTCCGGGTGAGCTGCCATATCACCAAGTTCCAGATTACCACCGAGGGCAAAGGCTCCAGCCGACGTGCGGCTGAGCAGCAGGCCGCCCAGCTGGCTTACGAGCAATTGCTCGAAAAAGGAAAGAAATGACATCATCCAACGCTTTTCGTTGTGGCACCGTCGCCATCGTCGGCCGTCCCAACGTGGGCAAGTCCACATTGCTCAACCATATCCTCGGCCTCAAGCTGAGCATTACGTCACGCAAGGCGCAAACCACGCGGCACCGCCTGCTGGGCATACATACCACGGAAGATACGCAATTCCTGTTCGTGGATACGCCAGGTTTCCAGCAAAAGCATATCAATGCGCTCAACCGCAACCTGAACCGCACCGTCACCCAGGTGCTGAGCGAGGTGGATGTGGTGTTGTTTGTGATCGAGCCCATGCACCTGGGAGATGCGGACCGCAAGGTGCTGGAGCTGCTGCCGAAGAATCAGCCAGTATTCCTGGTCGTCAACAAGGCTGACCTGATGGGCGACAAGGGGAACCTGTTGCCGTTGATTCAGGATTTCGACCTGGAGTTTCCATTCACCGGCATTATTCCCGTAAGCGCCAAGAAAAATCTGTATCTGGATGAGCTGCTGGCTGCCGTACGTGAACACCTGCCTGAACAACCGGCGATTTATGGCGAGGATGAGCTGACGGACCGTAACGAGCGCTTCCTGGCGGCAGAAATGCTGCGTGAAAAGATATTCCGTTTGCTGGGAGACGAAGTGCCGTATTCCGTAGCGGTGGAGATCGAGAAGTTCGAGCAGGAAGGCAATTTGCGCCGTATCCATGCCGCCATCATTGTCGACAAGGATAGCCAGAAGCCGATGCTGATCGGCAGGGGCGGCGAAAAGCTCAAGCGCATTTCCACCGAGGCGCGCCAAGATATGGAAAAGCTGTTCGGCGGCAAGATCTGGCTCGAGACCTGGGTGAAGGTCAAGGGCGGCTGGGCGGACGACGAACGCGCCTTGAAATCCCTGGGCTACTGAGAGCCTGTTCACAATTTTTTCATAGGGTACGCATGGCTCCAAAACGTGTCTGGTCAAGGCCCAGTGTGCAGGTAATGCTGCAACGCGGCGGACGTGTTTTAGGGGCATGCCCTCCGGGTTGCTCCGGCAGCGCAGCCGCTGCTGCGTTGCAAATCCTCGCCGGGCAATGAGCCCGTCTGTGGTTTGCGCCTTGCTTCGACTACACTGCCGGAGCAACGTACCTCATGAAAAAATTGTGAGCAGGCTCTAAAAGCCGACCCTGGACCAGAAGAACAGGATATTGCCGTTGCCCCGGCCGCCCGGCACATAGCTGGTGTTTACCGAGTATTGCCTGTAGTTGAACGACGCAATCGGCAGTACGCCAGGGATGGGGATGTTCTTGTAGATATCGGCACGCGAAGTGAGGAATGCCGTGTAGCCGACGCCGGCATGCAGTCCCGACCGAGGTCCCATCATCCATTGGTGTCCATAGCCCAGCATAGGTTGCACATTGCTGTGCGAGTCCGAGAATGCCATCATGTAAACGCCCTCCCAATTGCCTGCGGCATTGTAGCGGCTGCGTCCGTATCCCAGGCCCCAGGTGAATTCACGGAACGAGTCGATCTTGTCGTTATCGTAGGCAAAGCGCAAGTGGTGGGTCCAAAGCGGGATGTAGAGGTCATGATCGCCGTTTTTCCAGGTATCCGAGATGCGCTCGCATGACTTGTCTATCCATGAGTAGTCCGTGTTGCACGCGGCCTCTGCCGCCAGTGGGACGAGCATGGTGCTGCTCATCGCGATGATGCCGTGCCTGATATTCATAAGCCTATACCTTAACCATCTGCTAAAGCTGACAGCAGAGCATGAGGAAAGGTTTCTCCACTGCGCTGATATGGGCGAGGAAACCTGAGATAAAATGCGTGCTGGTTCTTAATCTAACATAAAGTTTGCATGGCACTCAGTAACATCCACCGCCAAGACAATCAGCCTGTTTATGTGCTGCATACCTATCCGTTCAAGGAAACCAGCCTGGTGGTCGAGTTGTTCAGCCGCGAGTTCGGCCGGGTGGCGGCCGTCGCCAAGGGCGCGAGGCGTCCGCGTTCGGCCATGCGCGGCATGCTGCAGGCGTTCCAGCCATTGCAGGCGACCTGGTCGGGCAAGGCCGAGCTCAAGAACCTGCACAGCATGGAATGGGGGGCGGGCTTGCTCCTGTTGCGCGGCGAGGCATTGATGTGCGGCTTCTACCTCAACGAGTTGCTGTTGCGCTTGCTTCCTCGCGAGGATGGGCATGACGCCCTGTTCGACTATTACTGTCAGACCTTGCGTATCCTCACGCAAGACCAGGTGCCGCCCGCGACCACTTTGCGCCGCTTCGAGCTCAAGATGCTGCAGGAGCTGGGCTATGCCGTGCCGCTGGAGTACGATAACGCGGGCAATGCCATCGAGGCCGACTACGTGTATTCCTACGTGGCTGAGCAGGGAGCGGCCCGCACGAGCCAGCATGCGGCGCCGGCAAATGGCGTACAATTATCCGGCAGGACATTGCTCGCCATGGCGCAGGATGACTACAGCGATGCCTTGACCCAGCAGCAAAGCAAGCAGTTGATGCGTACCTTGCTGGCGCATTACCTGGGCGAGAAGCCCTTACATACCCGACAATTACTCATGGATTTGCAGGCATTATGAAACTAGGCGTCAATATCGATCATGTAGCCACCTTGCGCCAGGCGCGCGGCACCCAATATCCCAGCGTCGTGCAGGCCGCCTTGCGCGCCGAGGAGGCCGGGGCGGACAGCATCACCATCCACTTGCGGGAGGACAGGCGCCATATCCAGGATGCGGATGTGTTTGCCTTGCGTCCGTTGTTGCAGACCAAGATGAACCTGGAAATGGCCGTGACCGACGAAATGGTCGGCATCGCGCTCCAGGTCAAACCGCAGGACGTTTGCCTGGTGCCTGAGCGCCGCGAGGAGCGGACGACCGAGGGCGGCCTGGACGTGACCGGCAACCTGGGCACCATCAAGGCCGCCTGCAAGACGCTAGGGGATGCGGGTATCCGCGTTTCCTTGTTCATCGGCCCTGACCTAGAGCAGGTCGAGGCGGCCAGGGCCGCCGGCGCGCCCGTGATCGAGATTCATACCGGCGCATTCGCCGATGCCAAGACCAACACCGAGAAACATGCCGAACTGCAGCGCATCCGCATGGCGGTGGACCATGGGTTGGCGCTGGGCCTGACCGTCAATGCCGGGCACGGCCTCAATATCCACAACGTGCATGAGATCGTCGGCATCCCCGGCATCGAAGAGCTCAATATCGGCCATGCGATCGTGGCCCATGCCTTGTTCGTCGGCTGGGAATACGCGGTGCGCGAAATGAAGGCGCTGATCGTGCAGAAGGCGAACTAGGCGGTTCGGCCAACATCCAGCATGATTTACGGGATAGGTACCGATATTGTCGAGGTGGTGCGCATAGAGGAATCGCTCAGCCGCTTCGGCGACGCATTCGCCCAGCGCATCCTCAATGCCGCCGAATGGCAGGAATACGAGGCGAGCCGGGTCAAGGCCAGGTTCCTGGCCAAGCGCTTTGCCGCCAAGGAGGCATTTGCCAAGGCGCTGGGCACCGGCATACGCGGCGCTGCCAGTTTCG
Source organism: Methylobacillus draconifructus (assembly GCF_045984355.1). NCBI lineage: Bacteria > Pseudomonadati > Pseudomonadota > Betaproteobacteria > Nitrosomonadales > Methylophilaceae > Methylobacillus > Methylobacillus draconifructus. Next base: position 353,180 of record NZ_JBJQII010000003.1, on the reverse strand, counting down.
AGAATATCGGCATCGGGCATGATGACCTGGGCAAGCCGGAATTCCGGCTTGCCCCCTTGTTGCAGGCGTGGCTGGCGGAAAAGGGAGTGGGCGGCCTGCATCTATCCATCAGCGATGAAAAAGCGCTTGCCGCTGCCTTCGTGGTATTGGAAAAAGCCTGAACGATGCGTAGCCTGTGGTTTGCCTGCCTGCTATTTGCAGGCGCTGCGACGAGTGCAGAGCAATGGGAGCTGGCGGGGGAGAGCAGCGTCGGCAAGCACTATGTCGACCAGGCCAGCGTGGTGCGCAATACCGCGGAGCAGAAGTTTACCGTGCAGACCAAGGTGGAGCAGGCCGATGGCATCTGGGTGACCACCATGCAGGTGGATTGCAGGGCCAAGCGCTTCAGCTACCTCAAGGGGTTCCAACTCAAGGACGGCAAGCAGGTGGTCAGGTTCGACGCCCCGCGTGCGGAAGAGCCGATCAGCCCAGGCTCGCTGCCGGACCAGCTGGAGCAGCGGTATTGCGCCGCTCCCGTTGCGATGCCTTCGTCATCGGTACCCAGATGGGAAGTGGTCAGCAACAGCAATGCGGGCGAGGTGGCGCTGGACCGCGCTTCACTGCAAACACTGCCCGGCCAAGTATTCAGGGTCAATACCCGCGTTAAGCTGTTCAACAAGAATGAACAAACCCTGAGCGCGCTGCAATTCAATTGCGGCGAAGGCACCTTCAGGATATTGCAGGCGCAAAGGCTGCGCGACGGCAAGGCCGAGCCCCTGTTCGACAAGCCTCAACCCTTTGCGCCTGTGGACAAGTCGGCCACGGCGCAGCATCTTGCCAAGACGATTTGCAGCCCGGCAGCCAAGCCCGCGCGCAACCCGTTCCAGGAGGATGCCTGCAAGGCGACATTGAGCGACTTGCAAGCGCTGGAAGCGCGCGTGCAGGCCGATGTCGACGCCCATGCCCTGTATTGCGACACCATGCAGAAATACCTCGATCAACTCGCGCGCATTGCCGATGACGCGGAGAAAAACCATTGCGCCATCCATGGCCTGGACCAATACCAGCGCGAGATCCGTGCCGTCGGGTGCGAGGAGCCGCCAAGTGGGCGATAGCCGGGATATCGATTGGGAGCGTAGGTTCGGCGGCGTGCGCAGACTGTATGGCGAGGCCGCGCTGCAACGCTTCCGCCATGCGCATGTCGCCGTGATCGGCATGGGAGGCGTGGGCTCATGGGCGGTCGAAGCACTGGCGCGCAGCGCGGTAGGCAAGCTGACTTTGGTTGACCTAGACAATATTGCCGAATCCAACGTTAATCGCCAACTGCATGCTGTCGAGGGCAATTTCGGCCTCGCCAAGGTCGCCGCCATGGCGCAGCGCGTGCATGCGATCAACCCGCTGGCCGAGGTGCGCGAGATCGAGGATTTCATTACGCCGGACAACCTCGACGCGCTACTGGGTACGCGTTTCGATGCCGTGCTGGATGCGATCGACGATGCGCGGGCCAAGGTGGCGTTGGCCGCCTGGTGCCGCAAGCTCGGGATTCCATTGGTGATGGCAGGCGGGGCGGGGGGACGTGTCGACCCTACACGCATCCGGGTGGCGGACTTGGCAGAAGTGCACGGCGACAGGCTATTGGCAAAGGTACGCAACCAGTTGCGGCGCGATCACGGTTTTCCGAAAGGCCTGGATGGCAACAAGCCAGGCAGTAAAAAGAAATTACAGAAATTCGGCATTGCCTGTATTTATTCCGACGAACCCATACAGCAGCCGGATGCCAGTTGCAGCGCGGACGCACGCGGCATAACGGGTCTCAATTGCGCCGGGTATGGCTCCTCGGTCGCCGTCACCGCCCCGTGCGGCATGGCTGCGGCGGCGGAAGTGCTCAAGCTATTATTGGCGGGATAGCTTGGATTGTTATCGGGATATGGTGCGCTCGTATTCCGGAAAATAGCGCGAAATCACGGAGAGGTCGAAGCTGCGCAAAATGCTGGTGTTGGATTCGCGCTCCAGCAGAAACTCGAAAGAGCGCCGGATCAATTCCTCATTGTCAAAGCGTCCCAAGCTGAGTTTTGTCGCGTAGTCTGGCGCCACTGTCACCCGGTGCGTAGTCGCCGAGCTTGCCTCAACGGCTACTTCGAAAGCATGTTCATCCAGTTTGTTGACGGTGATCTTCGCCATCGCAATCCCCTTTGATGAGTAGGGCATAGTGTAGCGTGAAATATGGCTATCTACATAAAAAATCAGCCACCTGCTGCGTAAGCCAGGTGGCTGGTCCCCTTTAAGTATTTTGCCGAGTTAGAAGTCGTAGCGCAGGCTTGCTCCAACGGTGCGTGGTTGTCCGGCAGATCCAGCGTAGAAATTGCTGCCCGAGTTTACAAGCCCGAGAAAATAGTGCTTGTCAAAAAGGTTCTTGGCCCAGATCGAGAGATCCCACTGGTTCTTGCCGTGAGGAATGCGGAAGCCAGTACTTAGATTGAAAATGCCGTAGCTCGGAATCCTGGAATAAATCGAGTTGTTGACGTCGGCGTAGGTTTCCGAGCGCCAGCCATAGTTGGCAGCAGTGTAGTGCTCGACGGTATCGGTGATGTTCCAGCGATGCTGTATACCTGCATTGGCTGTCCAGCGCGGGGCGCCATTGACGCGATTGCCTGCGATGGTGCGATATCCGACACCGCCTTCTTCAAACGGGGTAGGGGCAGTGCCTTTATCAAAAGTGGCGTCGGTGTATGCAGCATTGAATGTAGCAGCCACATGCTTGTTTGGTTCAATCTTGATATCGAGTTCCAAGCCCTTGCTGGTTAAGTCTCCCACATTGGTAAGCAGGCCGACATAAGCTCCATTGTACTCGGTCGTCGTAATCGCCTGATAATCGGAGAGTTTGGTCAGGAACGCATTTAAATTGATATTCAAGCGATTATCTAACCAAGTCGTTTTAATTCCGACCTCGAGATTTCGTGCTTTTTCAGGATCAATATCCAGAGATTGATTGCCAAGGATTGCAGCAGGGGTTGCCACACTGTTGACATTGAATCCCCCTGATTTTTCACCAGTGGAATAAGTGACAAAACCTAAAATATCATCAGTGAATCGGTAACTGGCGGTCAGCAAGCCTGCAATGCTCTCGTCACGCCGGTTAAGCGTGCCTGTGTCATAAGCTCTAAATAATGGAGATAATCCGGCATAGATTGCAGGGTTAATCGTCTGCTGGTTAACGCGGCCTTCTTTCTTTTCTACGGTATAGCGCAGGCCGCCTGTTAAATCAAACGCCTGGCTGATATGCCAGGTAGTTTGTCCAAACAGGGCATAACTGTCAGTTTTTGCCGTTCCTTTGCCAGCCAGGCTGGCATTGGGAGGGTACGCGGCAGTTAAGGCCAGCGCGCTTGCGCCTGTTTCATAAGCATTGTTGCTATCGATATTCTGGTGGTAATAGTACGCACCAACCACGTAGTCATACACTTCTCCCAATGGCGAGGCCAAACGTACTTCCTGTGAGTACTGTTCTTCATTGACTTTGAAGCCGCCAGTGAGGCCAGGCAGGCGGGTAAAGTCCAGGTCGTTTTCCGGACTGAATTTCCAGTCACGCCAGGCAGTGATCGAGGTGAGCTTGTAGCCATTGATATCCCAGTTTGCCTCTGCCGAAAGCGCATCCTGGTTGACTTTTGACCGCTGTCTTGCATCGAAATCAACCTTGTAATCATAGGGGCTGCGCGCAATGTTGACCGCTCCCAGTGCGGCTGCGTTCTGGGCATAAGTAGTATTTCTCCATGGCCCGAAGCTATACGGGATCAATGTCCCGGTGCTGGAATCCTCTTCATTGTGCTCGGCAATGATGCGCAAATTGAAGGTTTCGCTGGGCTTGATCAATATCTGTCCGCGTACGCCCTGGCGGTTGATCTCGTTCAAGTCCTTGCCGTTGTAGGTGTTCTTGATCCAGCCGTCGTCGTGGGTATCGTAGGCGGAAACACGCACGGCCACGGTTTCGCTCAATGGCTGGTTGATCATGGCCTTGAGCTGGCGGTAGCCTCGCTCGCCGCCTGAGACTTCAATGGTCCGTTCTTCCTTGAACACGGGCTGTCTTGAGGTGATGTTGAGCACGCCCGCAGTGGTGTTCTTGCCGAACAATGTGCCTTGCGGGCCGCGAAGCAGGTCGATCTGCTCGATGTCCAGCAGGTCGAATACGGCCTGGCCCGGACGGCCGAGGTAGACGTTGTCGAGATAAATGCCGACGCTGCCCTCCAGGCCTTCGTTGGCAGTGTTGTTGCCGATGCCGCGCACCGCGACGCTGGACTGGCGCGCGTGGATGAATTGCGAGGTAAAGTTGGGCAGCAGTTGTTGCAGGTCTTGCACCTGGTATATCTTGGTGGCTTCCAGCTGCTCGCCCTTGATCACGGTGATCGGGGCGGGTACGTCCTGCTCTTTCTCCGTACGCCGGCGGGCGGTAACGGTAATGCTGCCCAATTGGTTCTCTGCTTGTGCTTCAGATTCTTTTCCAACGCTGACTGCCGGATCGTTTTCCTCGGCATAAGCCGGGTTGAACGCAGCATGTATTGCCAATGCAATACTGCTGATGACGAATGGCTTGCTCAACTTCATGGTGTCTTCCCCTAAATTAATATCGAATGGCGTGCGACGAGCGGCCCGGATGGATACATCGCTGCTTATGGTTGTTATGCATGTTTATCCAGCCTCCAGCCTGTAACTCCCGGCCTTGCCCAGGTCATGCGGGTAATGGCGCGATGCAAATGCCAGCAGGATGACCGCCAGGGTGCCGCTGATCACGGGCAGGATGAACAGGGCCTGCCCCAGCCCGTAATGATCGGACAACAGCCCGGCCAAGTACGGGCCGGGCACCGACCCGAGCAGGTGCAGGGTCATGACGGACGTGGTGCCCGACAGCGCGCGGCCAGACGGGTGAGCCAGCTCTTGGGTCATGCTCAATGGGCCGGATGCGCTGACGGCAGCCGAGAAACTGGCCAGGATGATGAGCAGGTACTGCGTCTGTGCGTCATGCGCAATACCGAAGGCGATGCCATAAAGCACGGCAGACAAGGCAAATGCGATGGTGGAGAAATATATCTTGGCATGACGGTGGCGACGCGTCAGTGTATCCATGATCCAGCCTCCCAGCGGAATGGCCACGACGCCGATCATCAACAGCCCGCTGGTCATGAGCGATGCCTGTTGCAGGGGGATGCCATGGATGCGGTTGAGATAAGTGGGCAGGAAAAAGACCACCGGCACCCACTGCAAGGTTGCCATAGCGCTGCTGAGATACGCGAGCAATAGCGACGGCGTGCGCACGATGCGAGACCAGTTATGGCGAATCACTTGCCAGTGCCCCGGCTTTTGCTGGTCTGCCGAAGATGTTTCAGGCTGGATATTGCGGTAATCGCGGCAGCGGTAGAGCGCAATGGCAACCAGTATGCCCGGAATCGCCATCAGCCCCAGGGCATGGCGCCAGCCGTAGTGCGCCGCAATGAAGCCTCCGAGGGCAATGCCCAGCGCCATGCCGATAGGCTGGCTGGCAGAAAATACGCCCAGCGCAAGCTGCAAGCGGCGGCGCGGAAATGCCGCGCTGATCCAGGCGTAGGAGGCCGGTGCGTAAGCCGCTTCGCCTGCGCCTACCAAGGCGCGGCTGGCAGCCAGTTGCCCGAAATTCTGCGCAAAGGCGCCGCTGGCAGAAGCCACGCCCCAGAATACGCCCATGAGGCTGGCGGTCTTGATCCGGCTCCAGCGGTCAAGCGCAATGGATACCGGGAAAGCGAACAACACCATGCCCAGGGTCAGCAGCGAACTGAGCAGGCCTGACTGCGCGTCGCTCAATCCCCATTCTGCCTTGATATAAGGGAGCAAGCCGGCAATGATCAGGCGGTCGGCAAAGTCGAAAACCATCAACAGGCAAAGTAGGGAGAACACCCACAGGGTGCCTTGCTTACCGAAGAGGTAGCGGTCGTCCTCAACGGTGGGGGGGGCGATGCCGGCTTGGGTTTCCAGCGGGGCGGTGGCGCGGCTCATTGATATTGGCTCCTGGGGCGTGGCAATTCGAGGTGTTCACGCAACGTGCTGCCCTCATATTCTGTACGGAACAATCCGCGACGCTGCAGTTCGGGGATCACCTGTTCCACGAACTCGGTAAGGCCGTGGGGGAAAGTGGCGGGAAGGATATTGAAGCCATCAGCGGCGCCCTGCGTGAACCAAAGCTCCAACTGATCGGCAATACTGTTTGCCGTGCCGGTAATGATGCGGTGGCCGCGTGCGCCGGCCACCTTCTGGTAAAGCTGGCGAATGGTCAGGTTTTCGCGGCGCGCCAGGTCCACCAGCAGCTGCTGGCGGCTTTGCCAGCCTTCCGTATTGGGGAATTCGGGAACCGGGCCATCAATCGAGTATTTGCTGAGGTCGATATTGCCGAGGAAGGCTGACAATAGTGCGATCCCTACGGCAGGGTCGATGAGCGACTGCAGCTGCTCATATTTTTCCAGCGCTTCTTCTTCTGTACGGCCAATGATGGGCATGACGCCCGGCATGATGCGCAGGCTGTCGGGCGAGCGCCCGTGTTGCGCCAGCCTATCCTTCAAGCCCTTGTAGAACGCCTGGGCTTCCTCCAGTGATTGCTGTGCGGTGAAGACGATCTCCGCGGTGGCGGCCGCGAGGTTCTGCCCATCCTCCGACGATCCGGCCTGGACAATGACAGGATAACCCTGCACAGGCCTGGCTGACTGCAGCGGGCCGGATACGGAGAAGTATGCGCCCTTGTGGTTGAGGAAATGCAGTTTGTCCGGGTCGAAGAAATTGCCCGATGCCTTGTCGAATAAATAAGGCTCGTCGTCCCAACTATCCCACAGGCCCTTCACCACATCGACATATTCCCGGGCGCGTTCATAGCGCTCGGTATGGGGAATCTGCGTGCTCAGGCTGAAATTGTTCGCCTCGAAATCGGTGCCGGACGTTACCAGGTTCCAACCCGCGCGGCCCTGGCTGATGTGGTCGAGCGAGGCAAACAGGCGGGCCAGGTGGTACGGTTGCAGGTAGCTGGTGGAGACGGTGCTGATCAGGCCGATTTTCTCTGTGCTGCCAGCGATTGCTGACAATACGGTCAGGGGCTCCCAGAAATAGGTGATCGCTCCCTTGGCAAGCAGGCGCTTGTCTATTTGCGGCAAGCCCAATGCGTCGGCAAAAAAGATGGCATCGAATTTCCCCCGTTCCGCAATCTTTGCCAGGTTCTTGAGGTGGGCGAGGCTGGTAGCGTCGGCCGGGTTGACGTCCGGGTGCCGCCAGGCGGCCAGGTGATGCCCTACGCTCTGTAGGAATGCGCCCAGCTTTATTTGTCTTTTTTGGGTTGCCATATTGTCCTTGTGTACTTCCAGGCTACTGCTGGCGCGAAATGCGTCGCGCCAGCAGTAGCCATAAAAAGGTTGCAATTAAGTGAACGGTAACGTTTACTTAATGGAAGCAATCTACCCGATCTTTTTTAGAATGAAAAATACTTATTTTAAATATTGATATTCTTTTTTAGAATAAATGCAGGCAGCAGGCAAAAAGCAGGGGGTGATGCAAGAATGGCATAATGCATGCCTTGCCAATTGCAAACTCATTTGAATGGAGCAGGATGAATAGCAAAACCATCGTTGGCAGACCTACCAAGGAAGTTTCAGAACAGCTTGCCCAGCATATCCTCGACGTGGCGGCCGAGTCTTTTCGGGAGAAAGGCCTGCAAGGCGCCAGCATCGAGGGCATTGCAAAGGCGGCGGGTGTCTCGAAGCTGACAATCTATCGCCAATTCTCCAACAAAAATACCCTGTTCATGGCGGTGATCAACAAGTATGTCGTGCAGTACATAGCCGCGTTGACTGCGGCCATCAATACCAGCAGGCCGCCCAGGCAGGCGCTGTTCGACATAGGCTGTGTCATGGCTGAGCAATGGTTTAACCGCGACAACATGAAGTTCAGCCGCATGGTGGTGGCGGAAGTCGACCGTGTGGAAGGATTGTCCAGCCTGGTGGACCAGGTGACGAACCAGGCGCGCATGCCGATAGAGCGCTATCTCGAGCAGCTCAGGCAGAAAGGGCTGGTGCGCTTTTCCGACGTCAGGGCGGTGACCATCCAGTTCGTGCAGCTATGCGTTCATGGCCATTATTACCTGCTGCGCGATGAGGCGACCTTGCCGGGGCCGGAGGCAAGGGTTGAGTTGGTCAGGTCTGCGGTCGATCTCTTCGTTCATGGTTATTTTCTGCCCGAAGTTGCCGTATAGTCGAAGCAGCCCAGTGCGGTCACCACCGCTCAAGTGGCGCAAGGCACTCAACCAGAAGAGCATTGCCAGTCACGCTAAGAGCCGCTAATAAATTCCAGCCAAGCGATTCTGACTAGGCGCTCTGCCGCAGACAACACAAGCGGCACGATAAGACAGAGCAATAACGTCAGCAGGAGTTTTGACAGCGGTTTTAAAAGTCATAGCGCAGGCTGGCGCCAATGGTGCGCGGCTGGCCGGCAGAGCCGACATAGAGGTTGCTGCCCGCATTGGTGACGCCGAGGAAATAGCGCTTGTCCAATAAATTCTTGGCCCACAGCGACAAATCCCAACGGTGCTTGCCGCTGGTTACCCGCAAGCCGGTGCTGAAGTTGAGGATGCCGTATCCGGCAATCTTTGAGTATTCGGAGTTGTTGACGTCGCCATAGTTTTCGGAGCGCCAGCTGTATTGCGCATTTGTGTAGTGCTCAAGGTTGTCGCCCGGGTTCCAGCGGAGGTGGGCGGCGGTGCTGAATGCCCAGCGTGATGCGCCGTTCACCCGGTTGCCCGCGATGCTGCGCGTGCCTTTGCCGTAACCGCTGTCGCTGGTGCCGCCAGGGCCGTTGAATTCCTCGGCCGGGGTGGGGGCGGTGCCGCGGTCAAAGCTGGCATCAGTGTAGGCGCCGCTCAAGCTCAGGCTGAGGTGCTGGTTGACCCGGGCGCGCAAATCCAGCTCGGCCCCCTTGCTGGTCAGGTCGCCTACATTGGTGAGCAGGCCGGTATAGGTGCCGTTGATGGATGTGCCGGTGATGGTCTGGTAATCCTTGACCTTGGTCAGGAATATGCTGGCATTGGCGACGAGACGCTGGTCTAGCCAGCTCGACTTGATGCCGAATTCGAGATTTTTGGCTTTTTCCGGGTCTATGTTCAAGGCATCCGTGCCCAGTACCGCGCCAGGCGAAGCCACACCGTTGGTGTTGAAGCCGCCGGATTTCTCGCTGGATGAGTAGGTGGCGTAGCCAAGCACGCGGTCATTCAGCCAATAGCTCGCTGTCAGCAGGCTGGAAAGGCTTTCATCCTTCTGGCGTTGCACGCCGGTATCGTAGTGATCGAGCAATGGAGAGAGGATCGGCGGCAGCGGGGTAATCTGGTTTTGCACCACCCTCGCTTCCTTTTTCTCCACCGTGGCGCGCAGGCCTGCGGTCAGGTCCAGCTTTTCCGTCAGGTGCCAGGTGCCTTGGCCGAAAAGCGCGTAGCTGTGGGTCTTGGCATAGCCGGACCCGGAAAACGCCGAATTGTCGGGGTATATCGTGGTCAGCGCGAAAGCGTCCGGCCCGGTGATGTACTGCTCGTGGTTGGAAATGTCCTGATAGTAGTAATAAGCGCCCGCCACATAGTCGAATACGTCGCTCAGGGGCGAGGCCAGGCGTATTTCCTGCGAGTATTGCTTGTGGCGGGCATCGACGCCGCCGTTGACCGCAAACAGGTTGGTGCGGTCGAGGTCGTTGTCCGGCTTGAATTGCCATTGTCGCCAGGCAGTGATCGAGGTGAGGGTGTAGCCGTTGAAATGCCAGTTGGCTTCCGCGGATAGGGCATCCTGGCTGGTGCGGGTGCGCTGTCTGCCGTCCAACGTGACCTTGTAGTCCTTGGGGTCGTAGGGGCGATTGGATGCGCCCTGGCCGTTGGCGTAGGTGATGGCGTCGGTGGCGTTGGAGCCAGGCGTGCCATCGGGAGTGCTATGGGAATAATCTGGACGAAAGATTGGTTGTAACGTGTTTGGATCAACACCGACGAAAGTGAAAGAGGTGGGATTGGGCGTCCACGGCCCACGGCTATAAGGCACCAGCGTGCCGGTGCTGGAATCTTCCTCGTTGTGCTCGGCAATCAGGCGCAGGTCGAACGACTCGCTGGGTTGCAGCAGCAATTGGCCGCGTGCGCCGGTGCGGTTGATCTCGTTGAGGTTCTTGCCGTCGTAGGTGTTCTTCACCCAGCCGTCGTCATGGGTTTTGTAGGCGGCAATGCGAAAGGCTGCGATCTCGTTGATCGGTTGGTTGAGCATGACCTTGTATTGCTCGAAGTCGCGCGACCCATAACTCGCTTCCGCCGAATATTCCGGCTTGAAAACAGGCTTGCGGGTGGTGATGTTGAGCACGCCGGCGGTGGTGTTCTTGCCGAACAATGTGCCTTGCGGGCCGCGCAGCAGTTCGGCCTGCTCGATATCCAGCAGGTCGAACACGGCCAGGCCGGGTCGGCCGAGAAATACGTTGTCGAGATAAATGCCGGCGCTGCCTTCCAGCCCCTCGTTGGCCGGGTTGTTGCCTATGCCGCGGATGGCGATGCTGGACTGGCGCGGATGCAGGAATTGCGCCGTGAGGCTGGGCATGAGCTGCGGCAAATCCTGCAATTGGTAGATCCTGCTGGCTTCCAGCTGTTCGCCCTTGACCACGGACACGGTCGCGGGGACGTCCTGCTCCTTCTCCAGACGCCGCCTGGCAGTCACCCTGGTGGCTTCGAGTTCCTGGATTTGCTCGGTTTCGGCTGAAGGCGGTTCATCATGGGCATGGCTGGGGCTGGACGTGGCGATGACGGCGAGCATGCTGCCGCCCATGATGCAGTACTTCAAGACTGGAACTCCCTTGTGAGGTTGGCAGGACCGCCATCTCGTTAATGACAACTGTATGACTTATTTTGATGATTTTTTACGTATTTTATATCTAAATGGCGGCATTTGATGCCAGGCGCTTGAAATTTGTTAAGCCGTCCTTATATATGGAGCATTGTCATTCAACTGCATAACGGGAGTTAGCAAGATGTCCACAGAGACACTACAAAAGGAAACACTGGGTTTCCAGGCCGAAGTCAAACAGCTGTTGCAATTGATGATCCATTCGCTCTACAGCAACAAGGAAATCGTATTGCGCGAGCTGATTTCCAACGCCAGCGACGCCGCGGACAAGCTGCGGTTCGAGGCGCTGGCGGATAACAGCCTGTACGGCAATGACAGCGACCTCAAGATCCGCGTCAGCTTTGACAGGGAGGCGCGTACCGTCACCATTTCCGACAACGGGATCGGCATGAGCCGCGAGGAAGTGATCCGCAATATCGGCACCATTGCCAAGTCCGGCACCAAGGAATTCTTCCAGTCCCTCACCGGCGACCAGGCCAAGGACGCCAACCTGATCGGCCAGTTCGGCGTCGGCTTCTATTCCGCGTTCATCATTGCGAGCAAAGTGACCCTGACCACCCGCCGTGCCGGCAGCAACGAGGCCGTGCGCTGGGAGTCGAGCGGCGAGGGCGACTACACGCTGGAGCCTGCCGACAAGGAAAGCCGCGGCACCGACATCGTCCTGCACCTGCGCGAGGGCGAAGACGAGTTCCTCAATGACTGGAAGCTCAAGTCCATCATCCGCAAGTATTCCGACCACATCACCCTGCCCATCGTCATGAAGAAGTCCGAGTGGAAGGACGGCGAGCAAGTGGCCACCGATGAGGACGAAACCGTGAACAAGGCTTCCGCCTTGTGGGCGCGCAGCAAAGGCGATATTTCCGAAGAGGAGTACCAGGAGTTCTACAAACATGTCTCGCACGATTTCGAGAATCCGTTGACCTGGAGCCACAACCGCGTGGAAGGCAAGCAGGAGTATATTTCCCTGCTCTACATTCCGTCCAAGGCGCCGTTCGACCTCTATGACCGCGAGCGCCAGCACGGCATCAAGCTCTACGTGAAGCGCGTGTTCATCATGGACGATGCCGAGCAGCTGATGCCGCAATACCTGCGCTTTGTGCGCGGCGTGATCGACAGCGCCGACCTGCCGCTCAACGTCTCGCGCGAAATCCTGCAGCATTCCAAGGACATCGATGCGATCAAGACCGGTTCCGTGAAACGCGTACTCGGCCTGCTGGAAGACCTGGCGGAGAACAAGCCGGAAGAATATGCCAAATTCTGGAACGAATTCGGCCGCGTGCTGAAAGAAGGCCCGGGCGAGGATTTCGCCAACAAGGAAAGGATCGCCGGCCTGCTGCGCTTTGCCAGCACCCATGCCGATACCGACGCGCAGGTGGTTTCCTTCAAGGACTACATCGGCCGCATGAAGGAGGGCCAGGAAGCTATCTACTACATTACCGCAGATAGTTTTGCCGCGGCCCAGCATAGCCCGCACCTGGAAATCTTCCGCAAGAAAGGCATTGAGGTGTTGCTGTTGTCCGACCGGGTGGACGAATGGCTGCTGGGCAGCCTCACCGAGTTCGACGGCAGGAAGCTGCAATCCGTGGCCAAGGGCGACCTGGACCTTGGCAAGCTGGAAGACGAAGCCGAGAAGGAGCAGCAGAAGAAGGTCGAGGACGAATACAAGTCCCTGGTCGAGCATATCCAGTCCACATTGGGCGACAGCGTGAAGGAGGTCCGCGTCACGCACCGCCTCACCGATTCCCCTGCCTGCCTGGTGGCGGGAGAGAACGACCTATCGGGCAATCTCGAGCGCCTGCTCAAGGCCGCAGGCCAGAAGACGCCGGGCAGCAAGCCTATCCTGGAGATCAACCCGGATCACGGCATCGTGCAGCGCCTGAAGGCGGTGACGGACGACGCCAAATTTGCAGACTGGGCTCATCTCCTGTTTGACCAGGCTTTGCTGGCGGAAGGCGGCCAACTGGAAGACCCGGCCGCCTTCGTGCGTCGCGTGAACGCCATGCTGGCCTGAGCGCGGCCACGTTGCTGCCTTGCCGCGCCTGGCTAAAGCGGCAGGCACTCGAAAAACCGCCATTGACGCTTGGTCAATGGCGGTTTTTTATTGTATAATCCGCGGCTTCGTGTAAAGCCACAGGCTTACGCGGAGTTTGTAGTGTGCAGGTATGCCATGCCTTGCAGGCATGGTGATAGCGTCGAGCTATCCATCCCGAACATGATTGCCGGGGTGCAGGAAGCTATTTGTCAGGTCAGCCTGATCAATCCAACTATTGAAGGAGTTTTGAAGAATGTCTAGATTCACCGGCCCACGCCTTAAAGTAATGCGCGCACTTGGTATTGATCTGCCTGGCTTGTCCCGCAAGACCATCGAGGCGCGCCCAACCCCTCCTGGCCAGCATGGCGCCAAGAATACACGCCGCAAGAAGTCCGATTTCGGCGTCAAGCTGCAAGAAAAGCAAAAGCTGCGCTTCAACTACGGCCTGTCCGAAAAGCAACTGCGCCGCCTGGTGGTAGATGCGCGTAAGGGCAAGTCCCCTACCGGCGAAACACTGCTGCAACTGCTGGAGCGCCGCCTCGACAACGTCGTGTTCCGCGCTGGCTTCGCACCGACGATTGCCGCTGCACGCCAATTGGTTTCCCACCGTCACGTATTGCTGAATGGCAAGTCCGTGAACATCCCGTCCATCCGCTTGCGCGTGGGTGACGAGATTTCCCTGAAGGCCAGCAGCACCAAGCTGCCTATCGTGGTGGAAACATTGGCCAACCCGCCTTTGATCCGTCCAGAGTGGATCACCTGGGCAGAGCAAGCACAGCAAGCCAAGGTTGCCCACTTGCCAGCAGCGGAAGATGTTCCGTTCCCTGTTGACGTTCAGCAAGTTGTTGAATACTACGCCAACCGTCTGTAATTTCTTGACGGAATCGAAAAGGCCGCTATCAGCGGCCTTTTTTGTTTTGTGCGGCAATTTGACGCAGTGCGTATGCATATTATATGCAAGAAATAATAAGAATCGTGCTTAATTAGCTGCTAGAATGCGTATTATTCTTGACTGCATATATGAGAATAGTTATCATTTTTCGCTCTTGTTGCAAGGGTAGCCTTGCATCATTGACTGCAACCCCAAACAACGAGCGGGATAACGATGAAGACAGCGAACAATTGTAGGCGTGTAGTGCTTGCTGGAGCTGAAGGATGCAGGGTGTTGTACTGTGAGGAATGTAATGTCATGGAAATTGAAGTCGGTGCGTTGAGTTTGCGCCTGGAAGACCACGCGTTCAACTCGCTTGCTGAAATGATTCAGGAAGCGGCGACCCGGCTGGCAATATATAGTGCCAACAAATCTCATAGTCAATTCACTGCCAGCATCAAAAATGTCCATTGAGTCTTCACTTGCACGCCTTTCAAAAGAGCAATATGTTGAGGGGCAATTGAGTCAAAAACCAACGCGCAATTTAGTTCCAAAACGGGTTTTCCGAGAACAAGACACACAGGATTTTTCTGCCAAGGCGCTGATCGCCACCGTGGCGATCCATGCCGCCGTGTTTGCCGCCCTGATCGCCGTTTCCACCAGGGAGCCCCACAAGGAAGAGGCCGCGCCGCCTATCATGGTGAGCCTGGTGAAAAGTCCGGAGCCTATTCCCGAGGTGGCGATCACCGAGCCGGAGCCCCAACCCCAGCCGAAACCGCCTGAGCCCAAGCCAAAACCGAAGCCCAAGCCGAAGGTGGTGGATAAACCTGTCCCAATCGAGGCTCCCCAGCCTGTCGAGCAGGTGGAGGAGGTCAAGGAGGAAGTGTCCGAACCGCAGCCCCAGGAAGTCAAGCAGGCGCCTTCGCAAGCGCCCGTCCAGGACAAGCCCGTGGTTGCCGAGAAGGTGGAGCCGGTCAAGCCGCCTGAGCCCAAGGACCAGCCTATCCCGGAAGTGGCGATCAGCGGGGTTTCATATTCGCATCAGGAAATTCCCGTTTATCCCGCCATGTCCAGAAGGCTGGGAGAGCAGGGCGTCGTGATGTTGCGGATACTGATCTCTGAAGCAGGGGTGCCCGAGACCATCCAGATCGAGACCAGCAGTGGTTCCGAGCGGCTGGACAAGGCCGCGCTGGAGGCGACCAAGAAGTCCAGGTTCAACCCGTACAAGCGTAACAACAAGCCGATGAAGGTGTCCGTGATTGCCCCGGTCCGGTTCTCCATCTCGGATTAAGCAAGTTCAACCAGGTTAGTCATACTTTAAAACATATAGGATTAATGCAATATGGAAAATGCATACGAATTTAGCAGCTTGGATTTCATTCTGGACGGCGGTCCGGTTTCCATTCTGGTTGCAGTCGTGCTTGTCTTCATGTCAGTGGCAAGCTGGTATCTCATGGTCGTCAAGTTCTATCAGGCACTGACCATCCGCAGTGCCAACCGCGAGTACAGCAATAACTTCTGGCAGGCGCCCTCGGTCGAGTCGGCACTGCGCCACAAGAGCGGCGAAACCATCGTTTCCCGCGTTGCAAACCAGGCCGTTGACGCTGCCGAGCATCATCAGGCACATGTCGCCAGCAATGTCGAAGAGGCTTGCAACAAGGACGAATTCATCGCCCGCGCCATGCGCCGTCAGATTTCCACTGAAAGCGAGCGCATGGATTACGGCCTGACCATGCTGGCATCGGTAGGAAGCGTGGCGCCTTTCGTCGGCCTGTTCGGTACGGTATGGGGTATTTACCATGCCTTGGCGAGCATCAGCCAAAGCGGCCAGGCGACACTGGACAAGGTGGCCGGGCCGGTGGGCGAAGCCTTGATCATGACCGCGCTCGGCCTGGCTGTGGCGATTCCTGCGGTATTGGCATACAACGCGCTGGTACGCCGCAACCGCCTCATCCTGGGCGAAGTGGAGGGGTTTGCCAATGATCTGCATATCCTGCTGACCACCGGCGCTCCATTGAACCCTAGCAGCAAGACTACCCCAGGCGCCGCCGCTGTCCGTACCGGCGCCACATTGAAAGAGGTGACGGCATGATGGCAGGCGGCGGAATCGGCGGCGGGGAGGGCAACAGCCGTCCCATGTCCGAGATCAACACCACGCCGCTCGTGGACGTGATGTTGGTGTTGCTGGTGATCTTCATCATCACCGCCCCCTTGCTGACGCATGCGGTGAAGATCGATCTGCCGCAAGCGACGAGCCAGCCTTCCCCGGAGAAGCCGGATATCATCGATGTCGCCATCGATAGCGCAGGCGCCATGTACTGGAACGACCAGACCCTCACGCTCGAAGAGCTGAACGTGAAGCTGCACGAGGTTGCCGACAAGGACCCGCAGCCGGAACTGCATATCCGCGCCGACAAGGAGACGCGTTACCAGGTGCTCGCCGAGGTCATGGCGTATGCGCAGAATGCAGGCGTGCAGAAGCTCGGGTTCGTGAGCGATCCTACGCCCAAATAACCTGCGGGACTGAAATGCAAAAAGCCGGGCATGCCCGGCTTTTTTGTTTTGCTTTGGCCATGTCGCTTCCCTGAGCCAGTAGGGAAGATGCGAAGATGTTTTCGCAATCGCTGTTCAACTTTTTCCCACTATTGTAGTCTTGTAAAAGAGTTCACCTGTTGTGGGCGTGATGGATTGTCCTGCGCGTAATCCTGCTCCTAGAGTGGCCTGATTTTTGCTGGTTGAAAATTAGTGCATCAAGTTCGCAAGAATTTCATGTTGGCCATTCAATATGAGCTTCTGAACTCAAGCCAACGGGTGGCATTTTGTAAACTCACACGGAAAGACGCCAATGACCGCTGAAAAAGAACCCAAAAAGCCCAAAGCCTCCACGCCTGTGATTACCACCGAGAAAACCCCGATTGCCCAGGCACTGCAGAACCACCTGATCTTTTCCGCATTCAAGACCAGCGAGGCTTCGACGCCGCGCGACTGGTATGTGGCGACCGGATACACCATACGCGACCATGTGGTTGAGCGCTGGGTCAAGACCGCTGAAGCATATAGCGAGCAAGATCCGAAACGGGTGTACTACTTCTCGCTGGAGTTCCTGCTTGGGCGCATGATGCAGAATGCCGCACTGAATCTGGGCATCGAGGGCGAGGTGCAGGAGGGTTTGAAAACATTGGGGCACAAGCTGGAGGACGTGGTCGAGCTGGAAAACGACGCCGCGCTGGGCAATGGCGGCCTGGGGCGTTTGGCGGCGTGTTTCCTCGATTCGATGGCCAGCATGGACATCCCGGGCACGGGTTATGGCATCCGTTACGAATACGGCATGTTCCGCCAGTCGATCAGCCAGGGCCAGCAGGTGGAAAACCCCGACAACTGGCTGCGTTACGGCAACCTCTGGGAGTTCCAGCGGCCGGAAAGCCAGTACCCGGTGAGGTTCTATGGCAAGGTGGTGGAGTTCCCGGCTGCCAAGGGTACGGAATACCATTGGGTGGATGCAGAAAGCGTGCTGGCCATTGCCTACGACATGCCGGTGCCCGGCTACGACACGGAAACCGTGAATACCTTGCGCTTGTGGTCTGCCAAGGCGGCGCGTGAGTTCGACCTTGCGCACTTCAATGAAGGCAATTACGAGAAAGCTGTCGAGGAGCGCAATGCCTACGAGAATATTTCGAAGGTGCTGTACCCCAACGATACTTCCGTGCTGGGCAAGGAGCTGCGCCTGAAGCAGCAGTATTTCTTCGTCTCCGCTTCGATCCAGGACATCCTGCGCCGCTTCCTGGCTAAGCATGACGACTGGAGCGTGTTGCCGGACAAGGTGGCGATCCAGCTCAATGACACCCATCCTGCGATTGCGGTGGCCGAGCTGATGTACCAATTGGTGGACGTGCACCACCTCGACTGGAACAAGGCCTGGAAAATCAGCGAAAAGGTATTTGCCTACACCAACCATACCTTGATGCCGGAGGCGCTAGAGACCTGGCCGGTGGAGATGTTCGGCAGGCTGCTGCCGCGGCACCTGGGCATCATCTACCGCATCAACCATGAGTTCCTGCAGATCGTGAACCACAAGTTCCCGGGCGAGACCGATCTGCTGACGCGCGTTTCCATTATTGACGAAGAGCACGGTCGCCGCGTGCGCATGGCGCACCTGGCCGTGGTCGGCAGCCACACCGTGAACGGAGTGGCGGCATTGCACAGCGAATTGCTGCGATCTACCTTGTTTGCCGATTTCAACCGCATCTTCCCGGGCCGCTTCATCAACGTCACCAACGGCATCACGCCCCGGCGCTGGCTCAACCAGTGCAATCCCGGCTTGACCAGCCTGCTGGAAAGCGTCATCGGCAAGGACTTCCACCATGATCTCGACAAGCTGCGCGCATTGGAGCCATTGGCTGACGATGCCGATTTCCGCAAGGCTTTCCTCGCGGTCAAGCATGCCAACAAGCAGCGGCTTGCCAAGCGGATTGAACAGGTGACAGGAGTCAAGCTGAACCCTGCCGCCTTGTTCGACGTGCAAATCAAGCGCATCCACGAATACAAGCGCCAGCTGCTGAATGTGTTGCACATCGTGACCCTGTATAACCGCATCCGCAGCGGGCAAGCCAAGGATGTGACGCCGCGCGCCGTGATTTTTGGCGGCAAGGCGGCGCCGGGCTACTGGCTGGCCAAGCTGATCATCCGCCTGATCAACGACGTAGCCTCCATCGTCAACGAGGATCCTGCCGTAGGAGACAAGCTCAAAGTGGTGTTCTACCCGAATTACGAGGTGTCGGCGGCGGAGCTTTTGTTCCCGGGCAGCGACCTTTCCGAGCAGATATCCACCGCCGGCACCGAGGCATCGGGCACCGGCAACATGAAGATGGCGCTGAACGGCGCTCTCACCATCGGCACGCTGGATGGTGCCAATGTGGAAATCCGCGAGGAAGTGGGGGAAGACAATATCTTCATTTTCGGCCTGACGACGGAACAGGTGGCCGAGGTGAAAGCCAACCATTACAACCCATGGGACTATTACCACGGCAACTCCGAGCTGAAGCAGGCGCTGGACATGATCACCAACGGTTTCTTCTCCGTGGACGAGCCCGATCGCTACCATGCGATCGGCGACGCCTTGTTGAACAACGGGGATCAATACCTGCTGCTGGCTGATTACGCGAGTTATATCGAGACCCAGGATGCCGTGGGCAAGCTCTACAAGGACAAGGATGAGTGGAACCGCCGCGCAATCCTTAATGTGGCGCGCATCGGCAAGTTCTCCAGCGACCGTACCATCGGCGAATACGTTGAGAAAATCTGGCGCGTCAAACCGGTGCAACATTAAACGGTAATACTGTACGCATGCTTCGCCGATGAGGTTAAAATGCGGTGAGAACCTCAATTCATCATCTAGGAGGAGCCATGCGCCATCTTGTGACTGCATTATCATTCGTTGTTTTTTCCAGCCATGCCGCTGCGCTGGACCTGGGCAGCATCAGCAATGCCGATGCCAGCCAGGGCCTCAAACAGGCGCTGGTGCAAGGCGCCGAGCGTGCGGTCAGCCAGCTAGGGCAGGCAGGGGGCTTCCTCAATAACCCGCAGGTCAAGATTCCCCTGCCTGAATCCATGCAGAAGGCCGAGAAGGCCATGCGCATGTTCGGCATGGGCAAGCAGGCGGACGAATTGGTGCTGAAGATGAACCAGGCGGCGGAAGCCGCGGTGCCTGAGGCCAAGACCTTGCTCGTGAATTCGGTCAAGCAGATGAGCGTGCAGGACGCCAAGGATATCCTGACCGGCGGGCAGGACTCCGCCACGCAATATTTCCGCAAGACCACCTCTGCGCCGATGGCGGAGAAATTCCTGCCCATCGTGAAAAAGGCGACGCAAAACGTCGACCTGGCGCAGCAATACAACAAGTTTGCCGAAATGGGCAGCAAATACGGGCTGGTCAACAAGGACCAGGCGAACATTGAACAATATGTGACCCAGAAGACATTGGACGGGGTCTATCTCATGATGGCCGAAGAGGAAAAAGCCATCCGCCAGGACCCGATGGGCCAAGCCAGCAGCTTGCTCAAGAAAGTGTTCGGCGCTGTCAAATAACCTGGTTTTTACCGTCGTGCGGGGCTTGAGGGAGAACTAAAGCCCAGAAAGTGTTCTAACCACATATTGCCGTGTGGGGAGGAACATGCAAGCAGGGACTGTCTATATCATCCATGGCTACCAGGCTTCGCCGGAAAGCCACTGGTTCCCATGGATCAAGAACGCATTGGAGCAGCAGGGGTTCAAGGTCACGGTGCCGGCGTTGCCTGCATCCGACCATCCTGACATCGAGCGATGGCTTGATTGCCTGCGCACCCATATTATCCAGCCGGACCAGCATACCTTTTTTATCGGGCACAGCCTGGGTTGCATCACCTTGCTGCGTTATCTAGAGCAGCAGGAGCGGCCCATAGGCGGCATGGCATTGGTCTCGGGATTTGCCGAGCCGTTGAGCTTCCTGCCGGCGCTGGACGCATTCACCGCCGCGCCGCTGGATGTGGCAAAGCTGATCAGGCTGGTTCCCAGGCGCATCGTGCTGGCTGCCCAGGATGACCATATCGTGCCTTATCCCTATTCGTTGCGCCTAGCGGAAAAGCTCGATGCGGCATGGGAGTTGTTTGAACGGGGAGGCCACTTCATGGCGCAAGACGGCTTCACCGAGTTTCCAGCGCTATATGACGCCATTGTCAGCATGCGTGAATAATAGCGACTAACAAATACTCCTGGCGTTGTTGCCCTGCCTTTGTCGTACTGTTTGTACTGCCTGCGGCAGAGCGCCTGGCCGGGAATGTTGCGCTGAGTTTTTTCAGCCGTACTAAGCCACACTGCAAGAAGGAGGGAGCAATGAAAAAAATCACCCAGCCTGTCGTTCCGGCGGTACGCGTCGCATCGTATGCATTGAGCAAGCCGTACTATGAGAAACTGGGGTTCCGCGAATTGTGGACGCACCAGTTCGAGCCCGGATTCCCCTTTTTTGCCGCCATTGCCCGTGGCGACATGCAGATATTCCTCACGGAGCATACCGGCGATTGCGCCTTCGGCGCGCTGGTGCATTTTTATGTGGACGACGTCGATGCGGTTCATGCGGAATTCGTAGCGCAAGGCTTGCACATCACTGAGCCGCCCGGCAATGACCTGGGCCCGACGGTGCGCAATATGCTCATGGTCGACCCGGATGGCAACCGGCTGAGCTTTGTCACCGTGACGGCACTGTAATAGATGCAGCACTGGGAGCTGCCTGGGGATTGCCATCCTGGCCGAGATGATTGCAATATCGGCGCTCAAGGCCAGTGAGGACTTTAGGCAATGGCTAACCTGCCTGCCATGGTCGGCATAACGTTGATCATAGCGGGCGTGGTGTTCATGCACTTGTTTTCCAGGATAGGGACATTGAGGATATTTGCAGCTTGATCGATAACGGAGGCATTACCCTAGTGAATGAAAGGAATGGATTGTGGCCGCACCATGGCTGACTGTATTGAAGGTGGTTCCCTGGATCGAGGTGATCCGCAAGGCGCCCGAGATTGCCGAGGGCGCCAGGAAGTTCTGGCAGGCCGTATCCGGCAAGCAGCATCAGCGCGAGCCCCAGGTGTATGACGTGCCTTATAGCGAACTGGGGAGCGATGACGACAAAGAGGCCCGCATCCAGTCGCTGGAAATGCGGATCGCCCAATTGCAAACGCAGATGGTGGAATCCTCGAAACTGCTCAAGACCCTGGCGGACCAGAATGAGCAGTTAGTCGCCAAGCTGGAGGACGGTCGCCGCCGCATTGCAAGACTATCGAGAGTCGTGGTGGTGCTGGTGATCGCCATGCTCGCGGTTGCAGCATGGATTTGGCACCTGCCGCTCTTCGTTGCTTAGCCGCTCCTTGCTGCCAGCCTTTGTGTTGGAATTACAAGGCCAGGCTTCAAGCCGCTTGCGCCGCCGTGATGCGGTTGCGGCCATGGTGCTTGGATTGGTAGAGCGCCGAGTCGGCTTGTTCCATGAGCTTGTGCAGCGAGCTGCCAAGCTGTTCGCTGGCCGTGACTGCGATGCCGATGCTCAAGGTCACGGCCAGGCCGTCATGCTTCAATTTGTCAGTCGCTTGGGCAAACGCCTTCTGCAGCCGTTCGGCGACATCCCTGGCTTCCTTTTCGCCGCTCGAGGGCAGGATGATGACGAACTCGTCGCCGCCATGGCGCGCAAACAGGTCGGAACTGCGCAATTGGTGATGCACGATATCCGCGAAGCTGCGTAGCAGTTTATCGCCGAATGCGTGCCCCAGCTGGTCATTGACCTGCTTGAAGTGGTCGATGTCCACCAATAGCAAAGCCGTGAACGGATGGTCGTCGGAATGGCGGCGCATGGTATTGTTTTCCACGGCGGCCCTGAGCCCTTCGCGATTGAGCGCGGCTGTGAGCGGGTCCCGCAACGCGCGGCCGATCCAGTTGCGGTTGATGCGCTCCATGATCATGAGCAGCATCGACATGTTCCATAGCGGGCCGATGCCCGCAGCGAGCAGGATCACCCACATATTGACGCCGCCAGGGGAAAATATCGAATCCCCGCCCAGATGGTGGGTCAGGCCAGCCAATATCCGCAAGCCGAAAATCAGGGCTGCCAGCGTGAATATCCCGGAAACCAGGTAGGCCGAGACGATATCCTCCTCGCGCGCGATGCGTTGCGTGATCTTGGCGACACGCAAGGCATAGTACCCGCAGGCGATCGAACTGAGCGCGGTCCTCTCGGCATAGTAGTTGTCCGCATCCTGCATCAGCAGGAACAACCCGGTCATTAAGCCCAGGAACAGCAAATGCGGCCGCCACGGCATATGACGGTAGTACAGGCGTTGCGCCGTGGCCATCAACAGGAAATAGCCGGCAATGGCGAGCATATTGGCCACTACGATACTGTAAAAATCGGGGACGATATCGCGGAAAGTCAGCAGCAGGATGCCGGAACCCGTGCACAGGTTGCTGATTCCCCAGTATTTCAGCCAGCGGTCGAAACGCCCTGTCATGGTGAGGATGGACAGCACTACACCGGTGGTCGTGGCGAATAAGCCGACTAGGAAATAAATGGTTTTGACATCGAGCTGCAGCATCTCTGCGGGCAATAAGCCTATTGGGAGCAGGTGATTATAGCGGCTTATCCCTGGAAAATCTTAGCGTTCGTCGCGATTGTGCTGTTCTGCTTAATGCAATAGCTGACAATATGGTTCTTTAGTTGGCTGAAAATGCCACAAGATTCACTCTGCAAACAAGGCGTCATCCAGCTGCTGTATCAGGAGCATCAGGCATGGGTTACGTGCTTGGATCAACAAATCGTGCAGATTTTGGCTCAGGAAAAACAGCTGGCTATGCGGTATACCTCCTACAAGCTGGCACCGGAATGGACATGGGGTTTGCAAGTCAATAACTTGTTTGATAAGCAATGCGCCAGTGCCGGGCGTCTTGGACTCAATGTTTTCTCTCCCAATTCGCGGCGCGATTGGTGCAAGCGGCTTCAACTACAACAGCGCGGATTGGCAAGGCGAGCACCAAGGGCGGGCTTGGGTCAGCTTGACGTATGAATTCGATCCCAGGAAATAAACATATGGCCATGCCGCAACTACTGAAAAAACCTTATGGTGCCCAAACGCTGGCTACAGCGTATTTTGGCGCACCAAAGCTGGTTGGTGATATCCTGCCTGGGATGTTTTTCCTGCTCCTGGTTTGGGAGTTGAGCATGTTGCTGCTAGTGTCAGCGGAAGGCTGATTTTCCTTAATCCTCAAAGCAGTAAGGCGAGGCATAATCTGGTAAAATCCCGCTTTTGCCATCACTTCGAATTTCTTCATGTCCAGCCCAATGATCAGTCTTCGTGGCAGTGCCGCTTTATCCCCGTTCCGTATCGAGAAAATCCTGGCTGCGCTCAAGGGCGCGGCGCCGCGCATCACGCACTTGTACGCCGAGTTCTGGCATTTCGCCTGGTCTGATCAGCCTTTGAGCGATACGCAGCAGGCGGTGCTGAAGCAGATTCTCACCTATGGGCCGCGCATGAGCGAGGAAGCGCCGGCAGGGGAGTTGTTCCTAGTGGTGCCGCGTCCAGGGACGATTTCGCCCTGGGCTTCGCGCGCTACGGACATTGCGCGCCATTGCGGCATCGAGGCCATCCAGCGCCTGGAGCGCGGCATTGCGTTTTACGCTGCCACGGCGGATGGCAGCCCGCTCACGGATGCGGAAAAGGCCGCATTGCGCCCCTTGATCCATGACCGCATGACAGAGGCGGTGTTCGCAGCCCTGGAAGACGCGCAAAAGCTGTATCACACCGCCGAGCCTGCACCCTTGTCCACGGTGGATATCCTCTCGGGCGGCAAGGCCGCGTTGGAGGCCGCCAATGCCGATATGGGCCTTGCCCTGTCGCCTGATGAAGTGGATTACCTGGTGGAGAATTTCCAGCGCATGGGTCGCAATCCGACGGATGTCGAGTTGATGATGTTCGCGCAGGCCAATTCCGAGCACTGTAGGCACAAGATTTTCAATGCGGATTGGGTGATCGACGGCGTCGCCCAGGCGCAGTCGCTGTTCGGCATGATCCGCAACACGCACAAGCTCAACCCCGGCAAGACCGTGGTGGCCTATGCCGACAACGCCTCCATCGTCGAGGGCGGCAAGACCAAGCGTTTCTACCCGCAGGCTGACGGTCAATACGGATTTGTGGAAGAGGACATGCATTTCCTCATGAAGGTAGAAACGCATAACCACCCGACCGCGATCTCGCCGTTCGCGGGTGCTGCGACCGGCGCGGGCGGCGAAATCCGCGACGAGGGCGCGACCGGTTCCGGTTCCAAGCCCAAGGCCGGCCTGACCGGCTTCTCGGTTTCCAACCTGCATATTCCCGGCTTCAAGCAGCCGTGGGAGCAGAACAACGGCAAGCCCGGCCGTATTGCCTCTGCTTTGCAGATCATGGTGGACGGCCCGCTGGGCGGCGCGGCGTACAATAACGAATTCGGCCGCCCGAACATCGCCGGTTATTTCCGCACGCTGGAAATTGAGGCGGCAGGTGAAATCCGCGGCTATCACAAGCCCATCATGCTCGCGGGCGGCGTGGGGAATATCTCGGCCAAGCATTCCAAGAAAAACCCGATTCCCCCGGGCGCGGCGCTGATCCAGCTCGGCGGCCCGGCGATGCTGATCGGGCTGGGCGGCGGCGCGGCATCGAGCATGGATACCGGCGCGAATACCGAGAACCTGGATTTCGACTCCGTGCAGCGCGGCAACCCCGAGCTGGAGCGCCGCGCGCAGGAAGTCATCGACCGCTGCTGGCAGTTGGGCGATAAGAACCCGATCCTGAGCATTCACGACGTGGGCGCGGGCGGTATTTCCAATGCCTTCCCTGAACTGGTGAACGACGCGGGCGTGGGCGCGAGGTTCCAGCTGCGAGACGTGCACAACGAAGAGCCCGGCATGTCGCCGCGCGAAATCTGGAGCAACGAGGCGCAGGAGCGCTACGTGATGGCGGTGCGCAAGGAAGATTTGCCGCTGTTCGCCGAAATCTGCGAGCGCGAGCGCTGCCCGTTCGCCGTGGTGGGCGAGGCGACCGAGGAAAAGCGCCTGACCGTGGCCGACCGCCATTTCGGCAACAACCCTGTGGACATGGATTTGTCCGTGCTGCTGGGCAAGCCGCCCAAGATGACGCGCGACGTCAAGCATGTGGCGCGTGAGCTGCCAGTTTTCGATCATTCGCGTGTTGACTTGAAGGAGGCAGCTCAGCGCGTGCTGCGCCTGCCTGGCGTGGCGGACAAGACTTTCCTCATCACCATCGGCGACCGTACCGTGACGGGGCTGATCGCACGCGACCAGATGGTCGGCCCGTGGCAAGTGCCGGTGGCGGATGTGGCGGTGACGCTGGCAGGTTATGAAACCTATAGCGGCGAGTCATTCGCCATCGGCGAGAAGGCACCGCTGGCGCTGATCGACGCTCCCGCTTCGGGACGCATGGCGATTGGCGAGGCGATCACCAATATCGCCGCCAGCCTGATCGACGATATTGCCGAACTCAAGCTCTCCGCCAACTGGATGGCCCCGGCTGGGCATCCAGGCGAGGATGCCGCCCTGTTCGACACCGTCAAGGCCGTCGGCATGGAACTGTGTCCGCAGCTGGGCATCAGCATCCCGGTCGGCAAGGATTCCATGTCCATGAAGACCGTGTGGGAAGAGCGCAATGAAAAGAAGGCGGTGACCGCGCCTATCTCGCTGGTGGTGACGGCATTCGCGCCTACGCCAGACGCGCGCAAGACCCTGACTCCGCAACTGCGCACCGACCTCGGCGACACCCGCCTGGTCCTGGTTGACCTCGGCGCGGGCAAGAACCGCCTGGGCGGCTCCGCCCTGGCGCAAGTGTACGGCAGCGTAGGCAATGCGGCGCCTGACCTCGAGGATGCGGATAGCCTCAAGCATTTGTTCAATGCGGTGCAGAAGCTTAACCGCGAAGGCCGTCTGCTGGCCTACCATGACCGTTCCGATGGCGGGTTGTTTGCCGCCGTGGTCGAAATGGCGTTTGCCGGACGTACCGGTCTGGAGCTCGACATTACCGGCTTGGGCCATGACGCTGTCGCTGCGCTTTATAACGAGGAGCTGGGCGCGGTATTGCAGGTGCATGCTGCCGATGCGGCCGTCATCGTCGCAGAGTTGGAACAGACCCTGGCAGGCAGGGTGCATGTGATCGGCGCGCCAGCCAGCCATGGCGATATCCTGATCCACCAGGCAGGCAAGCTGGTGTTTGCCGAGAGCCGCGTGGCATTGCACCGTGCTTGGTCTGAGACCACCTACCAGATGCAGAAGCTGCGCGACAACCCGCAATGCGCGCAGCAGGAATACGATCGCCTGCTGGATGAGCGGGATATCGGCCTGCATGCCAAGCTCAGCTTCGACCCCAGCGAGAATATTGCCGCGCCCTATATCGCGACGGGCGCACGTCCCAAGATGGCGATCCTGCGCGAGCAGGGCGTCAACGGGCAGGTGGAGATGGCGGCCGCATTCGACCGTGCAGGCTTCAATGCCTTCGACGTGCACATGAGCGACATCATCAGCGGGCGCGTCAGCCTCAAGGACTTTGCCGGTTTTGTCGCCTGCGGCGGCTTCTCTTACGGAGACGTGCTCGGTGCCGGCGAAGGCTGGGCCAAGTCCATCCTGTTCAACCCGCGTGCGCGCGACGAGTTTTCAGCGTTCTTCAACCGTACGGACTCGTTTGCGCTAGGCGTGTGCAACGGCTGCCAGATGATGAGCAACCTGCACAGCATCATTCCCGGCGCCGAACAGTGGCCGCATTTCGTGCGCAACCGTTCCGAGCAGTTCGAGGCGCGTGTCGCCATGGTGGAGGTGCTGGAGTCGCCGTCGCTGTTCTTCAGCGGCATGGCCGGCAGCCGCATGCCGATTGCCGTGGCGCATGGCGAGGGCTATGCCGAGTTCGCCGATGCAGCGGCGCAACAGCGTGTGCAGGCGGAGCAATTGGTGACGCTGCGCTATGTCGATAACAACGGCGTCCCGACCGAGGTGTATCCGTTCAACCCGAACGGCTCGCCCAAGGGGATTACCGGCCTGACTACCGCCGATGGCCGTTTCAGTATTATGATGCCTCATCCTGAGCGGGTTTTCCGCACCGTGCAGCACTCATGGCATCCCGATGGCTGGGGTGAGGATGGGCCGTGGATTCGTATGTTCCGCAATGCCAGGAGGTTCATCGGCTAGCGGTCAACAACGGGTACGAGATGTGCGTTAGGCTATGGGGTGCAGAAGCGATGTCTTCGCGCCTCGCAGCCTCAACAATAATAAGCACACTTAATTAAATGATGATTACTATGGAGAAGTCGCATGAAGAAGATGTTGAAAGTTATCCTGGCAACGTTGGTGCTTGGCTGGGCCGTGATGGCGCATGCCGAGGATCCTCAGGTGGAATATACCGACGCCATTGGCAAGGGGGACATGAAGGTTGTGAAGAAGTACTTCAACAACCCGTATAAGGTCGATGAATTGTTCTTTGCCTGGACCGCTCTTGAAATCGCAGCCAACAAGGGCCAGTTGAATGCAGTGAAGTTCTTCGTCGAGAACGGTGCCGATGTGAACTACAAGCACCCGATCACCAAGATGACAGCATTGCACCTGGCTGCCTATCAAGGCAACAAGGAGGTCGTCAAATACCTGATCGACCATGGTGCGGACGTCAATGCCAAGCTGCGCGGCAATGTCTCCATCATCCGCGCCCTGAAGGACGAGGGCCGTACTGACATGGTGGAGTTCCTGACCGCTGCCGGCGCCAAGAACGACGGCTGCCAGGAAGAAAAGTGCCATTGAGTTGACAATGATGCTGGTTGCAAACGCCATGTCAGGCATGGCCTTGCCTGCCGCATAATGGGTGCCGGACTTGTTCCGGCATTTTCATTTCTTGAAGAACCCGTTCACAGGGGAACCTAAGCCTGATCCCGGGCTCGTAATCTCTGACGATCAACTTGATTGAGCATACATAGATAGGGGGAGCGCGATGAAGAAACTTTCGATGAGTGTATTGCCTGCGCTGGCCGCCAGTGCAGCCCTCATGGCATGCACCACCGTAGCCGCGGTGAGCAAGGTGCCGGACGACGTTGCGGGCAGCCTGACATTGCCGCCGGGTTTCAAGATCAGCACCTTTGCCAAGCTCAACCCGGCCAAGGGCGATTATTTCCGCGGTCCGCGCTTCATGGCGTTCGGGCCGGACGGCAATCTGTACCTTGCCAGCAGCGTGGACAATACGGTGTATATGCTGCCGGACCGCAACCATGACGGCGTGGCCGATGACGTGGTGCCCGTGGTGGAAGGGCTGAACGCGCCCAATAGCCTGGTTTTTGCCGGCAACACCATGCTGGTGGCGAACCAGGACGGGGTGGTGCGTGTCGAGCAGGCGCAGGATAAAAAGCGCCCGGCCGCCAAGCTGGTGCCCTTGATCAGCAATCTTCCCAGCGGCGGGCATACGCTCAAGACGGTCAAGCTGGGACCGGACAACCACCTTTACCTGAACGTAGGCTCCAGTTGCAACGTCTGCGTGGAGAACGACCCGCTCAGGGCCACCATTTTGCGCTATACCCTCGACGGCAAGCCCGCCGGGGCGCCGGACGGCAGCGTGAGCGGCGCCAGGAGCGCGGTCTGGGCGAGCGGGCTGCGCAATTCGCAAGGATTGGCCTGGCAGCCTGGTACGGGCGATCTCTATGCCACCAACAACGGCGCGGATATGCGTTCCGAAACCAAGGGCGGCGCCATGAACGACGAACTGCCGCCGGAGCATCTCAACAAGATCGAGCCGGGCAAGCATTACGGCTGGCCGCATTGCTGGGGCAACAGGGTGACGGACCCCAATTTCCCCGGCAAGCCCGGTTTCTGCGAGAATACCCAGCCGCCTGCCATCACCTTGCGCGCTCATTCCACGCCGATAGGCATCACCTTTCTCGATAAGGCTAATTTCCCCGGCGAATACAAGCAGGATGCGATCGTGGCCCTGCACGGCTCCTGGAACCGCGTGCAGCCATACGGCTACAAGCTGGTGCGCATCCGCTTCCAGGACAATAAGCCGGTGGCCGTGGAGGATTTCGTCACCGGCTGGCAAACCAAGAACAGCGCCTGGGGGCGCCCCGTTGATGTGATTACCGGGCCTGATGGCGCGTTGTACGTCTCGGATGACCGGGCTGGTTTGGTGTATCGTATTACTTACAACAAGAAATAACCCGTGTGAGGAGCAATGCAATGAAAAAATGCGTGATGGGATTGGCAGCCTTGCTGTTGGCGTCAAGCCTGGCCCATGCCGAAGAGCCGCAGCCGACCAGCAAGGTGGCGGTGTACATCAGCCCGTACGAATACACCAACGAGATCAAGCTCTGGCACTTCATGAAGGATTACTGGTTTGCCCAAGGCCCCTTGATCGAGCCGGTGCTGACCAGGACGCTCAGCGCCAAGCTGGGTGAAACCGTGATGTGCGATGCGGGCGTTACCGCCAATGTGCTGCTGTGGGTCAAGCCCAAGATGTTCTACAACCCGCACATGCGCAATTTCTACGGCACGATCAATGCCACCGTCTACACCGGCAGCGGCAAGGCGATTGCCAGTTATACCGGGGAATCGCGCTTGAGCGGCGATCTCGACATCCTGCCTGCCAACACGGTGCAGGCCACTTACGACCTCGCAATCCAGCAGGTGGCGGACAAGATACAGGCCGATCCGGCCATCAAGAAGCTGATCGACGACGGCCTTTCCGACAAGGAGTCATATACGCCCTGTGCCATGATCGCGGTATTGCCCGGACTGAAAAAGCCATAAGCGGTGCGACCTTGCGTAGCGCTTGATCCGCGCTACGCAAGATAACGTATGGTGCACGGCGCTGCCGCCATACTATATTGCTGCTCATCCTGATCGTGTATGAGAGCATCCGTCCATGGCGACATCCCTTGAGGCTGCGACCTTGCCGCAGCATTCCTCCCGGCCTGTTTCAAAAGTTCCTGTCGGTTTTGCCATCGCGGCGATCATCCTGGTCGCAATCGCATTGCGTCCCGGCATTGTCTCGATGGGGCCCTTGCTTCCCGCCATCATTGACGAGTTCCAGCTTTCCCACAGCACAGCGTCGCTGCTCACCACCATCCCGGATTTATTGATGGGCCTGCTTGCCTTGCCCACCCCTTGGCTGGCCCGCCGCTACGGGCGTGATCCCGTCTTGCTGCTGGCATTGCTGTTGCTCTGCGTGGCGATTGCGGCGCGGGCGTTTTCCCGCAGCGTGGACATGCTGCTGCTGAGCACGGCCGGTGTCGGCGCCGGGATCGCCATCGCGGGTGCGTTGATCGCCGGGTACATCAAGGGCAATTTCCCGCACAAGGCGGCGATGGTTATGGGCATCTACGCCACTGCGCTCTCTTTCGGCAGCACCTTGTCCGCCGCCGTCTCTGGCCCCGTCGCCATGCACTCCGAAGCAGGGTGGCGCATGGGCGCCGGCATGTGGAGTCTGTTTGCCGCCCTTGGCTTGCTTTGCTGGTTCTGGGTCGCAAGGCTGGAGCGGGGTTATGTGCAGCAGGCAGGCCATCCGGCCCGCTTGCCTTGGGGCAACCGCACGGCGTGGCTGGTGGCATTGTTCTTCGCTGCCGACAATTTCCTGTTCTATGCCGTGCTGTCATGGACGGCGCCCATGTATATCGAATACGGCATCGCACCTTCGGTGGCTGGCTTCATCCTCGCGACGTTCACCACGGTATTCATGATATCCAACCCCATACTGGGCGCCATCAGCAAATCGATAGACCGGCGGGGCCTGCTTGCGGCTTGTGCGGCCCTGGCCGTCCTCGGCTTGTTGCTGATCGCGCTCGCGCCTGCCTGGTCGCCGTTCCTCAGCATTGCCATTTGCGCTTTCGGCCTTGGCGGTGCGTTCACCCTGGGCATGACCTTGCCATTGGATAACACGCATAGCGTGGATGAAGCCAACGCCTGGAACGCTTTCGTCTTGACTGTAGGATATTTGATTGCGGCCGCCGGGCCGTTGTCGGTGGGGTTCCTGCGCGACCTGACGCAGGATTTCCATCTGGCGAGCTGGCTGCTGGTGTTGGTGGCAGTGCTCATGCTGCTGGTGACGCCATTGTTGAAGCCCCATCATAGCCAATAGGGCGCATAACTGCGTGCCAGGTTGAGTTCGCCTGCGTTCGACCGCATAATCCCAGGCATGGAATGATGCCAGGACAATAATGTAGATGAACGCAGGAGGAGTAGATGGTTAAAACCGTGGTGGCTGCCTTGCTCGGCAGTGCGTTGATGTTTTCCGGCGTGGCCTCAGGACACGAGTTGAAGGTGGTCAAGGGTTTCAAGAACCCGGAATCCGTGCTTGCGGACAAGGCGGGCAGGGTGTTTGTCTCCGAGATCGGCGAGTTCGACAAGGACGGCGACGGGCAGATCAGCGTGATCGAGCCGGACGGCAAGCGCAGCGTGTTTGCCAAGGGCATGAACGACCCCAAGGGGCTGGCCTTGGTCGGGAGCGAGCTCTATGTCGCGGACAAGGATCGCATCCTCAAGGTGGACAAGGATGGCGAATGGGTGGTGCTGGCCGATAAAAGCGCTTTTCCTGTGCCTCCAAGCTTCCTCAATGACCTGGAGCCTGATTACGAAGGCAAGTACCTGTACGTGAGCGACAGCGGCGACATTGCCAACCAGGGCGGCGCCAGCGGCGCGATCTACAGGATTACCCTCGCCACAAGCAAGGTCGATACCGTCATTCACCACCAGCATGATGCCAGGATCAAGGCGCCCAACGGACTGTGGATGGACGATACCGGCGAAGTATTGATCTATGTTGATTTTGCCAGCGGCGTGTTGTACAAGCTCGATTTGCTCAACCGCCACCTGATCGAGCTTGCCAAGGGGTTCGGCGGCGGTGACGGGCTGGCGCTCGGGGCGAACCGCAAGCTTTACATCAGCGATTACATAAACGGCAAGGTATTCAGCCTCAGTATCGACGATGAAGTCACGCTTGAGCACGAGGGGTTCCAGAGCGCAGCCGACATCGGCATTACGCCAGACGGCAAGGCGTTGCTGGTGCCCGACATGAAAGCGGGCACGGTGACCTGGCTGCATTTGCATTGATGAGAAGCGGCTGACATTCTGGATTAAGTTTGCCGGTCTTATCAGCCGTTCTTGCTCTTAGCCTGTCTCGTATTGTCGTGCGTGGCAGGCCATCAGTGATGGTAAACAGCGCAGGCACGATGCACTGTTTTTACCTACTAATTGACTCTTTTGAGCAGGTGCTTGCTCAACGACTTCGTCGCTTCAATCACGTATTTCCGGTCTTTTTCCTCCAGGTTCTGCAAGATCGCGACCAGTCCCTCTATGTCGGGGTCGACGGATACGGGGCTCGATGCTTCAAAAAATTCCTGTATCGGGCTGGATAATTCATGTGCAATCTTGTTGAGGGTCTTGAGCGACGGTGCGGTGACGCCA
This sequence comes from Methylobacillus draconifructus, assembly GCF_045984355.1. Classification (NCBI taxonomy): domain Bacteria; kingdom Pseudomonadati; phylum Pseudomonadota; class Betaproteobacteria; order Nitrosomonadales; family Methylophilaceae; genus Methylobacillus; species Methylobacillus draconifructus. Next base: position 320,409 of record NZ_JBJQII010000003.1, on the reverse strand, counting down.
CGCTCGATTCTCGACACAGTTTCGATCTCAACCCCCAGCCGCTGGGCGACGAATTCTTGCGTCAATCCCAGGTTCTTCCTGCGGGTTGCGATGGACAGGCCCAATTTCTTTCTGAGTGAATCCTTCATAGACTTGATCCTATATGTCTACATTTTAATAGACATATAGGATCGCTATTGACCTTGCTGTTTATAAGGAACTAATATGTCTATTAGAAAATAGACATTAAATATCTATATTTTGTGCGATTTATTTAATGACCTGATTTGAAATGAAAAATAAGGTGGTGGCGTGCTGCTGACCAAGGCAGGGGAGAAATCATATGTATCGGCACTGGACTGAACGTAGCGGTCAATATGGCGGTAGTGCATGCTAATACATAAGTATGTCAAAACGTTGAGACAGGTTGAGCAACTGAAGGACGAGATATTCAGGCAAAGACAGGAATTTGAGCGCCAGATCCATCTCCAGCTGGTGCATATCACGGATTTGCGCGACGAATACCAGACGGAGCTGGAAAGCAAGGACGTTGCTTACCGTACGGCATTGCGCAAAATACATGAAGAGGCCTTTCATGCAGGGGCGCTCAGCGAACGGAACGCCATGCGCAGCAAACCGGAGCTGATGCTGCGGATTTCCCCTTGCATCCAGCTGGTGCAGCAAGCCGGCTGGATGCGTGTAAAGCGCTCTTGTGAGTTCTGCCTGCATTATCAAGTGATGTTGCGAGGCACGCCATGGCTGGAACCGCATGTCCAGCTCCTGGAAAGCCAAGTCGTGGTTGATGCCGAGCATGAGTGGGATATCCTGCTGAAGAAGGCGAGGGAGATGACCGAGGCCGTTATCCAGGACAGCCTGGACGGAGCCGGCTACCTGGTCGAGCTTTCCGAAAGCACCGTGATCAACAAGTTATCAGCCGACCGCACGCTGCTTGAGTCGATCAGCCTGGAATCATCCAATACCGCCAGAGCAGCCCTTGACGAGACCTTGCCGCAGTTGCCCTGAGCCGCTGTATCCAAACCATTAAATATTGGCAGGCTGCCATTTCCAATCCCGGATTTCCGGCATGTCCTCGCCGTGCTGCCAGATGTATTGCTTGTGCTGCGCGAGCTTCTCATCCATGAGCGCATCCAGCACCGCGGCGTTCTCGATATGGGGCAGCCAGCGCAAGGTGTTCTTGACCAGGCTGTAGCGGTCCAGGCGGTTGAGCACGGTCATGTCGAACGGGGTGGTGGTCGTGCCTTCCTCCAGGAAGCCGTGCACGTGGAAGTTAGCATGGTTGTGCCGCTTGTAGGCGAGGCGGTGGATCAGCCCGGGGTAGCCGTGGAAGGCGAAGATCACCGGCTTGTCCTGCGTGAACAGTTCGTCGAAGGCCTCATCGGTGAGGCCGTGCGGATGCACTTCGTGAGGCACCAGGGCCATGAGGTCGACCACGTTGACGTAGCGTATCTTGAGTTCGGGCACGTGCTCGCGCAACAGCATGACGGCAGCGAGCGACTCCATCACTGGCACGTCGCCCGCGCTGGCGATCACCAGGTCGGGCTCCTCGTCTGCCGCGCAGTTGCCGGCCCAATCCCAGATGCTGGCGCCGCGGCGCGCATGTTCGATCGCGGCGGGCATGTCCAGCCATTGCCCTTGCGGCTGCTTGCCAGCGACGATGACGTTGATGAGGTTGCGGCTTTGCAGGCAATGGTCGGTGACTGCGATCAGGGTGTTGGCGTCGGCGGGCAGGTAGATGCGGATGATGTCGGGCTTCTTGTTGGCGGCATGGTCGATGAAGCCCGGGTCCTGGTGCGAGAAGCCGTTGTGGTCCTGACGCCAGACATGGGAGCTCAGCAGGATGTTGAGCGAGGCGATCGGCTTGCGCCAGGGGATGTGCCCGCATTCCTTGAGCCACTTGGCATGCTGGTTGAACATCGAGTCGATGATATGGATGAATGCCTCATAGCAGGAGAAGAAGCCATGGCGGCCGGTGAGCAGGTAGCCTTCCAGCCAGCCTTCGCAGCTATGTTCGGAGAGTATCTCCATCACGCCGCCATGCGGCGCGAGGTTCTCGTCGCCTTCTAGACGCTCCGCCATCCATTGCCGATTGGTGACCTCGAACAATGCCTGCAGGCGGTTGGAGTTGTTTTCATCCGGGCTGAATACGCGGAAGTTGTGCTGATTCAGCCGCCATACCTCGGCCAGGTACTTGCCGAGTTCGCCCGTGGTGCTCGCCTGGCGTTCGCCCGGCTGGGTCACGGCGTAAGCGAACTTGCGGAAATCCGGCAGCTCCAGCGGCTTGAGCAGCAGGCCGCCGTTGGCGTGCGGGTTGGCGCCCATGCGGCGTTCGCCCTTGGGGGCCAGCGCGCGCAGTTCTTCCTTGAGCCTGCCTTGCCCGTCGAACAATTCGTGCGGCGCGTAGGATTGCATCCAGTCTTGCAACAGCTGGATATGCTCGGGCTTGTCCAACTCGCCGAAAGGCACCTGGTGCGCATGGAAGGTGCCGGTATTCGGCTTGCCGTCCACCTCCGCAGGCCCGGTCCAGCCCTTGGGTGAGCGCAGGATGATCATGGGCCAGCGCGGACGGCTGACTTCGCGTTTCAGGCCGGCTTCGCGCTTGATCTGCTGAATTTCCCCGATGGCCTGGTCCATGACGCTTGCCATGCGCTGGTGCATGAAGTCCGGGTCGCTGCCCTCGACGAAGTAAGGTTTGTAGCCGTAGCCTTCAAACAGTTTCTGCAGTTCTTCATCGCCGATGCGCGACAGGATGGTGGGGTTGGCGATCTTGTAGCCGTTGAGGTGCAGGATGGGCAATACCACGCCGTCGGTCTTGGGGTTGAGGAATTTGTTGCCGTGCCATGAGGTGGCCAGCGGGCCGGTTTCCGCCTCGCCGTCGCCGACCACGCAGCAGGCGATCAGGTCGGGGTTGTCGAATACCGCGCCGAACGCATGCAGCAGGCAATAACCCAGCTCTCCGCCCTCGTTGATAGACCCCGGCGTCTGCGCCGAGGCATGGCTGGGAATGCCGCCCGGGAAGGAGAACTGCTTGAACAGCTTCAGCATGCCGGCCTCGTCCTCGGTGATTTCCGGGTAAAGCTCGGTATAGCTGCCTTCCAGGTAGGTGTTGGCGACGACGGCCGGGCCGCCGTGTCCAGGCCCGGTAATGTAGATCATGTTGAGGTCGTGCTCGCGGATGACGCGGTTGGCGTGTACGTAGACGAAATTGAGCCCCGGCGTCGTTCCCCAATGGCCCAGCAAGCGCGGCTTGATGTGCTCCGGCAGCAATGGCGTCTTGAGCAGCGGGTTGGCGTAAAGGTAGATCTGGCCGACCGAGAGATAGTTGGCGGCGCGCCAGTAGGCATGCAATTGCGCCAATTCTTGTTCATCCAGGGCGTGGTCCGCGGCTTGGGGCTGCATTTACATTCTCCTTGGGAGGGACGTTGTTTCATGATAACAGCAGGGACGGGTATGGCAACCTTGAAACCGTGAAGTTTCATTGCTGGCGGCTGAGGCAGGCTGGTTCTATACTTTGCAGCATGAACGTACAGACCTTGATGCAATTGCTGCAGGAAATCGAAAGCGAGGACCCGGTCGATTTCTCCGGATTGCCGTTTGATGCCGATGATTTGCGTCAACTCGCCTGCATCAATGTAGCGGAGATCATGGAAAGGTTCCGTGAGGACAATCCTGCCGAGGACCGGGAAATGGTGATGGCGGCGACCGTGACGCGCCTGATCCTGGAAAACATGGTGCTGCAGGCGAGGCTGGCCATCCTGTTGCAGGAAGAGGGCTGATTGCCCTAGCCGATCAATACGTAGATAGCGCCAGGCGGCATGACGTAGCCGCCTCTTCCGGTAGGGTCGCCTATGCGGGCCGCGGGCAAGCCATTGATCAGGACGGTCGGCGATCCCTCCACGATGACATCGGCGCCGGCGCCATGCCCCACGCAGGCTGCAGGCATGCCGCCGATCAATACCGTGGGGCAGCCATTCATGATGCGGCTGATGCGGGGCATCATCATTCGGTCAAGGGTCAGAAGGTTGTCTCCCGCGCGTGCAGCTGGTTTCATCGGGTTTCCCTGCAGTTAGTTGATGCTGACCAGGCTGCCCTTGAGCTTCAGGTTGCCAGAGGTGCTTATTTCCATACTGGTTCCGCTCTTCAGGCGCAAGGAGTGTTTGGCTTCCACGTCCACATTGAGCCCCTTGAGCTTGAGATTGTCGCTTTCCAGGAAGAGTTGGTGGCTCTGCAGGTGCATCCCGTCACTGGTAAAGCGGATTTTATTCTGTTGCTGGTCCTCAAGCAGGAAGGTTTCCGCGGCATCCTGGCTCAGGTATAACTTGGTGCCGTCCCTGGCGCTGATCACGATTCGTTGTTTCTCGTCGTCAAAAGCCAGCTTGAGTTGGCCGGGGCTTTGGAATCCGTGCAAATCGGCATTTTCCCAGGGCGCAGGGGTGACACTGCTGTGGCATGCGCCCAATACCACAATGTCGTCCGGATTCGCGCCGAAGCATCCCAATATCACCTCGCTGCCCACGATCGGGCGGAACACGGTGCCTGAATTCATGCCGGCTTGCAGGGTGGCGAGCCTGGCCCAGGTGCCTGCTCCGTGCGGGTCGATCAAGGGGGCGGTGACCTTGATCCTGCCGGCGGCTTGAGGGTCGTTGTCGGTTGCGAGCACTTTCCCGATCAGCAGGCCTGAAAACCCCTGGGTTGTTTCTTGGATATCCGTGGGCAGCGGCAAGCCAATATCAAAGTGCGTTACCGGTGCGGCGCCGGGGGATAGCGCATATGTGATACCGGCAATGAAATATTGCCCGGAAAGGTGGCTGCCGCATTGCTCAAGGAGCAGCGCCTGGCCTGGAGAGGCGGTATGCAACCCATTGGCTGTCACCTTGCCTTGGATCATGGCGAGTCGCGATTGCGCAAGCTGCGCATTGGCCAGGGTCTGTAGTTCCTGCTGCGAGTATTCGCCAGTGAGGCGTTTGCTATAAATGTTTTGTTCCAGCAAGGGGATGGCCGCCGCCAGGCGGTCGTTGGCTGGGAAATCGACAGCCTCAGCCTCCACTTGCATAAGCTCCTGGTCGTGAGGGTTCCAGGCGGAAAGCGTGAGCTTGGCAACTTGCCGGCTGGCGTCCACGGCAATATCCGCACTGATAAGGTCTTGCGCTGGAAGGGAAAAACCACGTTTTGTATCCAATGCCGGTGTCGCTGCGATCACGGCGTGGTCACTGCAATAGGCCACCAGCCCATTAGCCGCCAGGCGCTGCAATACGAAGTCCCAGTCGCTGAGATTGTGCTGGATCACGCTATCGAGATGGAGGGTAGGCGCGTTGATTTCGGCGCTGATGCCATGTTCAGCCAGCACATCCTCGATAATCCTGCCGTCGGCAATGTCGGTGAAATATCGGCTGCGCGGCTGTGTTGCCAATGCAAAGGCGGGATGGGCGCACTCGAGGACCAGCAGGCATTCTGCTTTTGAATAGTGGATGCTGTGTTTTGCAATTTTCCCAGTGAACAGGGTTTGCTCGCCGTGGCGAAACTCGATCGGTTGGCCCGGCAGCAGGCCGCTGCCAGCCTGATCAAGCTCGTCCATGGAACTGAACGCCAGCTGCGCTGAGGCGCGGGGCAGGGTGTTCAGGCGATGCTCGATGGATAGCGCATCGAGATTGCGGAATACCTTGTCCTGGACGACGACGTTTAGTTGCTGGGCCGGCATCAGGATGGTTCCAGCGATGGCGGCTTGGCTTGTGTGGCGGCAATGTTCTTGATCGCGACATTGAGCGGGCTGGTTTTCGCGCGAACCCTGGTTTTCTTGGGCAAAGGCGTTGTTTTGCGCGATGCCGGCGTCGTACGTTTGCGGTCTGCCGCGACGGCGTGCTGGATTCTCAAGGCCATGAATTCGGCAGGGCGGACGAATGCCAGGCCAATGTCGATGATGAGGCGTCCGGCAGCTATATCGTCGCTGGTCATGGTTTCATTCAGGCCGGACTTCACATAAAAAGCCTGTTCAGGCTTGTTGCCGGCCAAGCCGCCTGCGCGCCAGAATGTAAGCAGGAATTGATTGAAGCTTTCGCGGACGGCTGTCCAGGTCGCGGCGTCATTCGCTTTGAAATGCTGTGCAGCCAGATAACGGTGCAGCGATGCATTGATAAAACCATGGGTGCGCGCCACGGAGATATAGCGCCATTCGGCGTCATTGCCCGCCAGCGTGCGCCCTCCCCACAGCAGAATTCCCTTGCCGGTGAAGCGGCGGATGACATTGATGGACTTTCCTTCATCCTTATCTATATTCAAGGACGCTTGCCGCTCATCGTTGATCGCTGCAGCGAGGGATTGTACCTCTTTGATCTGCACATGGCTGGGGAGCTTCCATACGCCACGTTGCAGGTCATTTGCATGAAAAAGTCCGATGACGGTGGCGCTGGGAGGAATCATCCTGCTGACGGCCATATCGGGAGATTCCAGCATGCGTTTGCGCAGCAGCGTGGATTGGAGCTTGGTTGCCTTGTGGTATTGGCTCCAGGCATTGGCTACGCCAGGAGTGTACTTGATCTCCAGGTGGGCAAACTGGTGAGCGCTGGGTATCGCCACCGCCAGCCACGGCAGGAAGGCGGCTCCATGGCGCAGGCCCTGCTGGCCCAGATGGTGGCGGAATTGGGCAACGGTAGTGTTCAGGGATATGTCGTTGCAGTAGGGGACGTCCAGCACCGCCAGGCAATGGTGCTGTTGTTCACAATATTGCAACAACTGCTGCTGCAATTGTGGAAGCTCTTCCAGCGAAACGGCATCCGGGATGGCGACCATGGTGAACGAGGGATTGGCCGGCAGCTGGGCGATCGCCGATGCAAAGGTTTTTGCATGCGGGGCTTCCGGGAACGGCCCGAGCGAAAGGATTTCGCAAACGCCGCCGCCATTGGCAAAATATTGCCGCATGCTGGCGTGCAGATAAAACGGGCTGTAGCTTTGCTTGGTGACAATCCGGCCATGCACATCGAGCATGACCCGAAGGATTTCCGGCGCCCCTTGGCCAAAGCACCGTTCATATTCTGTAAACGAGGTGATGGCGCACCGTTCGCCGCGAGCCAGTAAGCGCCCATCCTGGTCGATTGCCTTTTCGGTATAGCCGATGAACAAGGGCAGGCAGGTCACTGTGGATTGCACGATACTGGTGGTGTGCGGTATTTCTTCCACATAAACCCCAGGAACTTCATACCCTCCCATGATTCGCTCCCTAGTTTATTTTAAATATATCCATATTACTGCAAATTCTGCTTTGTATTTCAGCTTGATGTAAATTTTTGTAAGCCAAGCTTGCCGTTGGTGAACGGGATGCGTGCGGTTAGAATGCGCGCATGACATTGCAAGCAGAAACAGGCCCGTTCCAGGGTGGCGGTCAAGAATTGCGCCATGCGGCATTGGCGCTGCTTTGCATGCGCTCGCCCGAAGACAAGGCGGAAGCCGTCAAAACCTTGCGAGAATCCTGGCTCGCGGGCGAGCTCAGCGTCGATCCGCAGGCGGGTCTGGAAGCGGCGGGGCCCATCCCCGGCCGTCCCGACAAGCCGGAGCTGGTATCGCCGCTGCTGCTGGAGCGGCGCTCGATGAGGACCGCCGAGGGCAGGGCGGCGCTGATCCATGCCCTGGCCCATATCGAGTTCAATGCGATCAACCTCGCGCTGGATGCGGTCTGGCGCTTTGCCGGCATGCCGCCGCAATACTACGCGGACTGGCTCAAGATCGCGGCGGAGGAGGCGCTGCACTTCACCATGCTGCACACGCACCTGCAAAGCCTGGGCTATCGCTACGGCGATTTCACCGGGCACGACAGTTTATGGGAGATGGTGGCGAAAACCAGTGACGACGTGCTGGCGCGCATGGCATTGGTGCCTCGGACCCTGGAGGCACGCGGGCTGGATGCTTCGCCGCCGCTGCGGGCCAAGCTGGCGCAGGCGGGCGACCTCGGGGCGGCTGCGATCCTCGATATCCTGCTGCGGGATGAAATCGGCCATGTGGCGATCGGCAACCGCTGGTATGGCTGGCTATGTGAGCAGCGCGGGCTGGAGCCCGTCTCCACTTATGCCAGGCTTACCGCGCAATACCAGGCTCCCAAGCTGCGCGGCCCGTTCAATTTCCCGGCACGCAGGGCGGCAGGCTTCAGCGAAGCCGAGCTGGCGCTGATGGCCGACCGTCACGAATAGCAAGCCGCATTACATTCAGAGCGGCTAACTTTTGCTTGGTGTTCTAAAGCGCTGTTTACACCAGGTTCATTGCGCGCATGCGCCGGTACAGCGTATTGCGGCTGATGCCGAGCTGCCGCGCCACCGCCGAGACATTGCCGGCATGCGCCTGCATGGCGGCCTTGATGGCTTCCGCCGTCAGGCTGGTCAATGAAGGGGCCGCGTCGTCCTCGGCGGCGTTTTCCATGTCGTCGAGGAAATCCTGCGTCAGGTGCATCATGGAGATAGGCGCGGTCCCGGACAGCGCCAGCGCCGTGCGCAGCACATTATGCAATTGGCGGATGTTGCCCGGCCATGGATGCGCCTTGAACAAGGCTGCGACGTCCTGGTCGATCGCTTTTCCTGCGGCGTTCTCGGTTTGCAGGATGGTCTCCACCAATGCAGGCAAGTCCTGGCGCTGTCGCAAGGCGGGCAGGGTGACGGTGAGGCCGTTCAGGCGGTAGTAGAGGTCGCGGCGGAACTCGCCGCTCTCGACCTTCTCGCGCAGTTTCTGGTTGGTGGCGCTCAACAGCGCGAAATTGACGGGTTTGGATTTTGTGCTGCCCAAGGGGGTGACGCTGCGCTCCTGCAATACCCGCAACAGGCGCGCCTGCAAGGCCAATGGCATGTCGCCGATTTCATCCAGGAACAGGGTGCCGCCGTCGGCTTGCTCCAGTTTGCCTGGGCTGCCCTTGCGGCGCGCGCCGGTAAACGCGCCTTCCTCATAGCCGAACAGTTCCGCCTCGATCAGGCCCTCGGGCAATGCCGCGCAGTTGACGGCGACCCACGGGCCCCGGCTGCGGTCGCTGGCTTCGTGGATGGCCCGCGCGAACAATTCCTTGCCTGCGCCGGTTTCACCCTCGATCAGGATGGGAATGTCCTGGTTGACGACAAGCTCTACCTGGCTGATGACGCGGGCAACGCGCGGGTCGCCGGTATTCAGCATCTGCAGGCTGGCAGGGCAGTGGCGTTTGCTGGCCGAGGTGCTGCTTGCGCGCGCATTGCGGGCGGCAAGCGGCTGGCGAAGTTCGATCCGCGCATACAGCCTGGCTTCTCGGGCGGTGTAAAGCGGCGTAATCAGGGCATTTGCCTGCGATGCCTGCATCAGGGTTTCCGGCCTGCTGGCGAATAATTCGCTGAACAGCGAGTCTTCCATTTCCTCATGCGTCATGCCGAGCTGGAACTGGCCGCTGCGGTTCAATGCCACCAGGCGATGCCGGTCGTCGAAGATGGCGATGCCTTCCCACAAGGTGCCGATGAATTCAGGGCGTGCATGGAAATGCAGCGAGTAAGCCCCTTCATGGCTGGCGGTGAACAGCCGGTTCTCGATCATCTGCGCCGACATGCGCACCAATGCCAGGGTATGCTGCTGCGGCATGCTGGCGTCTGTCGACACGTCCAGCGTGCCCATCACCTGGTTGCGGGCGCTCAATATAGGCACTGCCGAGCAGGCCAGCACATGGTTGCGTTCGAGGAAGTGCTCGGCTCCCTGCACCGTCATGGCGGAACGCTCCACCAACGCCGTGCCGATGGCATTGGTGCCGCGCAGGCTTTCCTGCCAGGAAGAGCCGGGAATCAAGGCGACGCGCTGGGCATCGTCGAGGAATTCGCTATTGCCCTGGCTGTGCAGGATGAAGCCCTGCGGGTCGGTCAGCACGATGACGCTGCGGGTGTGGCTGATCTGCTCGTTGAGGCTTTCCATTTCCGGCCGGGCCTGGGAGAGCAATAGTTGGTTGGCTTCCTGCTTTACCAGCAGTTCCTGACGGGTCAGTATTTCGGTACGCACCTGGGCGCCGGCTTCCATGCCGTTTTCCACGCACCTGCGCCAGGAGCGCTCGATCTCCTTGGAGACGCCGCCGCTTTCCACGACGCCGTGCGCAAGGAATTCGCTTCTTGCATTCAAAAGCAGGGTTTCGTCAAGGGCAGGATTTTGCATGGGTTAAGTACCTGATTGTAAGGGATTGAACTAGTGTGCCAGCCAATGTAGCACCTGTTCATTCATGACACAACTATCCCTTGTTTTTCTCTGTCGCCGTATAGGCGGGAGGGCATTGGCGGTCCTTTGTAATCCCTTGTCCAGCCTGGGTCTTGGCGGTTATTTCTACAGTTTTCAGCAGGCTGGCACAGGCCTTGCCATAGTCAATTGCCGGGAAAAACTCCCGGGTCAGTATACGACATAAGAAAATAATTCGTGAACGATAGACTATGGAGAATGGCATGAAGGCTAGAACGATAGCGATGGCGGTTGGAGCCGGTTTGCTGGGGCTTGCAGCAATCCCCGCATTGGCGACCGACCTGGAAAACCTGATGAAGGACGACGGCCAGTGGGCGCATCCGCGCAAGGATTACGCCAACACCGGCTATAGCGGCCTGTCGCAGATCAACAAGAGCAATGTGAAGAACCTGAAGTACGCCTGGACCTTTGCGACAGGCGTGAACCGCGGACATGAAGGCGCGCCGCTCGTGGTCAACGGCGTGATGTATATCCACACCGCGTTCCCCAACAATGTGTATGCGCTCGACCTCAACAACAACCAGAAAATCCTCTGGTCGTATTTCCCCAAGCAGGACCCTGCCGTGCAGGCACTGCTGTGCTGCGACAATGTCAACCGCGGCCTGGGGTTCGGCGACGGCAAGATATTCCTGCAGCAGAACGACGGCATTCTGGTCGCGCTGGACGCCAAGACCGGCAAGAAGCTCTGGGATGTGAAGGTGGTCGATACCAAGGAGGGCGCTTCCACCACCAACGCGCCGCACGTGATCAAGGACAAGGTCGTGACCGGCTGTTCGGGCGGCGAGTATGGCGTGCGTTGCTATATCTCGGCCTACAACATCAAGGACGGCAGTCTGGTATGGCGTGCCTACAGCACGGGTTCGGACGCGGACGCATTGATCGGCAAGGATTTCAACAAGGACAACCCGCATTACAGCGCCTTGTCGCTTTATGAGGACGTGAACGGCGGCAACAAGGAGGGCGGTTCCTTCAAGCCCCTGCCCAAGGAAAAGCTCAAGTTCCCGGAAAAGGACCTGGGCATCAAGACCTGGCTCAAGCCGCAGGCTGTCAAGAACGGCTGGGAGCATGGCGGCGGCCCGACCTGGGGCTGGTACTCCTATGATCCTTCCCTCAACCTGATGTATTACGGCACGGGTAACCCCGGCACCTGGAACCCGGACGTGCGTCCCGGCGACAACAAGTGGTCCATGACCATTTTCGCGCGCGACGTGGATACCGGTGAGGCGCGTTGGGGCTACCAGATGACGCCGCACGACGAATGGGATTACGACGGTATGAACGAAAGCATCCTTTGGGAAGCCGACGGCAAGAAGCTCGCCACCCATTTCGACCGCAACGGTTTCGGCTATACGTTCGATCGTACCAACGGCACATTGCTGGTGGCCGAGAAAATGCATCCGTTCGTCAACTGGGCGAAGTCGATCGACCTCAAGACCGGCATCCCGAACAAGGACCCTAAGTATTCCACCCATCAGGACTACAATGCGCAGGGCATCTGCCCGTCCGCTCTGGGCGTGAAGGACGAGCAACCGGCTGCATTCTCGCCGCGCACCAAGATGTTCTATGTGCCGCTGAACCATGTGTGCATGACCTACGAGCCGACCGAGTCCAAGTACATCGCGGGCCAGCCTTGGGTAGGGGCGACCTTGACCATGTTCGCGGGGCCTGACGGCGTGATGGGCGGCTTCATGGCCTGGGACGGCCTCAAGGGCAAGGCGGCCTGGTACAACAAGGAGAAGTTCTCGGCCTGGGGCGGCGCATTGGCAACCGGCTCTGACCTTGTGTTCTACGGCACGCTGGACCGCTGGTTCAAGGCGCTGGATGCCAAGACCGGCAAGGAGCTATGGAAGATGCAGGTCGGCTCCGGCGTGGTCGGCAACGCGATCACCTATACCCACAAGGGCAAGCAATATGTTGGCGTACTGTCCGGTATCGGCGGCTGGGCCGGCGTAGCCATGAACCTGGGCCTGGAAGAGGAAACTGCGGGCCTGGGCGCTGCTGGCGGCTACAAGGAACTGAAGGAATGGAACGCGGCTCCTGGCGGCGGTGCCATGAACGTGTTCAGCCTGTAAGGACGGTTTTATTGATGTACTGACGCATCATCTCCTCGACTCATTCTGGCTCATCTCCACTGAGTAATGTCTGAGTCCTTTTGCCCGGCCCCTTCCTGCCGGGCTTTTTTTTGTCAATGAACGAATGACTTAGAGCTTTATAAAGGTTTAGCGCGACTTCAAGTAGATACGAAAATTTTCGCTAGGCGGGACAGATGCAGTGGCATGAGGTCCGTGCAGTGATTCGCCAGGCTTCGCGTTCCTGGTCTGGCGAAGACCGCCTGCGTTACTAGTCCCCCATTCATGCTGAGGTCATCGCCGGCGGAGAGACTCGCTCCATTCATTTTTGCTCATGTTGATTAGGGGAGTTGTTATGAAGCTGAAGTCTATCGCTCGAAATCGTTTTGTCGCCGCTGCCTGGATCGGGATCGCGCTCGGCGGGCAGCCGCTGCTTGCCGTATCTGCCGCCGGCACACTTCCTGCCCAGTGGTCCTTCGGTCTCCTTACCGATACCCAGGGGGCCGGCGACCCGCGTGGCGTATCCGTCAGGCTGATGCAGCCGGTGGTGGACCGCTTTGTGAACAACCATAACATCGACCTGCTCATTTCCATCGGCGACCTCACCGAGAACGGCACGGCGGCTGAATTCGATACATGGAAACAGGCTGCGAAGCCGCTGGCCGACGCCGGCATTCCTCTCTACCTGACGCGCGGCAATCACGACGTGCGCGCCGAGAGCGCCATCGGGGGCATCGACCCCTTGCTCGGGCCTTCGGCTTACCGGGGCACCGACATTTGGTCTACGGCCTTTCCCAGCTTGAGCGGGCCGACGGTCACGACGGGGCCGGGAGCGTCCTACTCCTTCGCCTACAATAACACGCTCTTCGTCTCGCTCGACTTATATGGCGCGATGCCCAGCGAGCTGATCGGCTGGGTAGGCAGCCAGCAGAAGGGCAGCTACGACCACATGTTCGTCTACGCCCACGAGCCATTCTTCGGCCGTGCTCGCGAGGGCGTGCTTGGCGACAGCCCGCTGCGGATGCAGGTGCTCACCCAGTTGAGCGAAAATGGCGTCGATGCCTACTTCAGCGGCCATGACCACCAGTACAGCCGCTCGGCGGCGGTCGACGGTCAGGACGTGCTGCTGCATCACATCGTCGCGGGTTCCAACGCCGAGAAAAACTATCGCTTCGAAAATGAGTTCAACGTGGGTGAAGAAGTCGGCGCCGCGCTGGTCAATAACGAGGTCGGCTACAGCGTCGTCGATATCAACGGGCCGTTCGTCACCTTCACACACTATTCGGCGACCCCGCCGGCCTCATCGGACTTCTCCGAGGCCTGGGAGCCCGAGTGGCGCGTGGCCGATCGCACCACGTTCTCGACCAACGGCAAATCGTATGCCGTCAACGTTGGTGAATCCTATGCCGGCCTCAATAGCGCGATTGTGGAGGGCAATGGCTTCGTTGGCACCAAAGCCGAGATCCTGGCTGGCCAAAACCTTGATGGGCGCTCCGTGACCACCGAGCCTGATTCGGGCGCAGGCATCACCCAGCAGCTTGGCAACATCGTCAACTTCGGCTGGGTGGCGAGAACGGACGGACTGTACAGCGACATCCTCTACCTGGGCGGCATGGACAACCTGCTGGATGGCGTGGCCGACCCCTTCGTGCTCACCCTGAGCTACGGCGAGGATATTGCAATCGACGAAGCGTTGCTGCGCCTGGTGTATCAGCTCGACGGCCAATGGGTGCTCGCAGTGGACGCCAATACCGATGGCACGCCGAGCTTCGTCATTGGCGCTTGGCAGTCCTCGTATGGCTTGGGCACTTACGGCGTGGATACGGCCGCCAACCAGGTCTGGGCGGTGATCGACCGCAATGGCCAATTTGCCGTGGCTGCCGTGCCGGAGCCTTCCGCGCTGGCGCTCATGCTGTGCGGGTTCGGTGTGCTATTGGCATTGCGCCGTCGCCATGCCTGAGTGCCGTATCTCGGCCTGCGCCACATAATTTAGGGAGACAGGACTGCTGCGGCAGTCCTTTTCTTTTTGCAGACTATAATTGCCGGGCCGGCAATCAACCGCCGGGCTGCTAGCTGTGAAGCTGGCTTTGCCTGCCAGGGTCATTTTGCAAAGTAGCTTGCCGTCAGGTTCTCTGCCGCATCGGGCTGCGTTTGCGGCGTGACGCTGACAATGAAGCTGGGGATGCTGGCGGCCACTGCCGGCGTCAGAGATACGCTGAAACTGCTGGCGTACGACTTGCCTGCGGGAATTGTGATTTCCTCGCGTCCCTTGAAGCTACCTGCCGGAAGCCCATGCGCCTGGATGGCATAGGTTTCCGCATTGCCGGATTTGTTGCTGATGCGCAATTCATAGCGGTTGCGCAGGCTGCCGTCCGCAAGCTGGGTGACCAGCGGCTGCCTTTGCTGTTGCACGATGGCGGTGAAGGGGGTGAGCGTGCTGATGGAATGCCAGGTGAAGGCGATGCTGGCGATCAATACGCAGAGGTAGCCGAGCCGCTTTGCCTTGGACCACCGTTGCATGCGTACGTCGGGCTCCTGGATGTTCTCGTCACGGTCGAAGCGGATCAAGCCGTGCGGCAGCTTCAGGCTGTCCATGATGTTGTTGCAGGCATCCACGCACAAGCCGCACGAGATGCAGCCGATCTGGAATCCCTTGCGGATATCGACGCCTGTCGGGCAGACGTTCACGCAGTAGCTGCAGTCTATGCAGTCGCCGAAGCCCTGGCTGCGGCGGATTTCCGCCGTCTTGAGCTTGGCTGTGGGCGCCTGGCGGCCATGCAGGCCTTCGCCGCGTGCCTTGTCGTAGATCACCGTCACGGTAGAAGGGTCCTGCATCACGCCCTGGAATTTGCCGTAAGGACAGGCGACGAAGCATACGTCCTCGCGCGCGAAGCCTGCGGCGACATACGTAGTGGCGGTAAGCACGGAAATAGTGACATAGGCAGCAATCGCCGCTTCTCCGGCGAACACCTGCCTTAGGAGCGTGCCCGACTCGGCAAAATACAGGGTGAAAGTGACGGCCGTGGCAAATGACAACACCAGCCAGAGCGCATGGGTGCTGCCGATCAGTGCGGCTTTGCGCAGGCTCCAGGGTGCTTGCTGCAAGCGCTTCCTGGCCTGGGCTTCACCCTGTATCCATTTTTCGATAAAGCGGAAGGCATCCGTCCACAAGGTCTGGAAGCAGAAAAAACCGCAGAATATCCGCCCGAACATGGCTGCGGAGACGAAAAGCAGGCTGGCGGCTACCACCATGATGCCCACGAGCACCATCAAGTCCTGCGGGTAGAGCACCAGGTTGAAGATATGGAAGCACGAATTGCCGATATCAAACAACAATGCCTGCCCGACCTTGTTGGGCCAGGGCAGCCAGGGCAGGAGGAAATACACGCCGAAAGCGGCATTGAGGATGATGGATTTCAGGTTGCGGTAACGCCCCTTGACCGAATAAGGCACGATGGGAATGACTTTACGTGCCGCGGTCGGTCGGGCGATGGTGGCTTCTGCTTGCATGGCAATTCCTGAGTGAGTGATGCTATGCGGAATTGTGCGGAAGCGGGCAGTTTTGTAACAGATTCAGATATGGATTAATTTATAGTATCAGATTGTTGCAATGCATTGCTGCGCCTGTGCTTGTTCAGACAATCAAGGCTGCCGCCACCTGGCGGCTTTCCGCCATCAGGATGTTGTAGGTGCGGCAGGCGGCTTCCGTGGTCATGCATTCCACGCTGATGCCGGCGGCGATGAGGTCGCGGACTATGGAAGGATGCAGGAAGCGGTGCCGATTGCCTGTGCCGAGCAGGATCAGTTCAGGCTTGAGCGCCAGCAGCTCCTGGAAGTTCGCTGCCTGCAGATGGTCGAAACTCTCGACCGGCCACGCAGGCAGCAGGCTGCCCGGCAATACGATCAGGCTATGTTCGTGGCGCTGGTGGTTGACTTCGACCCAACCGTCGCCGTAACCGGTAATCAGGTGGCTGCCCGCAGCCTGGGTAAGGTGTAATTTCATGAGAGATATATCGAATAATCTAATGAGGTCTTTTGAGGCGTCATGCTTCAATTGCATGCCAACTCAATGTAAGATAGCACATTTTCCCCAACCGGAATCTGCAGGCCGCCATGCAAGAAATCTCCAAGTCCAGCAAGCTCAGCAACGTATGCTACGACATCCGTGGCCCAGTGCTGGACCGAGCGCGCCAGATGGAGGAGGACGGGCACCGCATCATCAAGCTCAATATCGGCAATCCTGCGCCTTTTGGCTTTGCCGCCCCCGAGGAAATCCTGCAGGACGTGATCCGCAACATGGATTCCGCCTCCGGCTATACGGATTCCAAGGGCCTGTTCGCCGCGCGCAAGGCGATCATGCATTACACCCAGCAGAAGAACATCCAGGGCGTGACCATAGACGACATCATTATCGGCAACGGCGTTTCCGAGCTGATCGTCATGGCCATGCAGGCCTTGCTCAACAATGGCGACCAGGTGCTGGTGCCGATGCCGGATTATCCGTTGTGGACCGCGGCCGTGAACCTGGCGGGCGGCACTGCGCGTCATTACGTCTGCGACGAGCAGACCGGCTGGCTGCCCGATCTCAAGGATATTGAGAACAAGATCACGGCGAATACGCGCGGTATCGTCATCATCAACCCGAATAACCCGACCGGTGCTTTGTACCCGCGTGAAACGCTGGAAGGCATCATCGAGATCGCGCGCCACCACGGCCTGGTGATTTTCGCTGACGAAATCTATGACAAGGTGCTGTTCGACGGCAATACCCATACCTCGATCGCCTCATTGGCCGATGACGTGCTGTTCGTGACTTTCAACGGCTTGTCCAAGAACTACCGCACCTGCGGCTACCGCGCCGGCTGGCTGGTGATCTCGGGCGAGAAGCGCCATGCCAAGGATTATATCGAGGGCCTCAATATGCTGGCCTCGATGCGCCTCTGTGCCAACGTGCCCGGGCAACTGGCGATCCAGACCGCGCTGGGCGGCTACCAGAGCATAGACGACCTCGTGGCGCCTAGCGGCCGCTTGTGCAAGCAGCGCGACCTTGCCTACAAGATGCTGACCGACATTCCCGGCGTGAGCTGCGTCAAGCCCAAGGCCGGCCTGTACCTGTTCCCGCGCCTCGATCCCAAGATATATCCCATTGAGGACGACCAGCAATTCATCCTCGACCTGTTGCTGGAGGAAAAGGTCTTGCTGGTGCAGGGTACGGGCTTCAACTGGCGCGCGCCGGACCATTTCCGCGTCGTATTCCTGCCGAACGTGGATGACCTCACCGAAGCCTTTACCCGCATCGCCCGCTTCCTGGAAAACTACCGCAAGCAGCACAGCACCCTCACCGTGGTGGACGGCAAAGCCTCGAAAGACACGCAAGCAAGACCGCAGAACGCGACGGCATGACCGCGCGGATCTTGATACAAGATTGAAAAGCAAGATAACTGGAAACTGAATGAAACCCATCAATGTTGGCCTGCTCGGCATCGGTACTGTCGGTGGCGGCACCTATACCGTTCTTACACGCAACCAGGAAGAAATCGCACGCCGTGCCGGCCGCCCAATTGCCATAACGCGCGTCGCCGACCGCAACCTGGAATTGGCCCGCAAGGTAACAGGAGGCCAGATTGACGTCACCGACGATGCATTCGCCGTGGTGGCAGATCCGGACATCGACATCGTGGTCGAACTGATCGGCGGTTACACCATTGCGCGCGAACTGGTGATGAAGGCGATCGAGAACGGCAAGCACGTGGTCACCGCCAACAAGGCGCTGATCGCGCTGCATGGCAACGAGATTTTCGCCGCTGCGCAGCAGAAGGGCGTGATTGTCGCATTCGAGGCGGCCGTGGCGGGCGGTATCCCCATCATCAAGGCCGTGCGCGAAGGGCTGGCCGCCAACCGCATCGAGTGGATCGCGGGCATCATCAACGGCACCACCAATTTCATCCTCTCGGAAATGCGCGAAAAGGGCCTGGCCTTTGCCGACGTGCTCAAGGAGGCGCAGCGCCTGGGCTATGCCGAGGCCGACCCGACCTTCGACGTCGAGGGCGTGGACGCCGCGCACAAGCTCATGATCCTGGCCGCGATCGGCTTCGGCATCCCGATGCAGTTCGACAAGGCCTATGTCGAAGGCATCACCAAGCTGGACTCCATCGACATTCGCTATGCGGAGGAGCTGGGCTACCGCGTCAAGCTGCTCGGCATCACCAAGCGCACCAGCAAGGGCGTGGAATTGCGCGTGCATCCGACCTTGATTCCCGAGAAGCGCCTGATCGCCAATGTCAACGGCGCCATGAATGCCGTGCTGGTGAAGGGCGATGCAGTCGGTCCCACCTTGTATTACGGCGCGGGAGCGGGTGCCGAGCCCACCGCGAGCGCCGTGGTTGCGGACATCGTCGACGTGACGCGCACGCATACCACCGACGTGCACCAGCGCGTGCCGCACCTGGCTTTCCAGCCCGACCAGCTCGTGGACCTGCCGATCCTCGCTATCGGCGAGGTGAGCAGCGCCTATTACCTGCGCCTGCGCGCGGTGGACAAGCCGGGCGTGCTGGCCGATGTGACCCGCATCCTGGGCGACCGCCAGATTTCGATCGATGCGATGATCCAGAAGGAACCGCAAGAGGGCGAGGACCAGGCCGACATCATCATCCTGACCCATGTCACGGTCGAGAAGAACATGGATGACGCGATTGCCGCCATCGAGGCATTGCCTGCCATTTCCGGCAGCGTGACCCGCTTGCGCATGGAAGAGCTAAGCCGATAACTTGAGGAAAGGGTTGCAGGCAGGCATAGCAGCCTGCTGCATCAGTTGTGCCATGAAATACGTTTCCACCCGCGGGCAGTCGCCCGCACAGTCGTTTACCGAAATCCTGCTTGGCGGCCTGGCGCCCGACGGCGGCCTCTACCTGCCCGAGCAATATCCGCAATTCAGCCAGGACGAACTGAATGCGATGCGCGGCATGAATTACCGCGACCTGGCGTTCGCCATCCTCTCGCGCCTGATCGACGACATCCCCGCTGACGACCTGCGCGCCATCGTCGACAAGACCTATCGCGCGGATGTGTATGCCTATGCGCGCCCGGGCCAGAATGCCGAGGACATTACGCCTACCTACAAGCTGGAGGACGGCCTGTACCTGCTGTCGCTGTCCAACGGCCCGACCCTGGCGTTCAAGGACATGGCGATGCAGTTGCTGGGCAACCTGTTCGAATACGTGCTGGCGCAAAAAGGCGAGACTACCAACATCCTCGGCGCGACCTCCGGCGACACCGGCTCCGCGGCGGAATACGCCATGCGCGGCAAGCGGGGCGTCAAGGTGTTCATGCTTTCGCCGCACCAGAAGATGAGCCGTTTCCAGACCGCGCAGATGTTCAGCCTGCAGGACGACAATATCTTCAATATCGCGGTCAAGGGCGTGTTCGACGACTGCCAGGACATCGTCAAGGCAGTGTCCAACGACCATGCCTTCAAGGCAAAGAACAAGATCGGCGCGGTGAACTCCATCAACTGGGCGCGCGTGGCGGCCCAGGTGGTGTATTACTTCAAGGGCTATTTCGCCGTGACCGCGGACAATGCGCAGCAAGTCAGCTTCGCCGTGCCTTCCGGCAACTTCGGCAATGTCTGCGCCGGGCATATCGCCCGCATGATGGGCTTGCCGATTGCCAAGCTGGTTGTGGCGACCAACGAGAACGACGTGCTGGACGAGTTTTTCAAGACCGGCGTCTACCGTCCGCGCGGCTCAGCCAACACCTACCATACTTCCAGTCCCTCGATGGATATTTCCAAGGCGTCCAATTTCGAACGCTTCGTTTTCGACCTGGTAGGCCGCGACGCTGACAAGGTACGCGAGCTCTGGGGCAAGGTGGATGCGGGAGGCAGCTTCGACCTCAATGAAGGCGGCTGGTTCGCCAAGGTGGCTGATTACGGCTTCGTTTCCGGCAGCAGCAACCACGCCAACCGCATGCAGACCATCAAGGCGACGCATGAGCGCTACCAGGTGACTATCGACACCCATACCGCGGACGGCCTCAAGGTGGCGCTGGAGCACCGCGAGGCAGGCATCCCGATGCTGGTGCTGGAAACCGCATTGCCGGCCAAGTTCGAGGATGCGATCGTCGAGGCATTGGGACAGAAGCCAGAGCGCCCACAGAGCCTCGAAGGGCTGGAAGCCCTGCCGCAGCGCTTTGAAGTGATGGAGGCCGATGCCGCCGCCATCAAGCAGTTCATTGTTGAGCATATTTGATCGGGAGATGTCATGAAGGTCTATCACGACTTGATGCGCCAAGTACTGGAGCACGGCCACAAGAAGGAAGACCGTACCGGCACCGGCACCTTCTCGGTGTTCGGTTACCAGATGCGCTTCGACCTGGCCGAGGGCTTTCCGCTGCTTACCACCAAGAAAGTGCACCTGAAGTCCATCATCCATGAGTTGCTCTGGTTCCTGCAGGGCAGCACCAATATCGCTTATCTCAAGGAAAACGGCGTCAGCATCTGGGATGAATGGGCGGACGAGCAGGGCAACCTGGGCCCGGTCTATGGCTACCAATGGCGTAGCTGGCCGACGCCGGATGGCGGCCATATCGACCAGATCAGCCAGGTGGTCGAGGCGATCAAGCGCAACCCAGACTCGCGCCGCCTGATCGTGTCGGCATGGAACGTGGCCGATGTCGACAAGATGAAGCTGCCGCCTTGCCATGCGTTCTTCCAGTTCTATGTGGCGGACGGCAAGCTCTCTTGCCAGCTGTATCAGCGCAGCGCCGATATCTTCCTCGGCGTGCCGTTCAATATTGCCTCCTATGCCTTGCTCACCATGATGGTGGCGCAGGTGTGCGGACTCAAGCTTGGCGATTTCGTGCATACCCTGGGCGATGCGCATATCTACCTCAACCACCTCGAGCAAGTGAAAGAGCAATTATCGCGCGAGCCTTATCCTCTGCCTGTGATGAGGATCAATCCCGAAGTGAAGGATATTTTTGGTTTCCGCTTCGAGGATTTCTCGCTGGAAAATTATCAGTCTCACCCTGCCATCAAGGCGCCTGTCGCAGTGTAATTCCCTGGTTTGACTCTATGTTGTTCTCCCTTCATGCTGTTGCGATGCGGGCGCCGATGGTTGCGCGTTTATTTTCCGTATCAATCTGTCAGCGTTATCGATTCATGGTCGTAGTGTTTCATGGTTAATTCCGCACATCATCAACCTGTGCCGCCCAAACTGCGTGTGGCGCACATCCTGGCGGTCGGCCTGGCACTGTTGATTGCCACCGTGACACTCATCAGCATGGAATATGCTTCGCTCAGGCACAATATGGCCGTCACCATGCAGATCCAGATGCGCATCATGGCGGGCAATATTGCACAGGCGCTGGTGCGCGGGGAGCGGGAAGTGGCCTCTGAAGTGCTCGCCAGCCTGGCCGAAGCGCCGGAGATAGATACGGCGATGCTATATGACATGCAGCAAAATCGTTTTGCCGAATATGTGCGGCCTGGCAGCCTGTTGCGCCCGTTCGACATGATGGTCGTGGCCCAGGCCCAGCGCCAGGCGGATTTACAGAAGATCGAAATATGGCAGCCCGTGATATCTGACGACATGCAGATTGGCGTGCTGTATATGCGATCCAACATGAAGGGGCTGTATCGCCAGCTGCTTTGGTACATCGGCACCACAGTGACGGTGATGCTGGTCACCTTGTTTGCTGCCGCCTTGTTGTTGAGCCGACTGCAGCGTGCAATGCTGAAGGCCGAGGAGCGTGCCGGCTTTCTCGCCAATTACGATACGGTGACCGACCTTCCTAACCGTCATGCTTTCAACCGGCGATTCCATGCATTGTTGGACGAAGCGCGCCATCGTCATGGCGTATTGGCATTGCTGGTGTTCGATCTGGATGATTTCAAGGTCATCAACGATACCCTCGGCCATGATGTCGGCGACAGATTATTGCATCTGGTCGCGCAGCGCTTGGTGTCTGCTGCGGGCAAGAAAGACACGGTCTACCGTGTAGGAGGGGATGAGTTTGCCATGATCCTCAACCAGCCGGCCGATGTCGAGAACGTGGAGGCCGTCGCCAACCGCTTCATCCGGGCGCTGACACAGCCTATCGTAATGAATGAGCGGAACTTCTATATCGGCGTCAGCATCGGCGCGAGCATCTATCCATACGACGGGGATGACGCCGCCCATCTGCTGCGTGATGCCGATGCAGCCATGTATTACGCCAAGAGCCGCGGCAAGAACAACTTCCAGATGTTCTCGGCAGAAATGCATCATAAAAGCTCGACACGCTTGATCCTCGAGACGGAAATGCGCGTTGCGTTGGAAGAAAGGCAGTTCGAACTCTACTACCAGCCGCAGTTCAGCCTGCCGGGCCGCAAGCTGGTCGGCGTAGAAGCCTTGATACGCTGGCATCATCCGCAACGCGGCATCTTGTATCCAAGCAGTTTTATTCCGATCGCAGAAGAAACCGGCCTGATCGTGCGCATTGGTGAGTGGGTGTTGCGAGAGGCCTGCAAGCAGGCCATGGAATGGAAAGAGATGGGAGTGGCGCTGCGCATGAGCGTCAACCTCTCGGGCCGTCAGTTCCGCCAGGAGAACTTGGTGCAGGCCGTGACCAAGATCATTGAGCAAACTGGCATGGATAGCAGTTTGCTGGAGCTGGAAATTACTGAAACCGTGCTGATGGAAGATGCGGAAGTAACGACTGCCCGTCTGATGGACCTGAAGGCCATGGGCATGCACCTGGCAATCGATGATTTTGGCACAGGCTATTCCTCAATGGCGTATCTCAAGCGTTTTCCGGTCAGCCGCCTCAAGATCGATCGCAGTTTTATCCGGGATATTCCATACGATGCCGATGATGTTGCGATTACGACGGCCACCATCCAAATGGCGCACAGCCTGAAGCTCGAAGTGGTGGCAGAAGGGGTGGAGACTAAGGCTCAGCTGCAATTCCTGCTGGAGCAGGGGAGCGACATGGTGCAAGGCTATTTGTTCAGCCACCCGATGGATGCAACCCATATGACGGAAATCGCCCTGGCAAGCAAGGCACGGCAAATTTAATTGTGATTTAATCCTAAATAAATAGGGAGTTTCTCCCAGCTCTTGCTTCTTCATTTATAATTGCAACATTAGATAATGACTACATGGAGCTTAATTATGGGAAAAACCGTCGTTGCGATTAGCGCGCTGGCCTTGGCCGTATCCAGCAGCCTGGCGTTTGCCGACCATCACTTTCCTAAGGGCAAGGTAAGCCTGGAAACCTGTCTGGAAGCCGCGCTCAAGACCAAGCAGGGTACCGTGGTGAAGGTGGAGTACAAGCTCGAAGGCAAGACGCCAGTCTATGAATTTGATATTGAGTCTAGCGATGGTAGCGCTTGGGATGTAGAATGCGATGCTAACACCGGCAAGATCGTGGAAGTGGAGCAGGAAGTCGATTCTGCAGACCATCCCCTTTTCAAGGCCAAGCAAAAGGTAAGCGAAGCTGACGCACGCAAGACAGCGCTGGCTGCACATCCTGGCGAAATTATCGAGGTTGAGTATGAGATCGAGGAGAATGGCGCTGCCTCCTACGAATTCGATATCAAGACCAAGGATGGCAAGGAATTCAAGGTTGAAGTAGACGCAACTAGCGGCAAGATCGTGGAATCCCACCAAGAGTTCTACCAGATCGGCAAGGAATAATGGGTTTTTGACTGGACGGACAGTCGACAACGCTCCTTCGGGGGCGTTTTTTTTGCCTGTTATTAATGGAATGGAAACCAGAAAGTTGGCAGGCAAGGCTTAACTTCCGCTCTGGGGAGCCGTTAATCAATATATCGAAGTTATTGATGGGAACCACAATGGATGTCAATGCAATTGCCAGTGTCGCCACCGACCTTGCGGCTACGCGCTTGCAGCAGGAAGTCGGGACGACGGTATTGAAAAAGGCCTTGGATATTAGCTCGGCCAATGCCTTGGCTTTGCTGGAGGCATTGCCTTCACCTCCTGCCGCCAATTTGCCAGCGCACCTGGGACAAAACGTGAATACGACGGCTTGACAATTTAAGCCAAGACAAAAATAAAGCCCTGCTTTTGCAGGGCTTTATTTTTTGAAGAAAAAAAGCAGACCTTCTCGGGGAGGATAAAGGCCTGCTATGAGGAGCTTGGAGATTCAATACATGCTATGCACTCACTAACCGGCCACTCTTGAGCTTGACATTGTCTCCCACGGAGTAGCGCGGCGTACTGTACTGGGTAATGGTATGAAAGTGTCCATCACCCATCTTGACCTTGATAAGATAAGTTGCGCCAGCAACTTTTTCATTCATCTTGTAACTGTCTGCCATATTGTTCTCGAAAGAACGGATCGACACAATAATGCCGCAGTCCGTGCAGGTGGAGCGGACTGGCTCGCTCTCGCGGGAATTTTCCATCCCCTGGTTGAGCGTGTTGCTGATCACCATGGCTGCATTGGGATCGGTAATCAATTCCTGCGCCAGGTCAGGACGATAGGTATGCGCGACAGGAATCAGACCGGTAATCGCGGCGCTTCCAACCAGGCTGAATATCGTCATGGCCGTTGCAGCGACCAGAACCATAGGGTGCGTTTTCTTGATATTGGATCCCATACTTTACATCTCCGACTATTGATTTTGCTTGGTGTATGCAGCCGAAATATTTAATGACTATATAGCGAAGAGTGTGCCAACTTAATTAAACTTTTAATAATCAAATAGATAAGGGTTTATTGGGAGTATTCTCTCATAAGGATTTTGTCTCAAAAGTGAGACAAAATCCTTATTGTTTGATTAACTTATTGAAAATAAAAGAATAGCTACGTCTCCTGAAAGAGACATCAGTTGGGGGTGTTGTCGTTTTTGAACAACGCCGGCGTAAGTTGGTGGCGCTGTAACAATTTATAGAACTCGGTACGGTTTCGTTGGGCCAGGCGTGCCGCTTGCGTCACGCCGCCATTGGTGGCCTTGAGCAGCTTGACCAGGTAGTCGCGCTCAAAGTTCTTGCGGGCGACTTCGAACGGCACGATGCCGCCGATGTCTTCTTGCAGCGCTTTTTGTACCAAGGTGGCCGGGATCAAGGGCGTGGTACAGAGCACTACCGTTTGCTCGACGATGTTCTGCAATTGGCGGACATTGCCCGGCCATGGCGCGGCAATCAGCAGTTCCAAGGCTTCAGGGGCAAAGCCGTTGAGTTTTTTGCGGTATTTGCTGGTCAGTTCATTGAGGAAGTTATTGGCCAATAGGGAGATGTCCTCGCGCCGCGCAGCCAGGGCCGGGATTTCAAGGCCGACTACGTTGATGCGATAGTACAAGTCCTCGCGAAACCTTCCCGACTTCATTTCCTCCGCAAGGTTGCGGTGGGTCGCCGAAATCACCCGCACATCGATATTGATGCTGGCATTGGCGCCTACAGGCCGGATGGCGCGCTCCTGCAAGGCGCGGAGCAGTTTTACCTGCAAGGGGAGCGGCATGTCTCCAATTTCATCCAGGAACAGGGTGCCGCCATCGGCGGTCTGGAACAGCCCCTTGTGGTCGCGAAGGGCGCCGGTAAATGCTCCCTTGCTATGGCCGAAGAGTTCTGATTCCAGCAATGCTTCAGGGATGGCGCCGCAATTGATGGCGACAAAAGGCTTGTCCCGGCGCGGGCTGGCGTGGTGGATGGCGCGTGCAAGCAGCTCCTTGCCGGTGCCGCTCTCCCCCTGGATAAACACGCTGGCATCGGAAATCGCCATGAGCTTGGCTTGCCCGAGCAGGTTTTCCATCTGCGGACTGCGGGTGATGATGCTCTTGCGCCATTCGTTGTCCTCATTCTGCGCGTTGTGCTGCAGCGACCCCGTGCCGATGCGCAATGCAGCCTCTACCTGCTGCAGCAACGACTTGCTGTCGAACGGCTTGGTGAGAAAGCCGAATACGCCACGCTGCGTGGCGTCCACAGCCTCGGGGATCGAGCCGTGGGCCGTGACCATGATCACGGGCAAGGAGGGATCGGATTGATGGATGACATCGAACAAGGCCAGGCCGTCCATGCCCGGCATGCGTAAATCCGTGATGACAAGGCTAGGCCGGCTGATGGCAATTTGCGACAGTGCTTCCTCCGCGTTGGTTGCCGTTATGACCTGATAACCGGCTGCCTGCAGCCGCATGCCCATGAGCTTGAGGATATCGGGGTCATCATCAACGGTGAGGATTTTCTTTGCTGCTTCAGTCATTTACTGCTGCTCCGGTTCGGATCTTTCAGCGATTTCTGCATCATGGTCCTCTCAATTTTCTTTAATTCGTCCAGCTTTTGCTGCAGGCCATTGGCTTTTTGCTGGTTTTCTTCAGCGCGCCGCAGTTCCTCGCGCAGGCGCTGGTTGAGCTTGGCGGTTTCTGCCGCATTTTCCCGGAGGATGGACACAATGGCGCCTTCTTCCTTGCTCAGCCGTTTTTCGCGCGCCAACTCATCAAGCAAGGGTTGTGCCTTGAGCGGGTCGCGCAGCTTGCTGGTCGGGATGGCATAGATGATTGCGAGCCGCGTTTTCTGATGTAAGTCGTTATTGTTGCTGCTGATTTTCTGCAAGGCTTCTGCCAGTTCCTTTTTCTGGGACTCCAATGGCAGCTCGGAAAAATTGCTGACGAATTCCAGCAAGTCGGGGGCAGGATGGTGTCCTTTGTTGACGGCAGGCTGAGCGGCCTGGCTTGACAGGGCTTCCTGGCTGCCGGGGGCGGCAGTTGGCTTAGCCTGGTGTGCGCATGCGTTGAGCAGCATGCCTGTCATTGCAATCGGGAGCAGGTATTTCGGGTTCATTTGGTCGCAGCTTTCAAGGGGAGGGAGACGCGGAAATGAGCACCGCGTTCTGAAGGTAATAAAATGATTTCACCGCCATGGGCGTCAACGTATTCCTTGGCTATTGACAGTCCGAGGCCGCTGCCGCTGACCAGGCTTTCATAGACGCTGTCGCCACGGTAGAACGGATCAAACAGCTTGGCCTTGTCGGCAGACATGACCCCTGGTCCGCCGTCATGCACTTCGATGATGGCCTGGTCAGCCTGGTGCGTGATGCTGATGCGGATGCTACTGGATGACGATGTGTATTTGATGGCATTGGAAACGAGGTTGTCCAGCACGGAATGAATTTTCTCGCGGTCTGCCTGGATTTCGGTAGGGAAGAAATCCCGTTGGATGTCGATATTCTTGCTGCTGATGGTCAAGGAGTAATCTGCCAGGATTTCCTCTGCGAGCTTGGTCAGGGCGACGGGCTCCAACTTGAGCTGCGGCGCATGAAATTGCACGGCGGTGTAACTCAGCAGGTTTTCTATCATTTTTTGCAGCCTTAAGCTGCTTTCACGCAGGATTCCGGCAATTTCGCGCTGCTGAGGCGTTAGGGTGCCGCCGACTTCGTCGCTGAGCAGTTCGCTGCCTTCCCGGATTGCAGTGAGCGGGGTTTTCAGCTCATGGGAGACATTGCGCAGGAAGCGTTGCTTTTGCTGGTCGAGCTCGTTCAGTTGCGCCCGCAGCCAGTCCAGGCGCTCGCCCAGGTTGCGCAGGTCGCCGGGCCCGTCAATGCTGATGGGTTCGGTATAGTCGCCTTCGCCTAGCTTGCGGATGGCGGCATCCATGCGCCGGATCGGCTGCGCCAGCAGGAAGGTGATCATGAGTGCGACCAGCAATGCGACCGGGATCAAGGTGAGTGTCTGCCAGAGCATGATTTGCTGGGTGCGCTCGGCAGTTTCGGCGAGGATGGCGGATTCCCGGTCTATCTGCCGGTTATTTTCATCCAGGATATCTTGGGCTTGGGCTGTCAGGTCCGCAAAGCGGCCAACGATTTCTTCGATCGGCGCGGATTCGCTAGGATATTGTACGACGCTTTGGAAAAGCGATTGCTCCTCGGCAGAGAGCCTGACCAGGGCAAGCTTCTGCTTGCTGGTCATGGGAAGCTGGTCCAGGTCCTGCCATGAATCGACAAATTTCTCATGCGCTTTTTCATAGTTTTCTAGCAACGATTCATCTTCCAGCACGAAATACTGCCGCGCGCTGCGTTCCATGAAAGTGATCTGCTCGACGAGGGCACGGCTTGCGCGCGTGGCCTGCACTGCCTGCGTCACTGCATCGCGGCTCTGGGTGGCGAGCCGGTCTAGGTAGAGGGCGGCGTTGCCAAACGCGAACAGCAGCGGCAGCATGGCTAGCGCAAAGCCGATCAAGAGCAGCTTGAGAAAGGATTTTGGGTAGGCAATCTGCAAAACTTGTGTTCCGTTTCTTTATCGTTAGCGATGCTTGAATGATGGAGGAGGAAACCGGCCTTAATCTTAAACTATCTCATTTAGAACGGGCATACGCTTGTCCTACAAAACCTTGGCAAGCAACTCCAAGTATAATGATGCCATGGCTAATCTATCCCTTATCGTCGCTGTTGCCCAGAACCGTGTCATCGGCCTGAACAACACCTTGCCCTGGCATCTGCCGGAAGACCTCAAGCGTTTCCGCGCCTTGACCACGGGGCATCATATCATCATGGGCCGCAAGACTTACGAGTCGCTCAATCGCTTGCTGCCGGACCGTACCACTGTCATTGTGACGCGCAACCAGGATTACCAGGTGCCAGGCGCCGTGATTGCCAATAGCTTGGAGCAGGCGATTGACCTGGCTGCGGATGACGACGAGGCATTCCTGATCGGCGGGGCGGAGCTATACCAGGCGGGATTGAAGCTGGCCGACCGCCTCTACATCACTGAGATTGACGCCGAGTTTGCGGGCGATGCCTTCCTGCCGGAGTTCGATTTGCAAGACTGGCGGGAAGTGTCAAACGAAGCAGCGGTCAGCGCCAAAGGCGTGCCGTTCCGCTACCTGACCTACGAACGCAAGAAATAGCCTGGAAAATATAACTGAGCCCGCGGCATGTCCTGCAGGCTCAGCTTAAGTTTCAATTGGCAACGCAATCCACAAAGTAGCGCGCCTTGCCATCCACGACCTCCTTCACCAGTCCGTGTACGTCGGTCTCGAAGCCAGGAAAGCGCTCGTTGAAGTCGCGCGCGAAACGCAGGTAGTTGATGATGACCTTGTTGAAGCGCTCGCCGGGAATCAGCAGCGGAATGCCAGGCGGGTAGGGCGTCAGCAACACCGCGGTAATGCGGCCTTCCAGTTCGTCGATCAGGACGCGGTCGATCTTGCGGTGGGCCACCTTGGCGAACGCATCGGTAGGCTTCATGGCAGGGATCATGTTGGACAGATACATTTCCGTGGTCAGGCGCGCCACGTCATTGGCTTTGTATATTTCGTGGATCTGGGTGCACAATTCGCGCAGGCCGATGCGCTCGTAGCGCGGATGTTTGGCGACGAACTCCGGCAACACCTTCCACAGCGGCTGGTTCTTGTCGTAGTCGTCCTTGAACTGCTGCAAGGCCGTCACCATGGTATTCCAGCGGCCCTTGGTGATGCCGATGGTGAACATGATGAAGAAAGAGTAGAGGCCGGTTTTTTCCACAATCACGCCATGTTCGGCCAGGTACTTGGTGACGATGGCGGCGGGAATGCCGATCTCGTCGGAGAACGCGCCATCCACATCCAGTCCCGGCGTGATGATGGTGGCCTTGATCGGATCCAGCATGTTGAAGCCTTCGGCCAGGTTGCCGAAGCCGTGCCAGCGCTCGCCGGCCTTCAGCATCCAGGCGGCGCGCTCCTCTATGCCTTCCTCGGAGAGGTCGTCCGGCCCCCAGACCTTGAACCACCAGTCGCTGCCCCATTCCTCGTCCACCTTGCGCATGGCGCGGCGGAAATCCAGGGCTTCCATGATGGACTCCTCCACCAGGGCGGTGCCGCCCGGCGCCTCCATCATGGCCGCGGCGACATCGCAGCTGGCAATGATGGAGTATTGCGGGCTGGTCGACGTGTGCATGAGATAGGCCTCGTTGAAGAGGTCGCGATCAAGCTGGATATCCTGCGCGTCCTGCACCAGGATTTGCGATGCCTGGCTCAGGCCGGCGAGCAATTTGTGGGTGGATTGGGTGGAAAATACCATGGATTCCTTGCAACGTGGGCGATCCGCGCCGATGGCGTGGTAATCGCCGTAGAAATCATGGAAAGTGGCGTGCGGCAGCCAGGCTTCGTCGAAATGCAATGTGTCGATCTTGCCGTCGAGCATTTCCTTGATCTCCTCGACGTTGTAGAGCACGCCGTCGTAGGTGGACTGGGTGATGGTCAGCACGCGCGGCTTGACAGTCTTGTCGCCGATGAAAGGATTCGCTTCCAGCTTTTTTTGGATGTTTTCCCAGGAGAATTCTTCTTTCGGGATAGGGCCGATGATGCCGAAATGGTTGCGGGTCGGCATCAGGAAGATCGGGATCGCGCCGGTCATGATGATGGAGTGCAGTACCGACTTGTGGCAATTGCGGTCCACGATCACCACGTCGCCTGGCGCCACGGTGGAATTCCAGACGATCTTGTTGGAGGTGGAGGTGCCGTTGGTGACGAAATAGAGGTGGTCGCAATTGAAGATGCGCGCTGCATTGCGCTCGGAAGCCGCCACCGGCCCGGTGTGGTCGAGCAGTTGCCCCAGTTCGTCCACTGCATTGCAGACGTCGGCGCGCAGCATGTTTTCGCCGAAGAACTGGTGGAACATCTGGCCGACCGGCGACTTGAGGAAGGCGACGCCGCCGGAGTGACCGGGACAGTGCCAGGAGTATGAGCCGTCTGCCGCGTAATGGGTGAGGGCGCGGAAGAAGGGCGGCGGCAGGCTGTCCAGGTAGGTGCGGGCTTCACGCACGATGTAGCGCGCGACGAATTCGGGCGTATCTTCGAACATATGGATGAAGCCATTCAGTTCGCGCAGGATTTCATTGGGTATATGGCGCGAAGTACGGGTTTCGCCATGCAGGAAGATGGGGATTTCCTCGTTGCGGAAGCGGATTTCATCCACGAAATTACGCAGGTTTTCCAGCGCTTCCGGCGATTCCTCGATGAACTCCTCGTCATCTATCGACAGGATGAAGGCAGAGGCGCGGCTTTGCTGCTGGGCGAACGAAGTCAGGTCGCCGTAGCTGGTGACGCCCAGCACCTCGAATCCTTCATCTTCGATCGCCTTGGCAAGTACGCGGATGCCGAGACCGGAAGAGTTTTCTGAGCGGAAGTCCTCGTCAATGATGACGACGGGGAAACGGAATTTCATGAAGCCTCCTAAAGGCATACAGGGTCTGTTGCCAGGCTGTTCACGGACAACCTGGCAACAGACCCCTCATTAAAAAAGCGCAATATAGCACAATCACTCGCGATTAATATGACCGCGGGCGATGTGTTGCGGTCAGATT
This sequence comes from Methylobacillus draconifructus, assembly GCF_045984355.1. Classification (NCBI taxonomy): domain Bacteria; kingdom Pseudomonadati; phylum Pseudomonadota; class Betaproteobacteria; order Nitrosomonadales; family Methylophilaceae; genus Methylobacillus; species Methylobacillus draconifructus. The sequence continues at coordinate 288,864 of NZ_JBJQII010000003.1, read as the reverse complement.
TTTGGCAGGGTGACTCCCACCTGACCCTGATACTTGCCGCCCCTGTCCTTGTAGGAAGTCTCGCATTCTTCATCAGATTCGAGGAACAACACCTGGGCACAACCTTCGCCGGCATAGATCTTGGCCGGCAGCGGGGTGGTATTGCTGAACTCCAATGTAACGTAGCCTTCCCATTCCGGTTCGAAAGGGGTGACGTTGACAATAATGCCGCAACGCGCGTAGGTGGACTTGCCCAAACATACGGTCAATACGCTGCGCGGGATGCGGAAATACTCGACCGTGCGTGCCAAGGCAAATGAGTTAGGCGGAATAATGCAGAAATCGTTCTTGAATTCGACAAATGAATTGGGATCGAAATTCTTGGGATCGACAATCGTGCTGTTGATATTGGTGAAGACCTTGAATTCATCAGCGCAACGAATATCGTAGCCATAGCTCGAAGTGCCGTAGGAGACGATCTTCTGACCGTTGACCTCACGGATCAGGTTGGGCTCGAATGGCTCGATCATGCCATGCTGTTCTGCCATGCGGCGTATCCATTTGTCGGATTTGATGCTCATTATGTTCTTCCGTCAGAAAGACAAAAAAGCGAAGTGTACGGATAACCAGCTTTTCTCGCCAGTCATCCGGATCACTACGCTTTGATCAGTTTGTCAAAAATTCAAAAAGGCTTAGAGTGGTTACAAAACTGAGCGAAGCGCTCCTGGCTAGGTGCTTTGCCGCAAGCAGTAAAGTCGTACGACAAGGCAAAGCAACAACGCCAGGAGAGTTTTGCAGCCGCTCTTAATGCTTGTCGCCGCCCAGCTTGATGCTGTAGCGCCAGAACTGGTCTTCGTGCTCGAAAATCACCTTGGAGGCTTCCGGGTCGCTGCTGCCGGCAGGGTATTGATACACAGGCTTGCGGTCCTTGGCCCAGGCCTCGATGACCGGGTCGACCAGGCGCCACTGGGCTTCCACCTCGCTGATGTGCAGGTAGAGCGAGTTGTCGCCTTCCATCAGGTTCAATAGCAAGGCCTCGTAGGCGTCGATGGTTTCATCGCCTTCCTGGCGGTTGGCGCCATCGAGCTCGATCGTGCGGGTGGCGATATCCAGGCCGGGAATCTTGGACTGGATTTCCAGCTTGATGCACTCACGCGGTTGGATGCCGATGATGAGCCAGTTCTGGTCTTGCCCGTTGCCCAGTTGCAGCGGCGCTTTCTTGAAGCGGATCGCGATGCGGGTGTCTGCCTCGTGCAGGCGCTTGGCAGTGCGGATATAGAAAGGTACGCCTTCCCAGCGCGGGTTGTCGATGAACAGCTTGAGCGCGGCATAGGTTTCCACCACGCTGCTATTGTCGCCGAGTTCTTCCAGGTAGCCAGGCACTTTTTCGCCCTTGACTTCGCCTGCGGAGTATTGCGCACGGAATGCGTTCTTTTCCAGTTCGTTGACTGGAATCGGGCGAATGGCTTCCAGCACCTTGATCTTCTCGGCGCGGATGTCATCCGGGCTCAGGGACGCGGGCTGTTCCATGGCGGTCAGCGCCAGGGTTTGCAGTACGTGGCTCTGGATCATGTCGCGCAAGGCGCCCGTGGCATCGTAGAACTGGGTGCGCTCGCCGACGCCGAGCTGTTCGGTGTTGGTGATCTGCACGTGGTCGATGTAGTTCTTGTTCCACAAGGGCTCGAGGATGGCATTGGCAAAACGTTGCAGCATGATGTTCTGCAGGGCGGATTTGCCGAGGTAATGGTCGATGCGGTAGATCTGGCTTTCCTTGAGGTGCTTGGTGATCGAGGATTGCAGCTCCTGCGCGGTCTTCAAGTCAGTGCCGAACGGCTTTTCCACGACGACGCGACGCCAGTATTTGTCTTCCTGGGTCAGCCCGACGCCAGCCAGCTGGTCGACGATGGTCGCGAAGTCGGAAGGGCGCACGGAGAGGAAATAAGCCAGGTTCTGCGGGAAAACGGCCTCGTTCGACAAGGTCTCCTTCAGGCGGGTGAAGGAGGTGGCATCATCGGGCGGATTGGCATGGTAGTGGTGGCGCTCGATGAAGCGCTTGAACACTGCCTGGTCATAGCCCTTGGGAAACTTGGCATCCAGCATGCCCTTGATGTCGGCCAACCAGGCTTCGCGGGCAACCTGGCCCCGTCCGACAGAAAGGATGGCCATTTTTTCCGGCAAGCGGCCTGCCTGGTCAAGACGGAACAGGCCAGGCATGAGCTTGATGCGGGAGAGGTTGCCGCTCGCACCAAACAGGACAAGGGTACAGGGGTCTATGACTTTCATTCAGTATTCTCTAAATAGGATGGATATCATAAAAGGCCATGCCTGGGCATGGCCTGGGCGTATTACTTGGTCTTGACTGCGTGGCCGCCAAACGCGTTGCGCATCAGGGACAGCAGCTTGTAGCTATAGCCTTTGGAGTCCTGGCTTCTGAAACGCGCTTGCAATGCCACGGTCAATACTGGAGCCGCCACGCCTTGATCCACGGCTTCCACCACGGTCCAACGGCCTTCGCCGGAGTCTGCGACGTACGGGGCGATCGTGGAGAGTTCCTGATCATGCGCCAATGCTTCGGCGGTCAGGTCCAGCAGCCAGCTGCGGACGACGGAGCCATGACGCCAGAGTTCGGTGATCTGGGCAAGATCGAGGTTGAATTCTTCCTTGCCCTTGAGCAGGTCCAGGCCTTCGGCAAACGCCTGCATCATGCCGTACTCGATGCCGTTGTGGATCATCTTGGTGAAGTGGCCGGAACCAATCGGGCCGACATGAGCCCAGCCACGATCTTCGTGAGTCAGCGCCTTGGCAATTGGCTCAATGGTATCGGCCGCTTCCTTGGTGCCGCCGTACATCAGGCAGTAGCCGTTCTCCAGACCCCAGATACCGCCGGAAGTCCCACAGTCAATGAAATCAATGCCATGCTCGGCCAGCCATGCGCCACGGCGTTGGCTATGCTTGTAGTTTGAGTTGCCGCCATCGACGATGATGTCGCCCTTGCCCAGCAGTGGCACCAGGTCCTTGATCTGGTTTTCGGTGATCTCGCCGCTAGGAAGCATGATCCAGACGATTTTCTTGGGTTCGCCCGACAGCTTGGACACCGCATCTGCGACGGAGGTGGCGGGAACCATGCCGTGGGTCAGGGAAATCTGGTTCACTGCATCCTGGTTGAAGTCGAAGCCGACGACTTCGATACCGTGTTTCAGGAGGCGGCGCGCCATGTTGCCGCCCATTTTTCCTAGACCGATGATTGCGAGTTTCATTGAGTTTTTTCCTTGATGAGGATCATGCCATCGTCACTTTGAGGCGCTTCCTTTTGGGCAAGACCGTTTTAGGTGAGATGGGCCTGGGTTGATAATGTTAAAATTCTCAAGATAGAGCTCGGTAATTATAACGTGAAGGTTTTATATCATGCAAAATACAACACAGTCCCTGGTGATTAATAATCAGGTGAGCCGATGGCAGGTGTACAGCGCGCAGGAGGCGCTATACAGCAGCGCCGTCGAGCATATCGAAGAGGCTGCGCGCAATGCGATCGCCGGCCATGGCAAGTTCAGCATCGTGCTCGCCGGCGGTAGTACCCCCAAGAGCATCTACCAGTTGCTGCCCAGGATCGACACTGACTGGAGCAAATGGCATGTATTCTACGGTGATGACCGTTGCCTGCCACCTGAGCATGAGGAGCGCAACAGCCTGATGGCGCATGAAGCCTGGCTCAAGCATGTGGCGATTCCCTCATCCCAGATTCACGACATTCCAGCGGAGCGCGGCCCGGTGGAAGCGGCACAGGCGTACAACCAGACCTTGGCAGCCGTGGGCGACTTCGATCTCGTGTTGCTGGGCTTGGGTGAGGATGGCCATACCGCCAGCCTGTTCCCCGGCCATAGCTGGGATGACGCACAGTCCGCAGTGCCGGTGTTCGACGCGCCGAAGCCGCCGCCAGAGCGGGTTTCCATCAGCGCCGCGCGCCTGAGCCAGGCACGGGAAGTCATCTTCTTCGTCACCGGCGCGGGCAAGCAGGAAGCCGTGGACAACTGGCGCCGCGGCGAGCATATCCCGGCTAGCCTGATCAAGCCCAAGAACGGCGTGGACGTCTACATTTTTGGCGTGAATTTATAAAACTGACATATCAATCCATCAAGGCCCGGCGAGGGCCTTGATGGTTTCGGGGGGCCTGAAGTCTCTGCCTCAGGTTTTCTGGATCACGATATTGGGGAACTTGCTGCTGTAATCCTGGCTCAGGTCTGCCAGCTTGACCGCGGCACGGCGGGCAATCGATTTGTAGATGCCGGCAATCTCGCCTGCCGGGTCGGCGACGACGGTGGGCTTGCCGCCGTCAGTCTCTTCGCGGATGCGGATATCCAGCGGCAGGCTGCCCAATAGTTCCGTATCGTAGTCGGCGCACATCCTGGCGGCGCCCCCGGCGCCGAATATGTGCTCTTCATGCCCGCATTGCGAACAGATATGCGTGCTCATGTTCTCGACGATGCCGAGAATGGGAATGCCGACCTTCTCGAACATTTTGAGCCCCTTGCGTGCATCCAGCAGGGCAATGTCCTGCGGGGTGGTCACGATGATGGCGCCGGTGACCGGCACTTTCTGCGCCAGGGTGAGCTGGATGTCCCCTGTGCCCGGGGGCAGGTCGACCACCAGGTAGTCCAGGTCCTTCCAGCGCGTGTCGCGCAGCAATTGCTCCAATGCGCCCACGACCATCGGGCCGCGCCAGACCATGGGCGTGTCGACATCGACCAGGAAGCCGATGGACATGGCCTGGACTCCGTAGTGTTCCAACGGCTCCATGCTCTTGCCGTCAGTGCTTTCTGGTTTGCCGCTCAGGCCCAGCATCTGCGGCTGCGAGGGGCCATAGATGTCTGCATCAAGAATACCGACGCGCGCGCCTTCCGCGGCCAGGGCCAGGGCCAGGTTGACTGCCGTGGTGGATTTGCCGACGCCGCCTTTGCCAGAAGCGACGGCGATGATGTTCTTGACGTTGGGGATGAGCTGTACGCCGCGTTGCACCTTGTGCGAGACAATGCGGCTGGTGACGCCCACCGTGACGGTATCTACGTCGGGCAACGACTTGACCGCTTGCGTCACCAAGTCCCTGATGTCTCCCAGAACGCTGCGTGCCGGGTAATCGAGCACGATATCGACCGAGACATGGCTGCCGGCAATGGCAATCTGGCGTGCAGACTTGCTGCCGACGAAGTCTTTGCCGGTGTTGGGGTCAATCACGGCGCGAAGGGCATCCTGCACCTGGGATTCGGTAAGCGGCATGTGGTTTTCCTGCAGATTCGTTGGATGGGACATTCTAGCGCATGCGGATTGCTTATGTGAAACCGTGTCAGTTTGCTAGAATGCGAGATTCTCTTTTGTCGCTTGTGATTGATGATCATGTCCGGAAACACGCCTGCTAACACCGCGTCACGCAAATTACTGGTTACCTCTGCTTTGCCTTATGCCAATGGCAGCATTCATCTTGGCCACATGGTGGAGTACGTCCAGAGCGACGTCTGGGTGCGTTTCCAGAAGATGCAGGGGCATACCGTGCATTACGTCTGCGCCGACGACACCCATGGCACGCCCATCATGCTGCGGGCGGAAAAAGAGGGCATCACGCCGGAGGAGCTGATCGGCCGCGTACACACCGAGCACTATGCGGACTTCAGCGATTTCCTCGTGGCGTTCGATAACTATTATTCCACCAACTCCGAGGAAAATCGCGAGTTGTCCGGCAGGATTTACCGCGAGCTCAAAGCGAACGACAAGATCGCCACGCGCACGATTGAGCAGTATTACGACCCGGTCAAGAACATGTTCCTGCCCGACCGCTTCATCAAGGGCGAATGTCCCAAGTGCCATGCCAAGGACCAGTATGGAGATTCCTGCGAATCCTGCGGCACGACGTATAGTCCGACCGAATTGATCGCGCCTTATTCCGCTGTGTCGGGCGCAACGCCGGTGCGCAAGGAAACCGAGCATTATTTCTTCAAGCTGAGCGAGTGCGAGGATTTCCTCAAGCAATGGACGCGCTCCGGCACCTTGCAGCCGGAAGCCGCCAACAAGATGGGGGAATGGTTTGCCTCTGGCCTGTCGGACTGGGATATCTCCCGCGATGCGCCGTACTTCGGTTTCGAGATTCCCGATGCGCCGGGCAAGTATTTCTATGTCTGGCTGGATGCGCCTATCGGCTACATGGCGAGTTTCAAGAACTTGGCAACGCGCGAAGGGCTGGATTTCGACGAGTACTGGAAGCAAGACAGCCAGGCCGAGCTATACCACTTCATCGGCAAGGATATCCTGTATTTCCATGCCCTGTTCTGGCCCGCTACATTGAAATTCTCCGGTTACCGCCAGCCCACGCGGATATTCGCCCACGGCTTCCTGACTGTGAACGGCGAGAAAATGTCCAAGTCGCGCGGCACCTTCATCACGGCGCGCAGCTATCTCGACCATGTGAAGAATCCCGAGTATCTGCGTTACTACTATGCGGCCAAGCTCAACGGCACCATGGAGGATATCGACCTCAACCTGGAGGATTTCGTCGCGCGCGTGAACAGCGACCTGGTCGGCAAGTACATCAACATTGCCAGCCGTACTGCCGGGTTTATTGCCAAACGCTTCGACAGCAAGCTGGGTGCCGTGAGCGAGAACGCGGTGATTGCCGAGTTGCGCGCCGCCGCGGACAGCATACGCGACAGTTTCGACAACCGCGATACCGCACGCGCGCTGCGCGACATCATGGCGCTGGCCGACAAGGCCAATGCCTATGTAGCGGAACACGCGCCATGGGAGTTGGCGAAGCAGCCTGAGCAAACGGCAGCGCTGCATGAAGTCTGCTCTGCCGCCCTGGAAATCTTCCGCCTGCTCACCTTGTACCTCAAGCCGGTATTGCCGGGATTGGCGCAAGCTATCGAGACATTCCTCAATATCGATCCGTTGACCTGGGCGGATATTGATCGCCCATTGCCGGCCGGCCACCAGATACAGGCCTATCAACACCTGATAACCCGTATTGACCCCAAGCATGTGGAAGCCATGGTCGAAGCGAATAAGGAATCGCTGCAAACCCAGGCCGCTGCCGTGCCAGCGCAGAAACAGGCAGCGCCGGAGGCGGCATCGGAAGGCGCTTATATTTCCATCGATGACTTCACAAAGGTGGATTTGCGTATTGCACGCATCGTCAATGCCGAGCATGTGGAAGGCGCTGAAAAGCTGCTCAAGCTGAGCCTGGACATTGGCGAGGAAAAGCCGCGCCAAGTCTTTGCAGGTATCAAGTCCGCCTATGATCCTGAAAGCCTGAAGGGGCGCTTGACCGTGATGGTGGCAAACCTTGCCCCGCGCAAGATGAAGTTCGGCCTGTCGGAAGGCATGGTGCTTGCTGCGAGCGACGAGCGAGGCGGGCCATTTATCCTCTCGCCGGATAGCGGCGCCCAACCAGGCATGCGCGTTAAATAAATAGATTGCCAGGTAAAACAAAAGCCCCTATGAAGAAGGGGCTTTTGCTTTTTAATGCGGCGCTTATTTCTTGTCGTTTTTCGCCGTTGTCGCTTTTTCCGCCTTGGGCGTTTTACCGACGGAAAGCTCACCGCGCAGGTTGTCTACGCTCTTCTTGCCAAACCCTTTCACGTTGCCCAAGTCGTCAACCGACTTGAAATTGCCGTTAGCCTTGCGGTAATCGATAATCGCCTGGGCTTTTGCCGGGCCGATGCCTTTTACCGATTCCAGTTCCACCGCAGAGGCGGTGTTGAGGTCAACCGCAGCCATGGCATTGAACGTCAACCCAAACAAGATCAGGACTGCAAACAACAAAGATTTCATGATGCTCTCCTCTAAAATGTTGGTAAGACCCTGTTGTTCCAGGGAAAAGCCATCATATGCCACATGTTGAGCATAAGCTATTGGAGGAAAGTATAGTTTTTTTGTAAGCGATTTTCCTTATTTTTCCAGGATTGATTCCCGGATATGGTGCAGGACGGCCAACGGGTCGACAGCCTTGGTGATGGGACGGCCTATCACCAGATAATTGGAGCCCAGTGCCAGCGCATCGGCAGGAGTGACTACGCGGGACTGGTCGTCGATGGCGGCATCGGCAGGGCGGATGCCGGGCGTCACCAGGCGGAAGTCATTGCCCAGTGTCCGGCGCAGCACAGGGGCTTCCTGGGCGGAGCAGACAACGCCGTCCAGGCCTGCTTGCTGCGCGAGTGCTGCCAGGTGCAGCACATGCTGTTCAAGCGGGGTAGCAATTCCCAGTTCTGTCAGTCCTTGCTGGTTCATACTGGTCAAGACCGTGACTGCAATCAGTAATGGCGAATGGCCGCTGCGGGCAACGCCCTCGCGTGCTGCCTGCATCATCTGGCTACCGCCTGAAGCATGCACGTTGAGCATCCATACGCCGAGTTTGCTTGCCGCTTCGCAAGCCTTGGCAACCGTGTTGGGAATATCGTGGAACTTGAGGTCGAGGAACACGCCAAAGCCGCGCTTGACCAGCTCTTCCACCAGTTGCGGGCCGGCAGCCGTGAACAGCTCCTTGCCTACCTTGACCCGGCACAGGGTAGGGTCGAGTTGCCGGGCCAGCCCGAGGGCGCTTGCAGCGTCAGCGTAGTCAAGGGCGACGATAATCTTGGGGTCGGTCATACGGCGGATTCTTTGGTTTCGGGTGAGAGGGATTCCCAGGCATTGCATGCCGGGCATTGCCAATGGAAGTTGCGCGCGCGGAAGCCGCATTGGTCGCAGTAATGCGCGCTGCGGTTGCCAATGGCGTAACGTACGGTCTGCTGCATCAGCAAGGCATCCTGCTGGTTGGCACCTTCCAACAGCGATTGCGCACGCAGGAATTGGTCCAGGGTTTGCAGGCTGGGTTTGCGGCGCAGTTCCTCTCGCGCAAGTTCTTCGGCGCTGGCCGCCCCTTCTTCGCTCAAGGTGGTTTCATAGACCAGGTTGAGGATGGCGGGAAGCTTGTATGTCTGCAAATAACCCTTGAGCAGGGCGATGCCCTCATCCAGGCTGTTCAACGCCTTGTAGCTGTTGAGCAGCTTGGGAGCGACTAGTCCGAGATATTCGGGACGCTGGAACTCGACGCGCTTCCAGAAGGAGATGGCCTGTTTGTGGTTGCCAGTGCCGGCCTCGAGATCGCCCAGCATGATGTTGGCGCGGACACAGCGCTTGTCGGCTTCAATTGCCGTTTCCAACTCATGGCGCGCGCTATGTGCATCATGCTCAAGAATGGCCTTCATCGCGATTTCACAGTGGAATTGCGCCACTTCCTTACGGAAGGAAATGCCGGACAGGCGTTCGAGCTCTATGGCGCTTTTGATGGCATGGTGCCATTCGCGCTCGCGGATATAGATTTCCAGCAGCGCGCGTAATGCGGTCTGCTTGTAGCGGCTGTCGTGCAATGAGCTAAATAGCTCTTCGGCGCGGTCGAACAGGCCGGCCTTGAGGTAATCTTGCGCGAGCTCCGCCATGACAGCCTGCTTCTGCTGGTCCGGCAGCTCCTTGCGCTCCAGCAGGTTGAGGTGCAGGTGAATGGCACGGTCTACCTCGCCACGGCGGCGGAACAGGCTGCCCAGCGCGAAATGCAGCTCCATGGAGTCGGCATTGGCTTGCACGGCTTCGATGAAGGCTTCGATCGCCTTGTCATGCTGGTCGCTGATAAGGAAGTTCAAGCCCTTGAAATAGGCTGCGGGCAAGGCGGTGGATTCGGTCAGCAATTGGTTGATGTCCACGCGTGCGGCCAGCCAGCCAAGCGTGAAGAAGAGGGGAAGGGCGAGTAGCCACCAGTATTCAAATTCCATGATTGATTTCCAGGCCTGTGGTCAACATGACAGGCATTCAGCGAGGGATGGCATCACAAGTCATACGCTTCTTATTTATTTAATTGGGTATTGGTTATCTTGAGGTTCTTGATTTCTTTTTCCAGTGCCAGGAGCTTGCGGCGCTGGCTGATCAGTGATCCCAGGCAGGCAATGACGCCGGCAATGATGCCGCTGAAGAATGTAATCAGAAGCATGAGTGAGAGCGGCGCTTTCCAGGAGTAGCCCAGGTAATAGGCAAGCTCGACGGGTTCTGCGTTCTTGAAGGCAAATCCAAGCAGCAGGATGAACAGCAAAACGCCAAGTATCGTATATAAGGTGCGCATGCCCCGATTTTACCCAAGCATCGCCAAGGCGTGCAGGATTTGATGTAAAAAAATAAAAAAGCGGTAGCATCAATGATGCTACCGCTTTTCCTAGCACAGCAGTCTGCGTGCTTAATTGCTGTTGCCGTCTACACGTTCACGCAACTCCTTGCCGGCCTTGAAGTGAGGTACGTGTTTCTCGGGTACCTGCACCTTTTCGCCAGTCTTGGGATTGCGTCCTAGCCGTGGCGGGCGGTAGTTCAGGCTGAAGCTACCGAAACCACGGATTTCAATGCGTTCACCAGAAGCGAGATTATCCGTCATGGAGTCAAGGATTGCCTTGACGGAAAGTTCTGCATCCTTGACGACCAGTTGCGGAAAGCGCGCAGCCAGGTTGGCAATCAACTCCGATTTGGTCATGACGCTATGACCTTACTCGTTGTTTTTGCCGTCGAGCTTGGCTTTCAGCAATGCACCAAGGTTGGTGGTGCCAGCGGAACCGGCATCATTGCTGAACTTCTGCAATGCATCAGCTTCATCGGCAAGATCCTTCGCCTTGATGGACAGGGCGATGGAGCGGTTCTTGCGGTCGATGTTGGTGATGCGGGCTTCGATTTCTTCGCCTTCCTTGAGTACGGTAGAAATGTCGTCTACCTTGTCACGGGAAACTTCGGAAGCACGCAGATAACCTTCAACTTCGTTGTCCAGGGCAATCACGGCACCCTTGGCTTCGAGAGACTTGACGGTGCCCTTGACGATGGCGCCCTTGTCATTCAGTGCGGTGTAGGCGCTGAACGGGTCGCTGTCGAGCTGCTTGACGCCCAGGGAGATACGTTCCTTCTCAACGTCGATGCTGAGTACGACGGCTTCGAGTTCGTCACCCTTCTTGAAGTTGCGGATCGCTTCTTCGCCGGGCTGATTCCAGGACAGGTCGGACAAGTGCACCAGGCCGTCGATACCGCCAGGCAGACCGATGAATACGCCGAAGTCGGTGATGGACTTGATCTGGCCGCTGACCTTGTCACCCTTCTTGTGGGAAGCAGCAAAGTCATCCCATGGGTTGGCCTGGCATTGCTTCATGCCCAGGGACAGACGGCGACGGTCTTCGTCGATTTCCAGGATCATCACTTCTACTTCGTCGCCCAGTTGAGCGATCTTGGCAGGGTGAACGTTCTTGTTTGTCCAATCCATTTCGGAAACGTGCACCAGACCTTCGATGCCTGGCTCGATTTCAACGAATGCGCCGTAGTCGGTCAGGTTGGTCACCTTGCCGAACAGGCGTGTGCCGACTGGGTAGCGGCGGCCCAAAGCAACCCATGGATCGTCGCCCAATTGCTTGATACCCAGGGAAACGCGGTTCTTCTCTTGGTCGAATTTGAGGATCTTGGCTTCAACTTCTTCACCTACGGTCAGCACTTCGGATGGGTGCTTGACGCGGCGCCATGCGAGGTCGGTGATGTGCAGCAGGCCGTCGATACCGCCGAGATCAACGAACGCACCGTAGTCGGTGATGTTCTTGACGATACCCTTGACCACTGCGCCTTCCTTCAGGGATTCGAGCAGTGCTTCGCGGTCGGCGCCCATGGTTTCTTCCAGTACGGCGCGGCGGGAAACCACAACGTTGTTACGCTTGCGGTCGAGCTTGATGACCTTGAAGTCCCATTCCTTGTTCTCGAAAGGAGTGGTGTCCTTGACAGGGCGCAGGTCAACCAGGGAGCCTGGCAGGAACGCGCGGATGCTGTTGACCATGACGGTCAAGCCACCCTTGACGCGGCCATTGACCATGCCCTTGATGATGCGGGATTCGTTCATTGCCTCTTCGAGGTCTTGCCATGCCGCGAGGCGCTTGGCCTTTTCGCGCGACAGCTTGGTGGAACCATAACCATCTTCCAGGGATTCGATGCAGACCTTGACGAAGTCGCCTGCATTCACTTCGAGTTCGCCGCGGTCGTTGCGGAACTCGGAAGCGGGGATCACGCTTTCCGACTTCAAGCCGGCGTTGACAATAACGAAGTCGTCATCGACGGAGACAACTTCGGCGGTGATCACTTCACCGGAGCGCATTTCCTGGCGAGCCAGGCTTTCCTCGAACAGGGCTGCGAAGCTTTCCATGGAGGAGGTTGTGGTTGAAAGGTTAGCCATTAAAAAAATATCCAGATAATCCCGCCGTGCAGCGGGTCAAATTAAAAAAACCATGAACCGGTGAGATTCACGGCACTCGTACTACTACAAAACTTGATTTCCAGTGTCAGCGCGGCTGTAATCCAGTATCGCATCGACCGCCTGGTCTATGCTAAGGTCGCTGGTTTCCAGCAACCTCGCGTTCTCGCTTTTTTGCAATGGCGCAACGGCTCGTTGGCTGTCCCTTGCATCGCGGGTTTGCAAATCCTGCAAGATTTCCGCGAGATTAGCATGGATTCCTTTTTCTATCAACTGTTTATAGCGTCTCTCCGCCCTGACCTCGGCACTGGCAGTGAGGAATATCTTGGTTTGGGCGTCAGGGAAGACTACGGTCGCCATGTCGCGTCCATCCGCGACCAGGCCGGGCGCCTTGCGGAAGCTTTGCTGCAGGTCGAGCAGCGCACGGCGCAATGACGGATGAACGGCGACTTCCGAGGCACCACGGCTGATTTGTTCGGTGCGTACCGCTTCGGTGATGGTTTCGCCGTCCAGGTAGATTTCTCCTGCAGAAAAGCGAATATCCAGGCCTGCAGCCATGTCTGCCAGCGCGGCTTCATTCTGCCAGCTGATGCCGCGCCTGAGTGCTGCAAGGGCGGCAATGCGGTAAATGGCTCCCGAATCAAGGTAGTGATAGCCCAGGGTTTGCGCCACGCGTTGTGCAACGGTGCCCTTGCCCGAGGCGGATGGGCCATCGATGGCGATGACGGGAACGGCGGATGTTGGTATATCGGTCATTGGAAATACGAAAGCAATCTTGTTTTACGCTTGCAGCAGCATGGCAAAGCGCTCGAAATAATCAGGAAAGGTCTTGGCGACGCAATTCGGATCGTTGATCACGATAGGCACGCCGCCGAGGGCGACCAGCGAGAAGCACATCGCCATGCGGTGGTCGTCATAGGTGTCGATTTGTGCGTTGGGAGCCAGTTCCGGAGGAGGCGTGATGCGCAGATAGTCGCTGCCTTCCTCGATAATCGCTCCGACCTTGCGCAGCTCTGTCGCCATGGCGGTGAGACGGTCGGTTTCCTTGACGCGCCAGCTTGCGATATTGCGCAAGGTGCTCGGGCTCTCGGCAAACAGCGCCAGGATGGCCAGCGTCATCGCCGCATCCGGGATGTGGTTGCAGTCAAGGTCCAGGGCCCTGAGCTTGCCGGGCGTCGAACGGACTTCGATCCAGTTGTCCCCGGTGCTGACGGTAGCCCCCATCAATTCAAGCGCCTCGACGAAGCGCACGTCGCCCTGGATGCTGTTGCGGCCTACGCCTTCCACCTTGACGGGACCGTGGCCGATCGCTCCCGCTGCCAGGAAGTAGGAGGCGGAGGAGGCGTCTCCCTCGACCTGGACAACTCCCGGGCTCTTGTAGGTGCTGCCGGCAGGGATGGTGAATGCATTCCAGCCGTGGCGCAGCACTTCGATGCCGAACCTGCGCATGAGGTTGAGCGTGATCTCGATATAGGGTTTGGAAATCAATTCGCCGACGACTTCAATACGGGCTTCCTGGCCCGTGAGCGGCAAGGCCATCAACAGGGCGGTCAGGAATTGGCTGGAGACGTCGCCGCGCACGCGTAGCGCCTGGCTGGTGTCGAGCTGTGCCGGGCGGATAAGCAGGGGAGGGAAGCCGGGGTTCTGTAGATACTCGATGGCGGCGCCAGCAGCATTGAGCGTATCCACCAGGTCGCCGATCGGGCGCTCGTGCATGCGCGCGATGCCCGACAGTTCATAGTCCCCTTGCGACAAGGCCAGGGCCGCCGTCAATGGACGGAAGGCGGTGCCGGCATTGCCGAGGAACAATTTGGCCTGCTTGACCGGGAATTGCCCTCCTGTTCCCTCCACCTGCCATTGGTGAGTGCCGGTTTGTTCCAGTTTGACGCCGAGCGTGTCCAGAGCTTCGAGCATGCGTTGCGTATCGTCAGATGCGAGCAGCTCGTGAATCTCGGTATTGCCTTGCGCGAGCGCTGCAAGCAACAGGGTGCGGTTGGAGATGCTTTTCGAGCCCGGCAGCTTGACTGTGCCATGGGCGTGACGTGCGGCAGGCAGGGTCAGGGTTTTCATGCTTAATTCTTCCATGATGCGGATGTGTTGCGCCCGGCCCAGGCATTGCGGGCATGGCTGGCACGTTCGAAGGTAGCTTGCAGGCCGTCTGCATCGCATTGTTCCAAAGTGTGGCGCAGATCGGCGAGAGCTGCCTGGTAGCGGTCCAGCTCCTGCAGCAAGGCGGTACGGTTGGCAAGGCTGATGTCGCGCCACATTTCCGGTGAGCTGCCCGCAATACGGGTGAAGTCGCGGAAGCCGCTGGCGGCGAACTCGAAGAACTGGTCCGCATCCGGGCGGGCGGCCAATTCGTCCACCAGGGCAAAGGCCAGCAGGTGCGGCAAGTGGCTGACCGCGGCAAAGACGGTGTCATGCCCGCTTGGGCTCATTTCGCGCACGATAGCGCCTGTGCTGGCCCAGAGCGCGCGCACTGCCTGGACCGCGGCCGGATCGGTATGCTTGCCCGGGGTGAGCACCACGTTCTTGTTCTGGTATAGCGTGGCTTGCGCGGCAGAGGGCCCGCTTTTCTCCGCGCCTGCGATCGGGTGGCCGGGCACGAAGCGCGATGCCGCATTGCCGAGGATGTGCCGTGCCTGTTCGGCGATATCGGCCTTGGTGCTGCCTGCATCAGTGACGATGGTCTTGTCTGCGAGGTGGGGGGCAATACGCTGCAAGATCGGGGCAATCTGTGCTACCGGGGTGGCGATCATGACCACGTCTGCATCTTGGAGTGCTGCGGCGAGGTCGCTCACGGCTTCATCGATGATGCCAAGCGTGAGGGCTTCCTGCAGGCTGTCGCCTGTGCGTCCGACGCCAGTGATATGCCAGCCTGCGTTTGCTGCCTTGAGCGCAAGTGCGAGCGAGCCGCCAATCAGGCCGACGCCGAAAACAAGCAGTTTTTTCAAGATGAGGATAAAGCGCGGAGTTAAAAGCGCAATTGTAACATGCCGGCTGTCATCAGCTGGATGGGGAAAGGCAACCAAGGCGTTTTGTGCGAAGGCAGATAAGCACAAAACGCCGGTTGCAGGAGATGACAAGGAGTAATGCTAGGAGTGGTGAACGCGGAATTGGTTCACTGCAGGCAGTATTATTTTTGTTGTTCAGGCTGTTCAGTAGGCTGTTCTGCATGGATCGGGCGCCATTCGCCGTCGATCAAGCCTTCCTGGGGCAGGAAGTTTTGCTTGTAGGCCATCTTGCGGCTTTCCTTGATCCAGTAGCCCAGATAAAGGTAAGGCAGGTTGAGGCTTTCGCACCATTCAAGCAGCCACAGGATGTTGTAAGTCCCATAGCTCGCGTGTTTGTCGGCAGCTTCATAGAAGGTATAGACCGCGGAAACGCCGTCACGCACGATGTCCACGACGCTGACCATTTTCAGTACGCCGTCTTCACGGAATTCCACCATCAGGCTTTCCACATTGCTCTGTACCAGGAAGTTGCGGTATTGCTCCGCGGTTTCCGGGTCGCCGGAGCCGCCTTCGTGCCGGGCGACCTGGTAGGCGGAATAGAGGGCGAAGTGTTCTTCCGAGAAAGTCAGTTCCATGAGGGCGACGGAGAGGTTCTGGTGCTGTTTCCAGGCCCGGCGCTGGCTGCGGCTGGGCTGGAAATCCGCGACCGGCAGCCTGACGGGGATGCAGGCGTGGCAAGTCTCGCAATGGGGACGGTAGGCAAACTTGCCGCTGCGGCGGAAACCGAGCTGTATCAGGCCGCTGTAGGCATGGGCGTCAATCAGGTGGTGCGGTGTGGCAATCAGCGATTGCGCTGGTTTATCTGCAAGGTAACCGCAGGAATACGCCGTGGTAGCGTAGAACTGGATTTTATGCAGATGCTGTTCGCCGGGCAATGTCATGTAGGGTAGTGTACCAATTCATGCAGCCGTTGTGAAAATTCTGCACGTGGAATCTCGCGTGCGCCCAATGAGGCCAGGTGCTGGGTTTTCATCTGGCAATCGATCATGCCGCAACCCAGGGCCTGGAGGCGTTGCACCATATGCACGAATGCGAGCTTGGAGGCGTCGGTGGCATGGTGGAACATGGACTCCCCATAGAACATCCTGCCCAGGCTGACGCCGTACAAGCCTCCTACCAGTTTGCCGTCCATCCAGGTCTCGGCACTATAGGCGTAGCCCAGCCGGTGCAGCGCGGTATAGGCCTCCATGATGCCTTCGGTGATCCAGGTGCCGTCCTGGCCTGCGCGCGGGGTGGCGGCGCATGCAGCGATCACTTCGCTGAATGCTGTGTTGAAGCGGACTTCATAATCCCGGCATTTGAGCCGCTTGGCCAGCGACCTGGATATTTTCAACTCAGTGGGGAACAGCACCATGCGCGGGTCCGGGCTCCACCACAGTATGGGTTCTCCTTCGCTGAACCAGGGGAATATGCCCTGGCGATATGCGCTGAGCAGGCGTTCGGCAGTCAGTTCTCCGCCAATGGCGATCAATCCGTTGGGCTCCTGCAGTGCAGCCTCCAATGGAGGAAAGGGGGTACTCGCCTGCAATGCCCGCACCAGGCCGCCAGGCAAGCGGTAGTATTGATGGCTCATAGGGGTTAACGAGGGATGGATTGTGGCGATATCGTCAAGATGGGCATTAGCATAATGCAGTTGCGGCTTTGCTGCATGTCCTGATTGTGCTATTTTTCTTCCATGCGCCTTTATCGCACCATCATCCTGTTGCTGCTGACCATGTTCCTCGCGGATACCGTGGCGGCCAGCAGCAGCCTGCATCTGCCTGATGTTTCCCCTGCGACAGCGCAGCCAGCGGCGCATCAGCATCATGCTACCCACGATCATGCGCAGCATGATGACGGCGCGTATCAGCATGATGAGCAGCATAGCGACAATTGCAGGAACTGCCATGATTGCCTGTCATGCTTCAGCGTATTGCCCATTTCCATCCGCATGTCTACGCCCGATTTGCCGCCTCGCCAGGTGGACATCGCGTCAAGCCTGATTTATTTCCCGCCCGCCCTGGCGCAATGGCAGCGCCCGCCGATCCCGCCCTCCATCTGATCTCGTCATGGCCGCTGCCTCTGCGGCCAAAGGTTTTAATGGCCCGCTTGCATCAAGCAGGCTTCATATCATGAATGGAGAGTATCATGCGATTCAATATAGCCTTGTCAGCTTTAGGCTGCCTGTGCCTTGTCCTGCCCGTGGTGGCGGCAGAGGCTGAAACTGAGTTTAGTCCGGCCTTGCGCCATGAGCCGGTCCTCGGGCAATACCAGAAATTCGAGCAGGGCGCCGCAGCCGCGCCGGTGCAGCCGCATGCCGAACACGATATGCACCACGACCATGCCGGCCATGAGCAGCATCAGCATGCTACGCAACATGATGCTGGACAGCGCGGGGACGGACAGCATGACGGCCACCATCGCATGCATGGGGAATGATCATGGCCAAGTTGTTGCCTGGACAATATGTGTCCTGCCTTCCCGTCGTTGCTCTTTCCATCGTCACTAGCCTGCTCGCCGGCTGCGCCACGTTCAGCCGCAACGGCGGCATAGACGATGTACGCTCCACGGTTGCCCAACGCCTGAAACAGGACGTGGCCTTGGATAGTGCTGGAGAGGTTTCTTCGCAGCAGCGGACGGAGGAATTGTTAGCAAAGCCGCTCGGAGTCGAGGAAGCTGTGCAGCTGGCCTTGTTGAACAACCGGGGCCTGAAAGCCGGATTTGCCGAACTCGGTATTGCCGAAGCAGACCTTGTGCAGGCCGGGCGGTTGCCCAATCCGCGTTTCTCCATGCTGTACACGCGCCATGACGGCGACTACAAGATAGAACAGTCGTTCACCTTCAACCTGTTTTCCCTGCTGACGATGCCGCAGGCCAAGGCCATGGAGCAGCAACGCTTCGAACAGGCCAAGCGCGAGGTCAGCCTGCAGGTGCTGGCCTTGGCGCAGGCAACCCGGCAGGCCTGGGTTGCGGCTGTCGCCGCGGAACAATCGTCTCTGTATGCCGCGCAGGTGATGCAGGCGGCGGAAGCGGCGGCCGAGCTGGCGCGGCGCATGCACCAGCAAGGCAACTGGAGCAAGCTGGACCAGGCGCGCGAGCAAAGCTTTTATGCCGATGCCGCGCTGGAGTACGCGGCGGCGCGCGAACGCCAGCGCATGACGCGCGAGCGGTTGTCGCGTGCGATCGGGCTGGGAAACAGCGAGCAATTCACGCTGCCGCCGCGCCTGCCTGATTTGCCGGCCAAGGAGGAGGATCTTTTGCAGGTACAGCAGCAGGCTTTCCTGCAGAGGCTGGACTTGCTGGCGATGCGTGCCGAGGTGGATGCGCTCGCCAAGCAGCTCGGCCTGAGCAAGACCACGCGCCTGATCAATGTGCTGGATATCGGCCCGGCCCGCGTGCTGGAGGGGCGGCGCGGCGAGGCTTACAAGAAGGGCATCACGCTGGGCTTCGAACTGCCGCTGTTCGACTGGGGCAGGGCGCGCGTGAAGCGCGCCGAGGCAATCTATACGCAGGCGCTGGAGCGTACGGCACAAACAGCCATCGATGCTGAAACCGAGGTGCGGGCTGCCTATGCACGGTACCGCGTGCGCTACGAAATTGCGCGCCATGTTCAGGACGAGATCGTGCCGCTGCGCAAGCGCATTCTGCAAGAGCACCAGCTGCGCTACAACGGCATGCTGCTCAGCGCCTTCGAATTGCTTGCGGACGCGCGCGAGCAGGTCAGCAGCGTAAGCCGGTATATCAATGCCGTGCGTGATTTCTGGCTCGCGGACGCCGGGCTGACGATGGCGACCATGGGGCCCGTGGCATCCCTGGATGCGAATGGAAGGGGAGAATAATGTTGAATCGCCGTGATTTTTTCAAGCTGGGAGCAGTCGCAGTGGCGGCAGGCACGGTCAGCAAGGTGGCAATGGCGGCTTTGCCGGAAATTGCCAGCATGGGCAGCGCAGAAACCCAGGTGCCCCGCGCGCCTGGCAACGGCAGGCCTTTTCACCCGGTGGTGACCTTGAATGGCTGGAGCCTGCCGTGGCGCATGCGCGATGGCGTCAAGGAGTTCCACCTGGTGGCGGAACCCGTGGTGCGGGAGATCGCGCCCGGCATGCAGGCGCATCTGTGGGGTTACAACGGCCAGAGCCCTGGGCCGACGATCGAGGTGGTGGAGGGGGATCGTGTGCGCATCTACGTCACCAATCGCCTGCCGGAGGCAACCAGCGTCCACTGGCACGGGCAGCGCCTGCCCAACGGCATGGACGGCGTGAGCGGCCTCACGCAACCGGCGATCCCGGCCGGCAAGACCTTTGTCTATGAGTTCGAGGCCAAGCGTGCCGGCACCTTTATGTACCATCCGCACGCCGACGAAATGGTGCAGATGGCCATGGGCATGATGGGGTTCTGGGTCACGCACCCTAAAAATCCCGATTTCATGCGCGTGGACCGGGACTATGTCTTCCTCATCAACGCCTATGACATCGACCCCGGCAGTTACACGCCCAAGGTGGCGACCATGCTGGAGCACAATCTCTGGACTTTCAACAGTCGCGTGTTCCCGGGCGTCGCCCCCATGGTGGCCGGGCTGAACGAGCGGGTACGCATACGCGTCGGCAACCTCAGCATGACCAACCATCCCATCCACCTGCACGGGCACGAGTTTACCGTGACGGGGACTGACGGCGGTTGGGTTCCGCCTGCGGCGCGCTGGCCGGAAGTGACCGCCGATATCGCCGTCGGCCAGATGCGCGCGGTCGAGTTTGTCGCCGATGCGCCGGGGGACTGGGCTTTCCATTGCCATAAGAGCCACCATACCATGAACACCATGGGCCACCAGGTGCCGACCATGATAGGCGTAGAACAGAAGGGGCTGGTCGACAAGATCACGCAGCTGCTGCCGGACTACATGCCCATGGGGGAAAGCGGCATGGCGGAAATGGGCGAGATGGACATGCCGTTGCCGGAAAATACCCTGCCGATGATGAGCGGCAAGGGCCAGTTCGGGGACATGCACATGGGCGGCATGTTTACTGCGGTCAAGGTGCGTGCGGGATTGAAGGCCGGAGATTACAGCGATCCGGGAGATTACCCGAATCCCCCCGGCACTGTGGCGCACGAAGTCGACGCCAGCGGGGTGCCGGTGAGCAGGGCGCCCGCTGCAAACGGCGAGGGGCATACCTTGCATATCAGGAAGCCGGGCGGACATGAAGGGCATTAGCGTCACGCCCTCCGGGTTGATGCGGCCGCTATTCAGGCGTGTAGCCGGCTTCGCTGATCGCATCGCGAAAGCGGGCGATATCGGCGCTGCTGTCTATATGCACGGCCTTTTCCGCGAGGTCCACCGTGACTTTTGCCTGCGGGTCGACCGCCTGCGCAGCCTGGGTGATCGCCTGTACGCAATGATTGCAGCTCATGTCGTTGACCTTGAATGTATGCATGAAAAGCTCCAGATTGAAAATTGAGGATTGGTTGGATACAGGCGCAACAGTATGCGCCTTTCCCGCATGGTAAAGTCAAGCCTTCGTCTTGTGAGAAGCCCGTGCAAGATTGATATGATAAGGAAGTTGCCGCGATGACAAAGCAGCCACCATTGGAAAAACTGGATTTCGCCATTACCGGCATGACTTGCGCGGCTTGTGCCGGGCGCATCGAGAAATCCTTGAACAAGCTGCCGGGCGTGCAGCTGGCGAATGTCAACCTGGCAACCGAAAAAGCGCATGTGGAAGCGGTTGGCGCCGACCTGGCGCAACAGGTCGAGCAGGCGGTGTCCAAGCTGGGCTACCAGGCCCGCCTGATCAGGCCGGACGCCCCCATTGCACCTGTCGAGGATATACAGGGCGGCTGGAAGGTCGGCATCGCCGCCTTGCTGACCTTGCCGCTGGTGCTGCCGATGGTGGGAATGCTGCTGGGACAGCACTGGATGCTGCCCGGCTGGATGCAATGGCTGCTGGCAACGCCGGTGCAGTTCTGGCTGGGCGCCCGGTTTTACCGTGCGGGATGGAAGGCCGCGATCAATCTTTCGGGCAACATGGACTTGCTGGTCGCTATCGGGACTTCCGCAGCTTACGGGCTTTCCGTGTACCTGCTCTGGCAGCACTCCGCGCATCTGTATTTCGAGGCCAGCAGCGCCGTCATCACCCTGATCCTGCTGGGCAAGTGGCTGGAAAACCGGGCCAAGCGCCAGACTACCGAAGCCATACGCGCATTGCAGGCATTGCGCCCGGATACTGCGTGCGTCCGCCGCAACGGCGTCGAGCAGGATATGCCATTGACCGAAGTCATGGTAGGCGACATGGTGTTGGTGCGTCCTGGCGAGCGAGTGCCTGTGGACGGGGAGATACGCGAAGGGGGCAGCCACCTTGATGAATCCATGCTCACTGGCGAAAGCGTGCCGGTCAAGAAAGGGGTGGACGGCAAGGTGACAGGCGGTGCCGTGAACCTGGATGGCGTATTGCTGGTGGAGACGACGGCGATCGGCGCAGAGACCACCCTTTCCCGCATCATCCGCATGGTGGAGGATGCGCAGATCGCCAAGCCGGCCATTCAGCGCTTGGTCGACAAGGTGAGCGCCGTATTCGTGCCGCTGGTGTTGCTGATTGCCGCACTGACATTAGCGGGGTGGGTATGGCACGACGGACAGTGGGAGCAAGCCGTGCTCAATGCGGTGGCGGTGCTGGTGATTGCCTGCCCTTGCGCGCTCGGGCTGGCAACGCCTACTGCCATCATGGCCGGGACCGGCGTCGCGGCGCGATACGGCATCCTCATCAAGGATGCGGATGCGCTGGAGCTGGCGCATAGGATCGATACGGTGGCATTCGACAAGACCGGCACGCTGACGGTGGGCAAGCCTCGTGTAGCCAAGGTGGCCAGCATGCCGGGGCGGGAGCTTCAATTGCTCAGGCTGGCGGCTGCACTGGAACGGGGCAGCCACCATCCGTTGGCCGTGGCGGTACTGGAGCATGCACAAGCCGCAGGGATCGAGGCTGCCACTGCGACAGATGCCGTGGCATTGCCGGGCAGCGGCCTGATGGCGAAGGTCGATGGCCGTCGCGTCTGGCTGGGCAACCAGCGTGCCATGCAGCAGGCGGGCGTATCGACGGAAGGCATGCAAGCCGAGCTTGCGTCTCTGCAGGAACACGGGTACACCATTTCCTGGCTCGCTGCGGATAACGACGTCGGGCAGCCTGAGCTGCTTGGCCTCATGGCATTCGGCGATGAGCTCAAGTCCGAGGCGGCGGCGTCGATACAGCATCTACACGCGCTCGGCATCAGGGTGTTGCTCTTGACTGGCGACAACCCGGCCAGCGCGCAGCGCATCAGCCGGCAACTGGAGCTTGACGAGGTGTACGCAGAGCAGTTGCCTGATACCAAGGCATCAGTCGTGACGGGTTTGCGCCAACGGGACAGGGTGGTGGCCATGGTCGGAGATGGCATTAATGACGCGCCTGCGCTGGCTGCGGCGGATATTGGCTTTGCCATGTCCAGCGGGACGGATGTCGCGATGCATACCGCAGCCGTCACCTTGATGCGTAGCAGCCCATTGCTGGTGGCGGATACGATCTCGATTTCGCGCCGAACTTACAGCAAGATACGGCAGAACCTGTTCTGGGCGTTCATTTACAACCTGGTGGGGATCCCGCTGGCGGCCATGGGCTTGCTGAACCCCGTGGTGGCTGGTGCGGCGATGGCGTTGAGCTCGGCCAGCGTGGTCACCAACGCCTTGATGTTGCGGCGCTGGCGGCCTGCAGGAATGGCGCGTTCAGGGGGTGATGGCGATTGACCCGGTATTGTGGATAATTGCTTGAGTTCCATTGCTTGAACTGCTTCATGGGGGGGATAGCGCTTTTAGGGTGTGATTCAATGCCGGAATCGGATATCCGGTATTCGATACTTAATAAAAATTAGCTGAATGATGCAAGTGCGTCCGCCGCCAAGGCGCCCGCCTCAAACGCTCAGTTCATGCGTATGGATCGGCAAGGCCCGGTAAAACTTTTTATGCTGGGGTCGGCGGCAGCATTGTAGAATGCTCAGCCAAGCATGGAGGCCTTCGGGTCGGCCGGTTCATACAGCTTCATTCAGGGGAGGGAATGGTTGCGTTCATGCCATTGATGGTGAAAGCCATGCCGATCAAGCGCTGGACTATGCGCTGGCTGTTATCATGCCTGTTGGCGTGCCAAGTGCTATTGGCACACGCCCAACCGTTGGCAGGGAGCGGCACGTGGTATGAAGCCGTCGAGCATGACGGCTCGAAAGAGGCATGGCACGAACAGGACCGATTGAAACCTGTCGCCAGCCCCGCCAAAACCGGCGGGTATTTCATCTACAAGGCTGCATTCGACCTGGCTGAGGCTGGGCATTACGTCATCGATTTCGACAGCTCCAGCGTCATCGGCCATTTTACCCACCATATCTATAATGCCGCGGGGGAGCAGGTGGCGGAGCTCAAAGGCGGAATACAATCCCGCGTCGCCAACCCCTACATGCTGCGCCATGGGCGCGACATCATGCTGCCGGCAGGGCGCTACGAACTGGTGAGCGAGGTCAGCGCGCCGTTTTTCCTTGCCCATCCGCAGCCCTACATCGCCACGCTCCCGGAATACCAGCAGTCGATCAAGTTCGGCAACGCCGTCGTACTGGTGTCGTACGGCGCCATGCTGATCCTCGCGATCTACTACGCCGCCCTGGGCTATATCCGCAAGCAGGCAACGGACCGCATGTACGCCCTGTTCATCCTCGGCAACATTTTCTACAACGGCACCGCATTGTTGATCCTGCCCGACTTGTTCGGCGTGCATTGGTTTTACCTGATCAGTTTCCCCATCCTGTTCTCCAATATCGCCTATGTCTATTTCGTGATCTACCTGCTCGAGCTGCGCAGGTATTCCGATTCCAAGCTGTGCCGGCTGGGGCACGGCATTATTTTCCTGCTCGCCCTGTTCATTCCGGCAGCCCTGATCTGGCCCAATATTTCGCTGGAGCTTGCGCGGGTCGGGGTCGGCATGATCATGCTGTATGGATTGACGGCTGGAATCAGGAAGGCATGGCGGGGGAACCTGATCGCGAAATACTACCTGGGCGCGATTTCGGCCTTTTTCGTGATTGGCGCGTATTCCATCACCAATACGCGCGTGAGCGGATCGCAGACTTTCTATATAGAGCACCTGGGAATGCTGGCTGTGACGGTCGAAATGGTGCTGCTGGCCCTGGTGTTGGCGCGCCAGTTTGCCTTGCTCAACCATGAAAAGGAGCATGCCTTGACGCTGTCGAAACGGCACCTGAAGATCGCGCATACCGATGCCCTGACCGAGCTGCCCAACCGTTACGCGCTGGACCAGGAGTTGTCCGCGCTGCCGGTCGACGGCGTGCTGGTCTTCATTGATATCGACGGCCTCAAGTTCTACAACGACAACTACGGCCACAAGCGCGGCGACGAACTGCTACGTTCTTTTGCCTACACGGTGAATGAAGCGCTCGGCAAATTGGGCGTCCTGCATCGGATCGGCGGGGATGAGTTTGCGATTACCAGTCCGCAAGGCAATGTGCAAAAGCTGGAGGCATGCCTGGCGAGGTCTATCGATATGCTGCGGAAGCAGGGGTTCGAGTTTGCGGGCATGAGTTACGGCATCGCCCATGCCATGGAAAGCCGTGACAGCAACATGCTCAAGTATCTGGCGGACACGCGCATGTATGCGCAGAAGCGTGAACGCCAGCGTAGTGCCGAGCAACATCCGAGAAAAACAACGACAACCGTTTGATCACAAGGAGGATAAAAAATGAAGAAATGGCCTTTGCTTTGGCCCGTGCTGGTCTGTCTGGCACTGCCATTGATCGCTGCATGGTTTGCCTATCCCGATACCCATCTGCCGCCGGGGTTCGGCGTATTCCCACCGGATTACGACCAACCCGTGCCGGGCTTCAACCCGACGATATTCATCGTCATTGCCTTGGTGGAAATCGCCTTCGGCATTTTCCTGCTGTTCCCGGGCTGGTTCGGCTTCAAGCCGGTCCCGCCCGCACCTAAGCCCGCTAAAAAGCCGTTCCCGCTCTGGTTCTGGATCGGTGCGGCATTCACCCTGTTCTTCTGGTGGCTGATGTGGGCGCGCGTCACGCCATTCGGCAACCTGGTCTATTATGCCTTCAGCCCGATGTGGTGGGGTTTCATCCTGGTGCTGGATGGTTGGACCTACCGGCGCAACAATGGCGTCTCGCTGCTGTCCAGCAAGCCGAAAACCTTCGCCATCAGTGCGCTGGTATCGGTATTCGGCTGGCTGTTCTTCGAGTATTACGACTAATTCGTGCTGGGGAACTGGTATTACCCCAATACGCACATTCCCGGCTTGTCGCACGGCTTGATCGTGGCCTTGTTCCTGATCGCCTACACCACCGTGTGGCCCGCCATCTTTGAATGGTACACGTTGCTCAAGACCTGTCCCAAACTGGCTAGCCGCTACAGCCAGGGCCCGAAGCTGGCATTGCCTGCCTGGCTGCTGATCTGGGGCGGATTTGCGCTGATTTTCCTCATGACCTTCCTGCCTTACCCATTGTTCTGGGTGGTATGGATCGGGCCGTTCGCAGTGGTGGCGGGCATACTCATGCGCCTCAATATCTGGAACCCGGTCAGCGCGCTGGCCCAGGGCAACTGGACCCCGATGATCCTGGTGGCGCTGGCTTCGCTGTTCAACGGTTTCTTCTGGGAAGTATGGAACTACGGCAGCGCGCATCCGTTGCCTGAATTGCAGACCAATCCCAACTACTGGATCTACAACATTCCCTATGTCGACGTGATCCACATTTTTGCGGAAATGCCGTTGCTCGGCTTCTTCGGCTACCTGCCGTTCGGGGTGCTGGTCTGGGTGGTGTTCATCTGGGCGGGCAAGGTGTTTGGTTTCGACTCCAGCATCGAGCTGGAGCAGAAGTAAGGCCCCGGCATCGGGCGCGGCAAACGCGCCTGATGCCTATTGCCAGCGGCGGCTCAGCATGAAGTGCAGGAACAGGGCCTCGTTCCGCAGCTGGGCATCGCCGAATGGCAGCTCTCTATTGTTGTAGTTGACCTTCACCACCGGGGAGTACTCCAGACCGCCGGTGAACGTCCATTCGGGACTGAACTTGTAGGCGGCGCCAAAGGTGTAGTGGTGCTCGAGTATGCCAGCGATGAACGGCGTGGTGGACGCCCTGGGCATGGGATTGCGCCCGTAGTTGTATCCGGCATAGAGCGTGGTCTTGTCATTCAGTTCGTGGGCGAGTCCCAGCGCCAATATCACCTGGTCATGCCAATCCATGCGGTTGCTGCTTGTGATTTGGGAGGGCGCAAATGCGCTGTCCGGATTGCGGGCGGTCAGTGTGGTGGACTTCAGCGCCTCGGACCAGTTGATCCAGTTGAGCTTGAAGGCGAGCAACCAATCGGCCTCGGGCTTCCATGCCAGGCCGACCGCCACTTCCCTGGGAGTGGCAAAACCGTCCAGCTTGGCGTCGTCGTAATGGAATGTCTGGGCCCCGGCATTGAGCGAGAACGACCCTCCGGTGAGGGGCAGCTTGGTTTTTTCCGTGTAAGCCGCACCAAGGGTCAATGTGGGGCTGAGCTTGTATTGCAGGCCGATCTTGAAGTTGGGGCGTATGCCGTCGGCATCTTCCAGCTTGATGCCGCCAATGCCGGGGGAGTCGCGATAAAGCGATTGTTGGATACTGGCGTAGGTGAACCCTACCGTGGTTCCCAGCGATAGCCGCTCAGTCACCTGGCAGCCTATGCCGACACCAATCTTGGCAATCCCGAACTTGGCAGAGAAATTATCCTGGCCGTTCTGTGAGGTATTGATGTTGCGGAATACGCCGCCGGCGCCTCCCTGCACGAAGGTGCCGACTCCGGCCGTACATGGCAGGCTTTCCAGGGATTGCACATAACCGCCTCCCGCCAAGGGAGTATAACGGTTGGAGGCATGCACGTCGCTGCCGTGTTGATCCGCATGCGATAAGTCCAAGGTGCGCAACACGCTGCCAAAACCGTCGAACGCCTTGCCCTGGACCTGGGCGAGCCCGGCAGGATTGGTGTTGATGGCGGAGCTGTCGCGCGCTACCGCCACATCGGCGCCGCCCATGAGCAGCGATTCCGCCCCGAAGCCGATCAGGTTGAACCCGTTGGTGGCGTGGGCCGGCAATGCCAGGGAGAATAACAAGGCCGTCGCACCCCGGCCCGCTTGTCGCGCCCTCAGGCGCATGAAACTGGTTGTCATTGAATTAATTGCCTGATTTATCAGTTGAATTTATAAATTTTTAGCGTGTTTTCATCATGGTGTAGGTATTCCAAGGTAAAATGCGGACGCTATGGAATTACGACCGGAATCACCACGTTTACTGAGCGCTTATCGGCCATACTGGGCCAAGCGCTTCGGCACCGCCCCCATTTTACCCATGACGCGCGAAGAAATGGAGAAGTTGGGCTGGGATAGTTGCGACATTATCCTGGTCACGGGCGACGCCTACATCGACCACCCCAGTTTCGGCATGGCCCTGGTGGGGCGCTTGCTGGAGGCCCAGGGCTTTCGTGTCGGCATCATTGCCCAGCCAGACTGGCATTCTGCCGATCCGTTCCGTGCGTTGGGCAAGCCCAACCTGTATTTCGGCATTACCGCCGGCAACATGGATTCCATGGTCAACCACTATACGGCGGATCGCAAGATCCGCTCTGACGACGCGTACACCCCCGGCGCGATAGCCGGCAAACGGCCTGACCGCGCCGTCCTGGTATATTCGCAGCGTTGCCGTGAAGCCTTTCCGGGCGTGCCGCTGGTGATCGGCAGCATCGAGGCCTCGTTGCGCCGGATTGCGCACTACGATTACTGGTCCGACAAGGTGCGCCGTTCGGTGCTGGTCGATTCCAAGGCGGATATCCTGATCTACGGCAACGCAGAGCGTGCATTGGTCGAAATCAGCCACCGCATCGCCAAGGGCGAATCCGTCAGCGAGATTACCGATATACGCGGCACCGCCTTCCTGCGCAAGCACGTGCCTGAAGGCTGGGAGGAAGTGTCTTCCACCGCCCTGGACCGCCCGGGCAAGATAGACAAGCCGGTGGATCCCTATGCAATGGAACCGGCGATGGAGCAAACCGGCGAGTCATGCGCATCCACAGCCGCCGCCGCGGCCAACAAGGGCCTGGAGCCGGGCGTGCAGGCCATCACCATCGTGCGCAAGCCGAACAAGCCCAAGGCAGAGCGCAGCAGGCAGTTCATCCGCCTGCCTGCCTTCGAGGAAGTTTCCCAGGACCCGGTGCTGTACGCCCACGCCTCGCGCGTGCTGCACCTCGAGGCCAACCCGGGCAATGCGCGCGTATTGGTGCAACGGCACGGAGACCGCGAAGTCTGGCTGAATCCGCCGCCGATCCCGCTGACGACCAAGGAAATGGACTATGTCTACGACCTCACGTACGCGCGCACGCCGCACCCGGCATACAAGGGAGAGCGTATCCCGGCCTGGGAGATGATCCGTTTCTCGGTCAACATCATGCGCGGCTGTTTCGGCGGCTGCACGTTCTGCTCGATTACAGAGCACGAGGGCCGTATCATCCAGAGCCGCTCGGAAGCCTCCATCCTCAAGGAGATCGAGGAAGTGCGCGACAAGGTGGAAGGGTTCACCGGTACCATCTCCGACCTCGGCGGCCCGACAGCGAACATGTACCGCCTCGCCTGCAAGAGCGAGACCATAGAGAAGAATTGCCGCAAGCTCTCCTGCGTGTTCCCTGGCATCTGCGAAAACCTCAACACCGACCATTCGCACCTGATCCAACTATACCGCAAGGCGAGGGCGATCCCCGGCATCAAGCGCATTCAGATCGGTTCCGGCCTGCGTTACGACCTCGCCGTGAAATCGCCGGAATACGTAAAGGAACTGGTGCAGCACCACGTCGGCGGCTATCTCAAGATTGCGCCCGAGCATTCCGAGGAGAACGTGCTCAGCAAGATGATGAAGCCGGCGATGACCGCCTACGACGAATTCAAGGAAATGTTCGAAAGGTTCTCGCGCGAGGCGGGCAAGGAGCAATACCTGATTCCCTACTTCATCGCGGCGCACCCGGGCACTACCGATGAAGACATGCTCAACCTGGCCTTGTGGCTGAAGAAATACGATTTCAAGCTCGACCAGGTGCAGACCTTCACCCCGACGCCGATGGCGATGGCGACCGCCATGTATCATTCGGGCAAGAACCCCTTGCGCAAGGTGACCCACGACAGCGAAGACGTGCCGATCCCCAAGGCGGGCGGCGTGCGCCGTCTGCACAAGGCCTTCATCCGCTATCACGACCCCAACAATTGGCCGATGCTGCGCGAGGCATTGAAGAAAATGGGCCGCGAAGACCTGATCGGCAACGGCAAGAAGCACTTGGTGCCTGCTTGGCAGCCGATCTTGCCCAAGGAGCAGGCCAAGACCAACGGCAGCCGCCGCGCGGCCAAGCCTGCAGCAGCTGCGCCACGCCCGGCGGGCCGCGCGCCTGTCGCCGGCAAGCGGCCTGCCGCTTCGCATTCCGGCAGGCCTGCCAGGAAGCCTGGCCGTCCGTAAAGCTGCATGACGGGGATGCGTACTTTCTTAAGCCTCACAAGTTTGCTCTTGCGGGGCTTTTTTTCCGCCTGCTGCCTGTGGTCCGCCGTCGCCATGGCGGCTGGCGACGGCATGCTGTGGAAGGTGCAGGCGGGCAACGGCACTGTCAGCTACCTGTTCGGCACCATCCATGTGGACGATCCCAGGGTGACGACCTTGGCAGAGCCCGTCATTGCGGCGCTTGAGTCTGCGCAATCGTTCATGATGGAGGTGCTGCCCTCCAATGACGTCTCGCCTTACTATATGCAGGGCAGCCTGGCCCAGCTGTTGACCGAGGCAGAGCTGGAGCAAGTCTATGCCGCTGCCGATTTTCACGGCCTGCCGCGCGACATGGCGTTGCGCATGAAGCCGTGGCTGCTGTCCATGGTGTTCGACCTGCCCGTATCGCAGTCTCCCTATACCCTGGATGTGCAGCTTTACCTGCAGGCGCAACGCGCAGGCAAGGCCGTCGAGGCGCTGGAAACGCCGCAGGAGCATTTTTCCGCGCTGGAAAGCATCAAGCTGGAAGAGCAGTTGCAGATATTGCGCAGCGTGCTCAAGCGTAGCCAGGAGCAAAAGGAAAAAGACTTCGAACTGCTGATACAGGCTTATCTTTCCGGCGATCTGGATAAAGTGGCCGCGCTGGATTCCGAGCTGACGGCGGATGACCTGCCTGCCGGGCTGTGGGAAAAGCTGCGCGTCAAGTTGCTGGACGAGCGCAACGTGCGCATGGCTGAGCGCATTGCCGCTGCCGCCGACCGGCAGCCGGTATTCGTGGCTGTCGGCGCAGCGCATTTGCCTGGAGAGGGCGGCGTCATCGATTTGCTCAACCGCTCAGGCTTTAACGTGTCTCCCGTCAAATAGCCAATGCCTCATTAGCTTTGCGCTTGCTTGGCATTTTGTCTAGCGCTTGTTCACATTCCAGGCGCGCTATAATCAAGCTATCCCACATAATGCATATGGATTGATTATGGCGATGCCCGACCGCATCAACTTGCGCCCCCTGGAGCGCAACGACCTGCATTTCGTACACAAAATCAACAACAACGATACCATCATGCGCTATTGGTTCGAGGAGCCTTACGAAGCTTATGACGAGCTGGTCGCCCTGTACGACAGGCACATTCACGACCAGAACGAGCGGCGCTTCATTATCGAGCTGGAAAACGGCGAGCTGGCAGGGCTGGTCGAGCTGGTGGAGATCAACTACATCCACCGGCGCGCCGAGTTCCAGATCATCATCGCGCCCGATTACCAGGGCCGCGGCCTTGCCAAGTCGGCGACGCGCATTGCGGTGGGCTATGCCTTCCGCGTGCTGAACCTGCACAAGGTGTACCTGGTCGTGGACACGGACAACCAGGCGGCGATCCATATTTATGAAACCTGCGGCTTCGAGGTGGAAGGGCACTTGAAGGAAGAGTTCTTCTCCAACGGCTCTTACCGGGATGCCTTGCGCATGCGCTTGTTGCAGGACGATTACCTGCGCCATGTCGGGCCGGCGCCCGTGGATGCCTCGGTCTTGAGGGAGTGGCAGGATTACTGATCCTGCCTTCCTCCTCGTTGCAACACCGTTACGATACGAGCTTCAGGCCGATAATGGAGCCGATCAACAGCAGCAGGAACATGATGCGTAAGGTGCCGGCCGGATCGCCGAACAGCCAGATGCCGATTACGGCGGTACCGCAGGCGCCGATGCCGGTCCAGATGGCATAGGCGGTTCCCAGCGGGATGCCTTCCAGCGCCTTGGTAAGCATGAAGAAGCTCAGGATCGTAAACACCAGGAAGCCGATCGAAGGCAAAGGCCTGCTGAAGCTCTCGGAAAATTTCAGGCAGGTGGTGAAGCCGATTTCAAACACACCGGCCAGCAACAGGTATATCCAGGACATATGCAACCCTTTCATGCAGCTCGGGCCGTCCCGGGATCGTGGAGCATGATGGGGCCGTCCCCATCACGTGAGCGTTGGCTGAGAATACCGCCAGCGACAGACATGAACTGATTCTTTCACGTCCCGGCACGGCTGTCAAACCAGGCCGGGAAATACCGCCGTTCAGGAATGCAGGCCGATGGCCTGCATGAAAAGCCGCATGAGAAAGGCGGCGGCCAGCATTGCCGTGACGCTGGCCGCCCAGATCAAGGCGAGCCAGAGCAGGCGCTTGATCCAGGCCGGTCGCGCCTTGTCCTGGTCAGTGGTAGCCATCGCCGTGCCGCACCTTGCCCTTGAAGACGCGGTATGACCAGATCGTGTAGGCCAGGATGACGGGGATGATGGCCAGGGTGCCGACCAGCGCGAACTTGAGGCTGGCGGGGGGCGCCGCGGCTTCCCAGATCGTGACGTGCGGCGGGATGATCTGCGGCCAGATGCTGATCGCCAGGCCAAACAAGCCCAGCAGCACAATGATCAAGGCGGCGATGAAGGGCTGGCGGTCGTAGCCCGACTTGAGTTCGCGCATGAGGGAATACAGGCTGATGGCGACCAGCACGGGCACGAAGGAGAGGAAGTAGAAATTTGGCAGGCTGAACCAGCGCTCGGCGATACTCGGGTGGGCCAGCGGCGTCCAGATGCTCACGCCCGCCAGCGCTATCACGACCAGCCCTACCAGAGGGCGGGTGATTTGCAGCATGCGTTGCTGCAGCTTGTCCTCGGTCTTCATGATGAGCCAGGTGCTGCCCAGCATGGCATAGGCGACCATCACGCCCAGCCCGGTAAACAGCGAGAACGGGCTGACCCAGTCAAATGCGCCGCCGGAGAATGCGTTGCCGCTCAGCACGATGCCGTTGATATAGGCGCCTAGCGTCACCCCCTGGAAGAATGCCGCAGTGACGGAGCCGCCGATAAAGGCCTTGTCCCAGAACGCCTGCTCGCGCTCGGGCGCCTTGAAGCGGAACTCGAACGCCACGCCGCGGAAAATCAGCCCCAGCAGCATCAGGATAATCGGCTGGTACAGGGCGCTCAGCACCACCGCGTACGCCAGCGGGAAGGCCGCCATGAGGCCGGCGCCGCCCAGCACCAGCCAGGTTTCGTTGCCGTCCCAGACGGGAGCCACGGTGTTCATCATCACGTCGCGGTCATGCTTATCCTTGACGAACGGGAAGAGGATGCCGATCCCGAGGTCGAACCCGTCCATGATCACGTACATTGCGATGGCGAACAGGATCACCGCCAGCCATATCATTGGTAAATCAAAATCCATCTACTACGATTCCTTAGCGTTATGCGATTGCGATTCTAGCGAGAAAGAGGCGTCGGGGGCAGACAGCGGACGCATAGGTTGCCTTGGCTGGCCCGGACCGCCTTCGGGTTCCGGCGACCCGTGCCGAACGGGCAGGCGCATAAGATGCATCAAGTAGCTGATCCCAATGCCGAACACAAAAAAGTAGACTGCGACAAACAAGGCCAACGAACCCGCAAGGGAAGATATATCATGGTTGGAAACCGCATCAGCGGTACGCATGATGCCATAAACCACCCAGGGCTGGCGTCCTATTTCCGTGGTGAACCAGCCCGCCAGGATGGCAATCACGCCGGCAGGGCCCATCCACAATGCCATGCGCAGGAAACCCCTGTGAGTATACAAGCTGCCGCGGTAACGCAGCCATACGCTCCATAGGCCCAGCGCGATCATCATTATCCCCAGCCCGACCATGACGCGGAAAGACCAGAAGATGATGCTGGCATTGGGGCGGTCTTCAGGAGGAAAATCCTTGAGCGCCGGCACCCGGCCATCCCAGCTGTGCGTGAGGATCAGGCTGCCCAGGTGCGGGATGCCAACGGCAAAACGCGTGGTTTCCGCCCCCATGTCCGGCAGGCCGAACAGCAACAAGGGCACGCCGCCTTCATGATGCTCCCAGTGTCCCTCGATGGCAGCCAGTTTGGCAGGCTGGTGCTTGAGCGTATTCAGGCCGTGGAAATCGCCGACTACCGCCTGCAGCGGGGCAACGCCGACCAGCATCCACATCGCCATCGACAGCATGGTGCGCGTCGCTTCGGTTGTCTGTCCCTTTAACAGGTGCCACGCCCCGGCCGCGCCCACCATCAAGGCGGTCGCCAGGAAAGCGGCAATTCCCATATGCACCAGGCGGTAAGGGAAAGAAGGGTTGAAAATGATTGCCCACCAATCGACCGGCACCACGATGCCGTTCGCGATCTCGAAGCCTTGCGGGGTCTGCATCCAGCTATTGGATGCCAGAATCCACGTGGCTGAAATCAATGTGCCCAATGCCACCATCGCGGTTGAAAGCAAGTGAAGTCCTGGCCCGACCCGGCTCCACCCGAACATCATCACCCCGAGAAATCCGGCCTCAAGGAAGAAGGCGGTGAGCACCTCGTAGGTAAGCAAGGGCCCGGTGACGCTGCCGGCAAAGGCGGAGAAGCCGCTCCAGTTGGTCCCGAACTGGTAGGCCATGACCAGCCCCGACACCACGCCCATGCCGAAATTGACGCCGAATATCTTCAGCCAGTAGTGGTAAAGGTCCTTGTACACTTCGCGTCCGGTTTTGAGCCACATGGCCTCGAGCACGAACAGGTAGCTGGCAAGGCCGATGGTGATTGCCGGGAAGATGATATGGAACGAGACGGTGAAGGCAAACTGGATGCGCGCTAGGTCGAGCGCTGAGATGTCTGGCATGGCGGTGTTCTGACTCCTTGATAACCAACCTGCAGGCACGCTTGGTAAACGGTGCCTGAAACGCAAGACTGCTAGCTTACTGTGTGCCCCTTTGCCTCAACAGGCCCAGATTCATCAATAAACACCATCACAGATTGTAACGGTGGCTTATGCGGTAAATCGCGCTGCCTGGGCTTCTATCGTCTCGATGGCAAGGTCGAAGTCCATGGACTTGTCGAAAAAGTGGTCCACGCCCAATTCATTCGCCATTTGGCGGTATTGCGGATAGGCATGATTGGTGAGGATCAGGTAGGCCGGGCGCGGGAAGGGGAAGTCCGGCCGCTGCGTGGCCTTGATCACTTCGAAGCCATTGCCCTGGGCCAGCTCGATATCCACCAGCAGCAAGTCATAGGGCTGCTCATAAAGCTGCGCAATGGCTTCATCCTGGCTCAGCGCGACCCCTTCGAAGGACAAGCCCCTACAGTCGGACAAGATGTCCATGATCGTTTCGCGCAAAAGCCGCGAATCCTCGACGAGCAACACTTTCATTGCTCTAGTACCCGGCTCCACACCACTGCGGCTTTCTTTCATGATGGTATTCATAGGCTCAAAAATCATTGCTTGTGAATTCTATCGGGCAGCAAGGGGGGGTGCCATCCGCCTTAATCCTACATCTTCTTACGTTGACGGCAGCCATGCTTATGATATCAGCTGGTTCTTGATTGCGTAGTAGGTGAGGTCCGCGTTCGTCTTCAAGCTCATTTTCTCCATGATGCGGGTACGGTAGGTGCTGACGGTTTTCACGCTGATGCAGAGTTCCTCACCGATTTCAGTGGCGCTCAGTCCGCTCGCGAGCTTGAAGAATACCTGGAACTCACGGTCGGAGAGGGTTTCGTGGAGAAGCTTTTCCGAAGGGTTGCTCAGCTCGTTGGTCATGAGCTCGGCCAGTTCCGCCGAAATGTAGCGCTTGCCGTTGGCGACGGTGCGGATCGCCTTGATGATCTCGTCCGAATCGGCATCCTTGGACAAATAGCCCTTGCAGCCGCTGCGCATGAGGTTAAGCGCATATTGCTCCTCGCCGTAGCCGCTCAAGATCAATACCGGTAGTTCGGGTGCGACATGGCGCAAGTCGTGCAGGGTATCCACGCCATTCTTGTCGGGCATGGCGATGTCCATGACGATGGCATCATACTGGTTACTTCTGACCAGCTTGATGGCTTCCAGCCCGGACGCGGCTTCGCCGGCTACCTCGAGGTCGGATTCCAGCTCGATGAGGTTGCGCAATCCCTGTCGGACAATATTGTGGTCATCAACTAATAATATCTTTTTCATGTGTGCTGACGATCCTTATTATTGGTTGGTCATTCTTTATGGATACTAAGATGGCTTGCCGGTATCCGCAAGCCATCTTCAAGACCATGCCATGAGGTCGACATGGACAATGTATTAATCGTCCTTGCTCAAGGCATATCCGACCAGGACGCCAGCTCCCACGGCAAGCGACAATGTGAGCAACGAGCGCTTACGCAGCCATTTGCTTGACTGGATGCGGCTACTCTTCAATACCTGCGACAGTTCTTTGTCCAGCGACTCGGACCAGTCGGAGAAGTTTTCCGTGAGCTGCTGGATGACATGCTCGGTGGCGCTGCCGTGCGCATCCGGGTCCAGCACGTCCTTGAGGCTTTCCAGCAATGCGATCGCTTCTTTCTTGCTGTCGCGGGCCTTGCTTTCCAGTTTGCGCCCCAGCTTGCGAACGGAGGCCTTGCCGGCCTTGGCGCTATCGCTCAAGGCTTCCTGGGCGGTTCCCGCCAACTCGGAGGCTTGGTCTTTAATCTCGGATTGTGTGTTGCTGTTGAACATGTCGTGCTCCAATACTGTCTATGGGGGGATTTCGGTGAATCTGGACTATTTTCCTGGTGGATATCGAGCAGTTGGTCAGCGTTTATGGAAAATGCCGGCAACCAGCGACACGATGGTGATGATCAGGAAAACGAAGAACAGGATTTTGGCAATTTCTGCCGCACCTGCCGCAATACCGCTAAAGCCGAAAAAAGCTGCAATCAGCGCGATCACGAAAAATATCACGGAATAATGCAACATTATTTTTCTCCTTGGTTGTTCGGTGTACGGTTTACACTGTAGGCTTTTGATCGGCCCGGAATTAGCAGACAGCCACTGAATCGCTTGTCAGAAAAGACTTACACGATGTTTGGAATACCATGAATATCAAAGCCATCGGCAACAAAATAACCGAATGGGGCGAAAGCTTGGTCAGGCGGCTCGGGGGAAGGGTGCTGGCGATCTTGTTTGCCTCCATGATCCTGGCATTGGTTTCCGTCATGTTCACTGACGCCTGGCTGGTCGAGCTTGAGCAGCAAAACACCCAGATAGACCAAGTGCAGCGCAATATTGCGGTATTGCAGCAATTGCGTACCAGCCTCAACCTGGCCGAGAGCGCGCAGCGCGGATATTTGCTGACCCAGCGCCAGGAACTGGTCACCACCTTCAATCAGGAAATCGAGGCCTCGCGCCGCCATATCCGCAAGATTGAAGGCTTGTTCAACGGCCAGACGGTCGTCATGCGCGGCAAGCAGGAGCAAAATTGGCTGATTGCCTTGAACTCGACCCTGGAAGCCAAAAATGCGGAAATGAAGCTGGCCATTTCCCTGGTGCAGTCCGGCAAGGCGGAAGAAGCGATGCAAGTGATCAAGCTGGACCAGGGCGTCATCGAGATGGCGAGGTTCATGCAGTATTCGCAAATACTGCTGAACCAGCAGCGCGAAGCGCAGGCGCAGTTGGTAAAGAAACGCGAGCAGACCATCGTCATCACGCGCATCGCCTTGGTCGGTACGGCGCTGATCCTGCTCCTGCTCGTGATCATGGTGATCCGGCAATTGGTGCAGGAAATGAACAGCCGCGACCATTTGCGTCAGCAGCTGGCACGGGATTGCGCAGCCTACGAGGAGCGCATCCGCAGCAATTCCTACATGATGAAGACGTTGGCCTTGGATTACCAGTCCGACGTGGAGCGCGCGCGGCAAAAGCTGGCGCGCGACCTGCATGACGAGCTGGGCTCGATTCTCACAGCCACCAAGATGGATATTTCCTGGACGATACGACGAGTGAAGGACCAGGACCCGGAGATCGTGGAAAAGCTCGATAAGACCATGCGCTACCTGAACCAGGGCATCCAGTTCAAGCGGCAGGTGGTGCAGAACCTGCATCCTTCCATCATCACCACCATCGGCTTCTGGCCGGCATTGAAGTCCCTGATCGAGGATATGGCGGAACGCAACGACTGGAAGCTGGACCTCATCCTGCCAAATGAGCAGATCGAGCTGCCCGAAACGCTGGGCCTGATCGCCTATCGCGTGGTGCAGGAGAGCCTGAATAACGCAAGCAAGTATGCCTACGCCACCAAAGTGTCGGTGCATATGGTGGATGCGCTGGATTACCTCAAGCTGGAGATCGAGGACAACGGCGTGGGGGCGGACCTGGACAAGACTTCCGCCAGCACCCACGGCCTTTCCGGCATCCGCAACCGCATCATGGCGATCGGTGGGCGCGTGGATATCACCAGCGCGCCCAACCGGGGTTTCCACCTGGTGGCGATAATCCCAACCAAGCTTTAAGGGCAGGTTTTAAGAGGCTTGAGCTAGAAACGCAGGAACAGCGATGTGGAAAGGACATGGTTCATGCGGTCGAACTCATGTCCGCGGACATATTGGTTGACATAGCCGATCTCGAGCCGGGCATTTTGCGCCGCCTGCCAGGCTATTCCGGCAAACGCGCGGTTCTGGTCGAAGCCGCTCATGGCGCCCCAGTCCGTGCTGCGGGTGCTGACGAACAGCTCATCCCATAACAGCCAGCTCAGCGATTCCGTCCCCTCGATCTTCTTGATGGCGCGCACCAGTTGGCGTACACGGTGGCCTGTGTCGTGCCCGGTATCGAAATTGCGTTGTTCCAGCCGCGTGCGGCTCGTGATGACAATGCCGTTCGAGGTCGGGGGAAAGGTGTACATGAATTGCTGCCACCAGCGCTGCTCGTGGTTGGTGCCTTGTGCTGTGTGCGTCCTGACGTCGGCATAACCCAGCCAGATGCTTGCACGGTCTGAAACCCAGTAATTGACCGCCGGTCGGATCAAGGTCTGGTCGTGCTCCCGTCCTTCCTCCTTCAAACGCGGCTGCAACTCCGCGTACCAGCCGATGCGGCTTTCCTTCGCCAGCTTGCCTTCCATGGTCAGGTTGAACCAGAGCCGGCTATCTTCCTCGACCTCGGCATATGTCCAGCAGGCGCTTGTGCCCAGTACCCCAATCGACAATCCGCGCAGCAAGCGTATGGTATTAAATCTCATGCAATTTCCTTCTCTTGATCCAATCTGTCGTCGTGACGACCGGCAAGGTTGATCGTTGAGGGTGTGACTGTAACCCACGCATACATAAAAGGCGAGTTTGGAGGGCGAATCCGCAGCCAGGTTGTCAGTTGCCTCTGACACGATTTGCAGCGGCGCGCTGACGGTGGCGGATGTCGGATGACATTACCATGCATGCATGTTTCACGATTTACCGTCCTACCTACAGAGGAGAGCAATATGCATCGTTCTATCAAGACCAATATCATTTCCGCCGCCATCAGTGTATTGCTGGGAACCGCTGCAAGCGGTGCGTGGGCGGTATCGGTTTCCGGCGAGCTCAACCAGAGCCCCGACGTGAAGCAGTTCCATGAACTGGACACCAATAACGACGGCCACTTGAACTATACCGAGGCCAGCCGCGACAGCTTCTACACCAAGGAGCATTTCAATGCCGCCGACAAGAACAAGGACGCCAAGCTGACCCAGGAGGAATACAGCAACTACAAAACCGCCCAGCAGAAGAAGGAAGTGGGCCGCGTAGTGGATGACAGCACCATCACTGCCAAGGTCAAGGCGAACATCCTGAAGGAGGAAGGCTTCAAGGGCCTGCAAGTCAGTGTGGAAACCTACAAGGGCGTGGTGCAGTTGAGCGGTTTCGTCAACAGCAAGGCCCAGATCCAGAAAGCCGGCGAAGTGGCCAAGGCGGTTGAAGGCGTGAAATCGGTCAAGAACAACCTGATCGTCAAGGGCTAAACGGCAAGCAAGTAGCCATATAAAAAAGCCTGTGGTTGTCCACAGGCTTTTTTACTTTCTACCGTTAGCGACGCATGGTGTCCTGGTGCGGCAGCTTCATGCCGGGCTGTGCGCCATGCTCGACGAAAATCAGCTTGCTGGTGTCGAAGCCGAGGTGCTGGGCCCTGGCAATCAGTTCCGCCTTGACCGGGTAGGAAAGCTCGGGCGTGCGCGAGAGTATCCAGAGGTATTCGCGATTGGGTCCCGCCACCAGCGAGAAATTATAATTGACGTGGTCCAGCACCAATATGTTGTAGGCGCCGTAGAACGGGCCGAAGAACGATACCTTCAATTTGCCGGTATCCGGGCCGTCGACAAAATAGGCTTTGCCTTCCGCCTCTTTCCAGGCTTGTTTTTCCGGGTCGTATCCGCGGTTGATCACTTTCAGGCCGCCGTCCTCGCGTTTGCTATAGGTCGCGGTGACCTGTTGCAAGCCTCGCTCGAACGAATGGTCCAGGCGCGCGATCTCGTACCAGGTGCCCAGGTATTGGTCAGGCTTGAAATGCGTGACGGGCTGTAAGCCCTGGGGCGTCCCCGTGCCGGTGCAAGCCAACAGGCAGCATACGAGCATCAAGCAAAATATGCGTTTCATGATCATCATGTTCCCTTCATCCGGCCCTTCTATTTCCCTGGTGCCTGCCGCGCAATGAAGCGGTCCAGCGCAGCCGCAAACGCCTGCCGGTCTGCTTGGCTGAATGAGGCGGGGCCGCCTAGTTCCACGCCGCTGCTGCGCAGATCCTCCATGAAGTGCCGCATGGCAAGCCGCTCGCCTATGCTGCCCTTGTCGTACATTTCCCCGCGCGGGTTGAGCGCGTAGCCCTCCTTGGCGATCACTTCCGCCGCAAGCGGAATGTCCGCGGTAATGACAAGGTCGCCCGGCTGGAGTTTCTGCACGATCTCCTTGTCTGCCACATCGAACCCGCCTGGCACCTGCAAGGCGCGGATATGGGGCGAGGGCGGCACACGCAGCAGTTTGTTGGCGACCAGCGTGACCATGATGCCGGTGCGGTCCGCAGCGCGGAATAGGATTTCCTTCACCGCTACCGGACAGGCGTCCGCATCAACCCAGATCTGCATGGCGGCCGGCCTTTGCGTTAGTTTGCATATTCTTCCAATACTTCCAGGAACGCGTCGCCGTAATGCGCCAGCTTGGCGGCGCCTATGCCGCTGATGCGGCCCATTTCCGTCAGGCTGCCGGGTTTCTGGTTGAGGATTTCCAGCAGGGTGCTGTCGTGGAAAATGACATACGGCGGCACTTCCTGCTCGCGGGCGAGTTCCAGTCGCTTGGCCTTGAGCGCGAGCCAGAGCGGGTCGTCCTGCACTTCCTTGTAGGCCTCGCGGCTGCGGCTGGCGCGTTCGGCTTTGCTTGCTGTGCGCGTGGCAGGCGGATCGCTGCGCAGCCAGATTTCCGTTTCCCCGCGCAGCAGCGGCCTGGCTTCCTCGGTGAGGCGCAGGCCGCCGTAGCCTTCCATGTCGGTGGAAAGCAGCCCGGCCGCCACCAGCTGGCGGAACACGCTGCTCCATTGCGCCTGGCTCAGGGTCTTGCCGATGCCGAAGGTGGTCAGCGAGTGGTGGTTGAAGCGCTTGATCTGGTCGGTCGTCTTGCCCAGCAGGATGTCGATGAGGTGGCCCGCGCCGAAGCGCTGGCCGCTGCGGTATACGCATGAAAGCGCCATGCGCGCGGCTTCGGTGCCATTCCAGGTGTCCACCGGGTTGAGGCAGTTGTCGCATTGCCCGCAATTGCCCGGATGCTGCTCGCCGAAATAGCGCAAGATGGCCTGGTGGCGGCAGGCAGTGGATTCGCAATAGCCGAGCAGGGCGTCCAGCTTCTGGCGTTCCAGGCGCTTTCTTTCTTCGGGCGTGTCGCCGCCGTCGAGCAATTGGCGCATGTTGACCAGGTCGCCCAGGCCATACACCATCCATGCGTCCGCATCCAGGCCGTCGCGCCCGGCGCGGCCGGTTTCCTGGTAATAGCCCTCCATGCTCTTGGGCAGGTCGAGGTGGACGACGAAGCGCACGTTGGGCTTGTCTATGCCCATGCCGAAGGCCACGGTGGCGACCATGATGATGCCTTCCTCGCGCAGGAAGCGCTGCTGGTTGGCCTGGCGCAGGCTGGCGTCCAGCCCGGCATGGTAAGGCAGCGCATCCCAGCCTTGCTCCTTGAGCCAGGCCGCCGTCTCTTCCACCTTGCGCCGCGACAAGCAATAGATGATGCCTGCGTCGTTGGGGTGTTCGGATTCGAGGAAGCTGAGCAACTGCTTGCGGGCGTTGTTTTTCAACGCCACGCGGTAGCGGATGTTCGGGCGGTCGAAGCTGGAAACGAATTGCCGCGCGCTTTCCAGGCCCAGGCGCTCAACGATCTCGTTGCGGGTCGGCGTATCGGCGGTAGCGGTGAGCGCGATGCGCGGCACCTCGGGAAACTCCTGGTGCAGCACTGTGAGCTGACGGTATTCGGGCCGGAAGTCGTGCCCCCATTGCGACACGCAATGCGCCTCGTCGATCGCGAACAGGGCGATGCCGAAGCGCTGCTGGATTTCGTGCAAGGTACTGAGAAAGTTCGGCGTCATCAGCCGCTCGGGCGCGACATACAACACCTTCATCTCGCCGCGCATCAACGCCTGGTAGACGTTGCGCGCGCTATCGCCGTCCAGGCTGGAATTGAGGAAGGCGGCTTGAATGCCAAGCTGGCGCAAGGCATCCACCTGATCCTGCATCAAGGCG
Source organism: Methylobacillus draconifructus (assembly GCF_045984355.1). Lineage (NCBI taxonomy): Bacteria > Pseudomonadati > Pseudomonadota > Betaproteobacteria > Nitrosomonadales > Methylophilaceae > Methylobacillus > Methylobacillus draconifructus. Next base: position 246,590 of record NZ_JBJQII010000003.1, on the reverse strand, counting down.
ATGAGCGGGGAAACGACAATGCCGACGCCTTGCCGCAACAGCGCCGGAATCTGGTAGCAAAGCGACTTGCCGCCGCCGGTCGGCATCAGCACCAGCGCATCGCCGCCGTCGGCCACATGGTTGACGATGGCTTCCTGCTCGCCGCGGAAGGCGCTGTAGCCGAAGGTTTGCTCCAGCAGTTGCTGGGCCGCAGTGTTCGCCTGCATGCTTTTCAGATACTAGCGGCGGCCCCGGTTGGGACGCTGCCCTGGGTTATTGTGGAATTGGCGCTTGGGCGGCTGTGGTGGCACGAACAATCCGACTTGCGGCATGGCCTGGTGGCGCGCGGCTTCGGACAAGAATTTTTCCGGCTTCTTGTTGGCTTGGTCGGTTTGGGCTTGGGGCTTGCTGCGCTGACCTTGCGTTTGCTGCTGGCCTGGCTGTTGTTGGCCTTGCGCGCGCTGCGGCCTGGCTTGGTTTTTTCCTTGGTTGTTCCTGCCTTGGCGCGGCTTGTTGCCTGAGCGCGGCTCGGCGTTATTGCCACTGGCGTCGTCGCGTTCGCGCTGGCCTTGCGGGCGGTTGTTCCTGGCCTGGCGGGTTTGCGCAGGCTGCTGTTGCCTTGGCGGGCGGCTTTCTGCGGCAGGTTTTTCGCTAGGTATAAAGTCGCCAGGAATATCTAGTTTTGGAATTTCGCGCTTGATGAGGCGCTCAATACCCTTGAGCAGCTTGACTTCCTCGCCATCCACCAGCGAAACGGCAGCGCCCGAGCAACCGGCGCGGCCGGTACGGCCAATACGGTGTACGTAGTCTTCCGGCACGTTGGGCAGCTCGAAGTTCACCACTTGCGGCAATTGGTCGATGTCGAGGCCGCGCGCGGCAATATCGGTCGCTACCAGCACCGGCAGGGTGCCGTCCTTGAATTCGGCCAGCGCCTTGGTGCGGGCGGATTGGCTCTTGTTGCCGTGAATCGCGGCAGCGGCGATGCCGTCCTTGCTGAGCTTTTCCGCTAGGCGGTTGGCGCCGTGCTTGGTGCGGGTGAATATCAGCACTTGCTTCCAGTCATGGTGGCGGATCAGGTGCGCGACCAGATCGCGCTTGTGCCCCTGGTTCACCAAATGCACTGTCTGCTCGACCAGTTCCGATGCCGTATTGCGGCGGGCCACTTCCACGTAGCCTGGGTTGTGCAGCAGGCCGTCGGCCAGTTCCTTGATCTCGTCGGAGAACGTGGCGGAGAACAGCAGGTTCTGGCGCTTTTTCGGCAGTAACGCCAGCACGCGCTTGATGTCACGGATGAAGCCCATGTCCAGCATGCGGTCCGCCTCGTCCAGCACCAGGATCTCGATCGTGGACAGGTCTATGGTTTTCTGCGCAGCGTGGTCGAGCAGGCGGCCGGGCGTGGCGACCAGGATATCCAGCGGCTTCTTCAGGCGCTCGATCTGCGGGTTGATGCCCACGCCGCCGAACATCACCATGGATTTCAGCTTCAGGTGCTTGCCGTAGGTCTGTACCGATTCTTCCACCTGGGCGGCAAGCTCGCGCGTCGGGGTCAGGATCAGGCAGCGCGGCTGGCCTGGCGGGGCCTTGATCGGCTTGGAATGCAGCAGGTGCAGCAAAGGCAGGGTAAAGCCCGCTGTCTTGCCAGTGCCCGTCTGGGCGCCGGCCAGGAGGTCGCCGCCGTTCAGCACCAGGGGAATGGCCTGGGCCTGGATCGGGGTGGGGTTGGTGTAGCCGGTATCGGCAATCGCGCGCAGAATGGGTTCTGCCAGGCCGAGATCGGAAAATTGTAGGTTGGAAAGCGTAATGCTTACGTCAGAAGACAAGCTGAAACTCCATTATATTCAAGGGTGTTTTGTCGGCCTGTTACGATGACATAACTCCAATCTAGGCAGACAGCAGGAAGGTATCTGTTAGGATTCAAGACCGCTGCGCGGATTGGATGTAGCGCAGGGAACAGGGATTATACGGCAAAAGTAGGCATGGTGTGGCTGTGCAGACTGAAAATATATATGTCGTCATGCCGGGCTTGCCCCGGCATTCGTACATCACCGATATTACGGCTGCCGTATCGGCGCTACCGCCTCCAGCATCGCTGCATCCAGCCAGCGCCATTCTCCCAATGCCAGGTCGTCCGGCAAGGCAAGGCCGCCGATGCGGATGCGCTTCAATGCCTCGACCCGGTTGCTCACCGCGGCCAGCATGCGCTTGACCTGATGGTATTTCCCTTCTGCCAGCGTCAGGTGCAGCACATGGTCGCCGACCACTTCTGCCGCCAGCGCGGCAACCGGCGCCGGTTCGTCCAGCAGTTGCACGCCGCTCAGCAGCGCAGCGATTTGCGTTTCATCCAAAGGATGCTTGGTGGTGACTTCGTAGACCTTGGGCACTTTCCATTTGGGCGAGCTCATGCGGTGGATGAACTGCCCGTCATCCGAGAGCAGCAGCAACCCTGTCGTGTCCTCGTCCAGCCTGCCTATGCTCTGCACGCCGCGTTCCAGCAGCGGCGCGGGCAGCAGGCTGAAAATGCTCGGGTGGTGCTGCGGCTTGTGCGAGCATTCATAGTGCGCGGGCTTGTTCAGCATCAGGTAGGCTTGTGTGCGGAATTGCCATGCTTCGCCGCGCACGGTGAAATTGAGGTTCTCGGGATCAAACTCGGAAAAGGGGAAATCGCACACCTCGCCGTTCACGGTGACCTCGCCGTGGCGGATCATCGAGCGGCAAATCTTGCGGGAGCCAAAGCCCTGCGAATGCAGGATACGTTCAAGTTGCATAGATTGAATAAGGAGTTATGGCTGATAAGTAGGAAGATCGGCATCGCAAGCGGGCTTGACCCACTTGCCGCTGATGGATGAGTTCTGGTTCACGGGCAGGCCCTGCGCAATGCCCTGCATGGAAATGTTGCCCTGGAACGCGCTGTCGCTGAGCAAGGTCATGTCGAAGCGGCCGTTGCCCTTGATCGCGCCATTGCAGCTGACGTCCCCGGTGACTTTGTCGCCGTTGTGCTGGTAGTTGCGAACGCTGCAGCCGTCTTCCGTCTGCGGCAGCAGCGGCTGTTTCAGCTTGGCCTGCTCAGGCGTAATGCATTGCTGTGTCACGATCGCATTGCCGCCTACCGGCAGCTCGATGCCGAATTGCCGCAACTGTTCCAGTTGCTCAGGCGCAATGGCGGGCAGGCCTTGTATCGTCACGGAGGTTTCCCACTGGCCCGGCTTGATCTGGTCGATGGCAAGTGCCGGCAAGGGGCTGAGGAACAGGGCACACAAACATAATCTTGCAATGCGGTTGGGCATGAGCTGGCGTGGTGTCGACAATAAGTGGGACAAGTATAACATCCGGGAGCCGGCCGCCTGGAATCAAGCGAAGCAATCAAGGAAAGTATGCTGCCTTTTCAGGCAGGGAGTGCATTAGTGTGATTTAAAATATGCTGACCGATGCCGCTGCATGCCAAGCCTTGAAGTTATCCAATCTTATGCGAGGATCCCTATGAAGCCCTACGTCGTCTTGTTCATGCTAATTGCTTTTTTCCAAGTGCTTCCAGCCAATGCCGGGGAGAAAAGCTGTATCGCGGAGGCGGGCAAACGCCACGCCGAGATGCTGGTGAAATGGTGCAGGAGCGTCAGCCCCGCGACGCATCCGCCCTGCAATGCGGCGAATAGCTGCGATTTGGTCATTGACGAGATCAAGCGCGGCTGTGCGTTCCTCAAGAACGAGAAGAACCCGCCTTATTATTGTCGGCTGACGTATGCCGATAGCGATGAGTAAAGCGTTTCGCTAGGGATGTTCCCTTGGCGGTGTCGGCATGAGAATCGTGCATAGTCCCAGGCTGATCAGGGATATCAGGGCAGGGAGTGTATAATAACCATGTTGCAATATTGGTTAATTGGCAGCCGGTAATGTGCGGGGCTTGCCATGCAACTTCTTTGTTTAATCCAGAAGCGAGTCAAAATGAGCGAATTACCTAATTGTCCCCAATGCAGTTCCAGTTATACCTACCAGGATGGCGGCTTATTCATCTGCCCGGAATGCGCGCATGAGTGGACGACCGACAGCGCTGAAGCGGCAGGCAGCGATTTCATCGTCAAGGACGCCAACGGCAATCTGCTGCAGGACGGCGACACGATTACCGTGATCAAGGACCTCAAGGTCAAGGGTTCTTCGCTGGTGGTCAAGGTGGGCACCAAGGTCAAGAATATCCGCCTGGTGGATAGCGATCACAACATTGACTGCAAGATCGACGGCATCGGCGCGATGAAGCTGAAATCGGAGTTCGTGAAAAAGGCCTGAGCCATGAACGACATCAGCTTCGAGGATTTTCTCAAGGTGGAATTGCGCGTGGGCGAAGTGGTTGCCGCCGAGATATTCGCGGCAGCCCGCAAGCCCGCTTACATATTGCATGTCGATTTCGGCCCGGAGATCGGGATATTGAAATCCAGTGCCCAAATTACTGTGCATTACCAGCCGGATGAATTGATCGGCAAACAGGTGGTCGCGGTGGTGAATTTTCCTGCGAAGCAGATCGGCCCGATTCAGTCGCAATGTCTGGTGACCGGGTTCCATGATGAGAACGGCGCGGTGGCTTTGTGCGTGCCGGATAAATTGGTGCCTAAGGGGACGAGGCTGCTTTGATATGATTTTTTTATGAGTAAGTGTAGCTACTATATGCGATACAGCATGATCTGATTATCTGCAAAATTTTAGGCGAGCTAAATTGCTGATATCTATCGTATTGAAGTGATTGGCATGGCGATTGACTTAGGCCGCCATGCTTCAATACCATCTGTCCATCTAAAATATAGTTAGGTTGCTTTCATGTTCGATATCTCGATTCCAAAAATTGGAAACAAATGGTGGCTGCAAGCCCCAATTTTCGGTGTGGCCATTACTCTCGCTTTTTGGTTTACACGATCCGCAGGGATTGAAGCTTTTGCAAGTCCTATAGATCCTGCCAAAATTATCGTTTTTGGATTGTGCCTAATCGCTATCGAAAGAATAATTCGCTTTTTGGTCTGGCTTGTTATTCTTCTTGTGAACCCATCGTTTATAAACCGTGAAACCTAACTATCAGTTAAATCGATCACCAAAAGCTCAACTTTTGCCGTCGGGTTAATTCAGGCGGTATGTGGAGTAGCGAGAGTTTCAAGTCATCACTAGGAATACTTTATGGAAACGCAAGAACTGCATCGAGGCCGTCTGATTGACCATATTCAGTTGGTAGTGCAAGACCTTTGTGCCAGCCAAGCCTTTTATGCCGCTGTTCTTGCTTCTCTGAATGTCCCGATGGGCGGCACTGGTGACGGTTTTTTCTGGGCCGATGAGCTGTTTGTAACGTCTGTTGATAGCCCAGCAGCGCTGGGAGCCTTGACAGGTCGCCATCACTTAGCGTTTCAAGCGCAGGATCGAGCGATGGTCGACAGCTTTTACAAGGCCGCGCTTGCGCATGGCGGCAAGGACAATGGTGCCCCCGGGGAGCGTGTTTATCATCCCGGCTACTACGCTGCTTTCGTCTTAGATCCAGATGGCAATAATATCGAAGCTGTCTATCACGGTGAGGCGATTCGAAGCTCTGCCTCTGTGGTGATCACTTTCTAGCCGTGATGTTTATTAAATGAACAATGGCCAATCCAAATTACCAATGCCGCTGAATGCGGCATTGGTATTTTCAGGCAATGGTTTTTCAGCACTGCCAGCGCAACGCGGCGGTATGCACCGGACTATCCCAGTGTTGCCTGATTTCATCATCAAGCAGGGTGACGGTGATGGAAGCCCCTGCCATGTCGAGGGCGGTGGTGTAGTTGCCCACCAGTGAGCGGCTGATGACGAGTCCGTGCTCCTGCAGCAGCTTGGCCGCGCTGTTGTAGAGCAGGTACAACTCCATGAGCGGGGTGGCGGCGAAGCCGTTGATCAATAGCAGGACTTCGCTGCCCGGCGTTGGCTTGAGGTCTTCCAGGATAGCGGCGACCAGGTCTGCGACGATGGCGTCGGCGTTGCGCATTGCTTCGCGTCTGCGGCCCGGTTCGCCGTGGATGCCCACGCCCATTTCCAGTTCGGTGTCGCCGATATCGAAGGTTGGCCGGCCCGCTGCGGGCACGGTACAGCTGGTGAGGGCGACACCCATGGAGGCGGTGCGGCTGTTGACCTTGTCGCCGAGCGCCTTGCAGGCGGCGAGGTCGGCCCCGGTCTCGGCCAGGCTGCCCACGACCTTTTCGACAATCATCGTGCCTGCTACGCCGCGGCGGCCGGTGGTGTAGGTGGAGTTCTCCACCGCGACATCGTCGCTGGTGAGCACGGTGGCGTTTTCGAACGGCAGCATCTCGGCCGCCATCTCGAAGTTCATCACGTCGCCGGCATAGTTCTTGACGATGAAGAGCACGCCTTTGCCGGCATGCACGGCTTCGGCCGCTGCCAGCATCTGGTCTGGCGAAGGGGAGGTAAACACATGGCCGGGGCATGCGGCATCCAGCATGCCGTAGCCTATGTAACCGCTGTGCAGCGGCTCATGGCCCGAGCCGCCGCCGGAGATGATGGCGACCTTGTTTTCTGCTTTTTCCCTGCGGGTGAGGAAGTGCGGTTCCAGGTTGAGGCTGACGATGTCCGCATGCGCCGCGGCAAAGCCGCTCAGGCTTTCGGTGAGGATGTCGTCGACGTTATTGATGAATTTTTTCATGTTTTTCTCTCCTCCTTTGCGCTGGCTTCAGGCAGCCTGGTGCTGTTTTGCCAGTTCGGTGATGGTGTGGATGATGATCTGGCTGCTGCGCGCGCCGGGATCGATATGGCCGATGGCGCGTTCGCCGAGGAAGGCGGCGCGGCCCTTAGTGGCGATCATGTCCTTGGTGGACAGCATGCCTTGTTCTGCGGCCTGCTGGAGGGCGTCGAATACCTGGACCGGGCCAGCGTTCGCTGCTGTAAGGCGGCTGAAAGTGTCCGCTACCGGGATCAGGGTATCCAGCATGGTTTTCTCGCCGGCATCGGCCTTGCCGCGCTGCTTGATGGCCTCGACGCTGGCATGGAAGGCGGCGGCGATTTCGGTCAGGCTGCTGATGTCGCCGGCTTTTTCCACCTTGGCCATGGTCATGAAGAAGGTCGCGATCAGCGGGCCTGAGGCGCCGCCTATGGTGGAAAGCAATTTCATGCCGATGCGTTGCAACGCGTCGGCAGGCGCTAGCGGTGCGAGCTCCTCACGCATAGCGAGCAGGGTGGCGCAGCCGCGCTTGAGGTTGATGAAATGGTCGCCGTCTCCGATCTCGCGGTCCAGCGACTCCAGCTCGGCCTCGCTGTTGAGCACGGCCTCATTGACCGCGGCGATGGCTTCAAGGATGAATTCGGTTCTCATTAAATATTTCCAGGCCTCTTCCAGATTTCTTCCACCTGGCCGTTGTCGGCCACGAATACGGCATCGGCAAGCTCCTCGAACACGCCATGCTCGACTATGCCCGGGACGTCGTTGAGCAGCTGGTTGAGCTCGTCGCTCTTGAAGGTTTTGGGCAGCGCGAGCTCCAGCACCAGGCTGCCATGGGAGGTGATGGCCCAGCCGTCCTTGGCGGCATTCTGCCGCAGGCTGCTTGCGACGCCGAGTTGTTGCAATGAGGCTTGGACCAGTTGCCAGGCAAACGGGATGACTTCGACCGGGATGGGGAATTTCTCGCCCAGGCGGCTCACCAGCTTGCTTTTGTCGACCAGCACGATGAAGCGCTCGCTGGCGCGGGCCAGCAGTTTTTCGCGTACGAGGTCGTAGCCGCGCCCCTTGAGCAGGGCGAGGTTGGTGGTGACTTCGTCCGCGCCGTCCACGTAGAGGTCGAGCTTGCCAAGATGTTCCAGCGCCACCAAGGGCAAGCCTTGCTCCTGCGCCTTGATGGTGCTGGCCACCGAGCTGGCGGCTGCGGTGATGTGCAGGCCTTCCTCGCGGTGGCGGCGCGCGAGCTCCTCGATAAAGTAGTTGGCGGTCGAGCCGGTGCCCAGGCCAACCACCATGCCATCCTGCACGTGCCGTGCCGCCTGTATGGCGACGAGTTGTTTGTCGTTCATCGGGTCTCCTCCGTTGTAGCGGTGCAGGCTCTCGAACAGGGAATCGGGTAGAATGGCCCTGTCTCAAGCTGCGTGCGATTTTTCATGACATTTAAACATATCACCTCCCGCGATAACAGCCTGTTCAAGCAATTGAAGAAACTGGCCGACAATGCGCGGGAGCGGCGTAAGAACAATGAAACCCTGCTGGACGGGGCGCATTTGCTCACGGCCTATATCGAGCGTTTCGGCATGCCGAAACTGCTGGTGGTCGCCGAGGGCGAATCCACCAACGAGGTGGTCGGCCTGTTGCAGGCGCTTTCCGATGTGCCGACTGTGATGTTCACGACCTTGATGTTCGCCGAACTCTCGCCGGTGGCGACGCCGACCGGGATTCTTGCGCTAGTGGATATTCCGCAATTGCCGCTGCCCGAGCAGCCGGATTTCCTCCTGATGCTGGAGGATATCCAGGACCCTGGCAACCTGGGCAGCATGCTGCGTTCCGCAGCCGCGGCCGGGGTAGAGGGAGTCTATTTGTCGCTAGGTTGCACGGATGCCTGGTCGCCCAAGGCCTTGCGCGGCGGACAGGGGGCGCAGTTCGTGTTGCCGATTGTCGAGCGTGCCGATCTGGTGCAGGCGGCGCAGGCATTCGCCGGACAGACGCTGGCGACTACGCTGGTGGGGGAGCCGCTCTACGGCATGGACTTGCAACAGCCGACGGCGTTCGTGATCGGCAATGAGGGCGCCGGCTTGAGTGAGTCGCTGATTGCCGCCGCCAGCCGCCAGGTGAGCATCCCCATGGCCGGGCAGGTGGAGTCGCTGAACGCCGCGGCGGCAACTGCGGTATGCCTGTTTGAGCGCAGCCGCCAGAAGGCGGCGCATAGTTAGGATAGCCCGGCTAGTGGCGGACGTTGTTGCCGGGCAGGACGATTTCCGCGGTGAATAGTTGCTCGGCATCCACCTGGTCGAAATGATATTCCGCGTTGCAGAAGTCGCAATTGATATCAATGGTGTGTTGCTCGGCCAGGATGTCGGCGACTTCTTCTTCCCCCAGCATGCGCAGCATGTTGCCCACGCTCTCGCGCGAACAGCTGCAATGGAACTTGATGGCTTGTTCCTTGAACAGCCGCACGTCTTCTTCATTGAACAAACGCTTGATCAATGACACCGCGGCGAGGTCGAGCAGTTCTTCGTCCTGCACCGTATCTGCCAGCATGGTGATGCGGTTCCAGGCATCGGGGTCGGCATTATCGGGCTGGTCGGGCAGTTTCTGCACCAGCATGCCTGCTGCGCTCTTGCCGTTGCAGGCGAGCCACATGCGGGTGTCGATCTGTTCCGAGCGCTGCATGTAGTTCTGCAGTATTTCGGCGATGCTGGCGCCCTCGACCGGCACAATGCCCTGGTAAGCCTGGCCGCCGTCGCGGGGATCCAGCGTGATCACGAAATGCCCGTCGCTGACCATGTCGCTGAAGCTCGTCGCGCCGAGGTCTTCCGACCACTTTGCCGTGGCGCGTATGCCGAGGTCCGACGTGCATTCCACCACCAACAGCTTCAATGGCCCCTTGCCCTGCACCTGTAGCACCAACGCGCCTCCTTGCAGCTTGAGCGTGGCGGCCAGCAGGACGCTCGCGGCCATGAGCTCGCCCAGCGCCTGGCTCAGGACGGCAGGAAAGTCGTGGTGTTGCAAGGCCTGGCTGAAGCTTTCGTCCAGATGGACGATATTGCCGCGCACGGAAGTACTTTCAAACAGGAAGCGGTGCAGTTGGTCACTGATTTGCATGGAATCTCAAGGAGTGATGAATATTGCTGTTGACGGTAATGATACCACCGTGCTGCCGGGATATTGCGCGCTGTTAGTGCTGAGGCTGTTGATTCTGCGTCGGGATGGCCCTCCGGCGTGGAATCCGGCTTGGCTGCCAATGTTGCATGGCCCATCGCCATATACCGGCACAAGAATCTCTACGCAACTCATCAGGGGGTGATTGCTGCAAAAATGTCAATACTTGCCATAAATCCTCTGTTTTATTAAGGCTGTCCAATGCTTGTGCCAGCGTCTGCTTGCTGAGCTTTTCCCCTGCGGCGTTTGTTGCGACGGGCACATGCAAGTAGGCGGGAGTGGCGAAACCCAGCGCCCGCTGCAGGAAAATCTGTCTCGGAGTAGAGTCCAGCAGGTCGGCGCCGCGTACGACATGCGTGATGCCTTGCATCTCGTCATCCACGACCACCGCAAGCTGGTAGGCAAACAAACCATCGGCACGCTTGAGGACGAAATCCCCGATATCGCGCGATAGCACCTGGCTGATTTTCCCCTGCACCGCATCATGGAAGCTGATGGGGCGGTCGTCCGCCTTGATGCGCCATGCGCGGGCGCTTTTGCCGGGAGCCAAGCCGTGGCGGCAGGTGCCCGGATACACCAGGCCGTCAGTGCCATGTACGGCGGAATCTGCAATCTCCTTGCGCGAGCATCCGCACGGATAGAGCAGGCCGCGTGAGGCCAGCTGCTGCAAGGCATCCTGGTAATACGCATCGCGCTGGCTTTGGTACACCACCTCGCCATCCCATTCAAAGCCGTATTCCTCCAATGTGCGCAGGATCAAGCCGGCGCCGCCCGGCATTTGCCTGGGCAGGTCCAGGTCCTCGATGCGCACCAGCCACTCGCCTTGCCTGCTGCGCGCATCCAGGTAGCTTGCGACCGCGGCAATCAGGGAGCCAATATGCAGCGGTCCGGTGGGAGAGGGGGCGAAGCGGCCCCTGGCCTTGGGAGTCTGTGCCACCGCAGCGGGCCCTAGTAAAGGGGGTTGGACGGCACAGGTTGCAGGTAGGGCGGGATATGCCAGCTTTGCAGGTGGCGGCCCAGCATGACCAGCTCGCAGGAAAGGCGGTCGCTGCCACGCGCGCTGACCTCGAATTGATAGGTGCGCCGCAATTGCATGCGGCCGCGGCTGTTTCGGCCGAACCAGACCTTGCTGCAGGAAACGGTTTCGTCCAGCAGTTGCAGGTTCCAGCGTTCCGCCAGTTCCCGTCCGCAGGCAATGGCTTGTTCGCGGCTGGCGATGCTGTCTATCCAGTACCAGGCGCCGATGACGGCAATGATGAGCAAATAGAGTTCCATTATGGCTTCAGTGGGTCGGGTTCTTCTTCGGGTTCGTCTTCATGCAGCGAGAGCGTATCGATGCGCGCGCTGTTGTCCTCCGCAGCGGCATGCTTGCCGTGCAGCTTGAAGCGAAGGCGCAGCTCGTTGTAGGAGTCGGCGTTGCGCAGTGCGTCCTCTTCCGTGATGCGGCCTTCCTCGCATAATGCAAACAGGGCCTGGTCGAAAGTCTGCATGCCTAGCTCGACCGATTTCGCCATCGCGTCCTTGATCATATTGGTTTCGCCCTTGAGGATGAGGTCGGCGACCAAGGGCGAATTGAGCAGGATCTCAATCGCGGCGCAGCGTCCACCGCCTTTCTTCGGCACCAGGCGCTGCGAGATGAAGCCGCGCAGGTTGAGCGAGAGATCCATGTGCAACTGCGCATGCCGTTCTTCCGGAAAGAAGTTGATGATGCGGTCTATGGCCTGGTTGGCGCTGTTGGCGTGCAGGGTCGCCATGCATAGGTGGCCGGTCTCGGCAAACGCCAGGGCGAATTCCATGGTTTCGCGGTCGCGGATTTCGCCGATGAGGATGACGTCGGGCGCCTGTCGCAAGGTGTTCTTGAGCGCGCTGAACCAATCGTTGGTGTCGCGCCCGACTTCGCGGTGCGTGATCAGGCAGTTCTTGCTCGCATGCACGTATTCCACCGGGTCTTCCACGGTGATGATGTGGCCATGGCTGTTTTCGTTGCGGTAGTCGATCAAGGCCGCAAGGGTGGTGGACTTGCCCGAGCCGGTGCCGCCGACGAGGATCACCAGGCCGCGCTTGGCCATGATGACCTCCTTGAGCACGGGCGGCAGGCCGAGGTCGTCGAAGCGCGGGATCTGCGTGGTGATGGTGCGCAGCACCATGCCGACCTTCTCCTGCTGGATGAAGACATTGACGCGGAAGCGGCCTATCTCTTTGGGCCAGATGGCGAAATTACATTCCTTGCTCTGCTCGAACTCCAGCCGCTGCTTTTCGCTCATGAGCGCGTAGGCGAAGGCCTTGGTGTGCTCGCCGCTCAGTTTCTGCTGGGTGACCGGCGTCATCTTGCCGTCTATCTTCATCGCGGGCGGAAAGTCCGCGGAGATGAACAAGTCGGACGCTTTCTTCTCCAGCATGGAGCGCAGCAGCGTGTGCATATAGGCCAGGGCCTGTTCCTGATTCATGCCAAATCCAATCCGGGATGCGGGTTATAAGGGCCGTCAATAGCCAATGGGCAGACGCCATATTAAATGAGGTTGAACGCCGCTGTCATTATGTCCGGCCCCGGCTGCCTTGTCCGCATTCCGAAGCTGGGCCAGCCGCGCTCGGGAAACGAAGCGCGCTTAGGTTTTATATGGGGTCATGGATTCCTACGCTCAATAGCCTAAATTTAATTTGGCGGATGCCGCTAATATGCTTACACTGCCATGGCGTTTCTATTGGAAACTGTTTTCTGAATTGACTGCAAGCGAGTTGTACCAAGTCCATGAACGATATCCGCGAACGCGAGGCCATGAATGCCTATCTCAAGCTGCTCAAGAACAAGGGAGTCGACAATGAGGGGCTGAGACAGCGGGAGCACTGGCTTCTAGCGCTGTTGCCCGCCATTGCGGGGCAACCGGCGGACGGCCTGATCTACCGGGAGGCCGTCGAACACCTGCTGACCGAAGTAGAGCGCGAGCAATGGCCGTTCTTCCTTTCCGTGGTGCGCGAGTACTACCATTTCTGGAACCACGACATCAAGGCCATCGCCGCCTTGAATGCCGGTCAGGAGTTCGAGCTCAACCCGGCCAAGTGGCAGCCTGTCGAGCAGGATCTCAAGACGTTATGGCAGCGCCTGGACAGCGAGAAGTTCGGCGTGGCCGACACCTGGCCGCTCAAGGCCTATAGCTATGCATTGCGCCAGGAGGGGGCGGACCAGGCGTTGGTCGATACCCGGATGCGGCTGGTCAAGCTCTTATTGCTCAAGCTGCGGGATGCGCCTGAACGCGACCACAAGGTGTATCGCCAGGCGGTGAACGCCACGGTCGGCATTTTCACCATGAAGCCCACCCAGCGGTTGTTTCTCGCCGTGGTGCGCGAGTTCTATTATTTCTGGATCGGCGACCCGGACGCGGTCAGCCACATCCAGATCGAGCGCGCGGACAATATCGCCTGAGAGGGCCGCGTAGCTGTTCCCAATGCTTTTCCGGCGACCGGGTTTTCGCATATGCCCATACGCCGCGCTGCTTATTTCAATGCGTCGAGCTTGCGCTCCAGCTGTTCGCAAATGGTCTTGAGTATCTTGATGCGGGCATATTTCTTGTCGTTGGATTCGACCAGGGTCCAAGGCGCCTGCTCCGTGCTGGTGCGGTCTATCATGTCGCAGACGGCGCGCTGGTAATCGTCCCATTTCTCGCGGTTGCGCCAGTCTTCATCCGTGATCTTGTAGCGCTTGAATGCAGTGTCCTCCCTGGCCTTGAAGCGCGCCAACTGTTCTTCCTGGTCGATATGCAGCCAGAATTTAACGAGCACGATGTCGTGGCTGACCAATTGTTCCTCGAAGTCGTTGATCTCGGCATAGGCGCGCATCCAGTCCTGCGTGCTGCAAAATCCTTCCACCCGTTCCACTAAAACACGGCCGTACCAGGTGCGGTCGAAGATCGTGACGCGCCCGCGTCTGGGCAACTGGCGCCAGAAGCGCCACAGGTAAGGCTGGGCGCTTTCCTCGTCAGAAGGCGCCGAGATCGGGACGATGCTATAGGTGCGGGCATCCATGGCCTGGGTGACGCGGCGGATGGCGCCGCCCTTGCCGGCAGCGTCGACGCCCTCGAAAGCGATGATCACCGAAATCTGCTGGAATTTTTCATGGCGGGTGAGCAGGTTGAGCTTGCCCTGATATTCCTCCAAGCGTTCTTCGTAATCGTCCTTGTCCAGGGATTTTTTCAGGTCCAATGTGTTCAGCACATTGAGGCTGTCCGCCGCCGTCAATGCGAGCGCGGGCGCTGCCGCCTTGCGGGGAGGGGGCGCCTTGCTATCCAGGCGGTTGCGTATGGTCTCCAGCAGGTATTTGCCCGTGGTCAGGCTGCGGTAATTGGGGTCGAAGCCTTCGATGACCAGCCAGGGCGCGTTGGCGGTGCTGGTCTCGCGCAGGATATGGCCGGTGAGCGTGCGGAATTCGTCATAGTGCTTGAGATGCTGCTTGTCCTGCTCCGTGACGCGCCAGCGCGTCTTTGGATTGGCTTCCAGCTCGGCAATGCGGTTTTTCTGTTGTTTTTTCGAGAGATGGAACCAGAGCTTGATGACGAGCGCCCCTTCATCCGTGAGCATGCGTTCGAAGCGCACAATATCGCTGAGGCGGCTGTCGAGCTTCTTGCGCAGTTTTCCGCTCGACATGTTTTCCAGAATGGGCGCGGTATACCATGACCCGAAGAAAATCCCGATCTTGCCCTTGGGCGGCAGTTCGCGCCAAAAGCGCCACATGCGGGGGCGCTCCGCCTCGTCTTCCGTGGCTGGGCCAAAAGCGCAAGTGTGGATCAGGCGCGGGTCCATCCATTCATTGAGCAGGTTGGCGGTTTCCCCCTTGCCTGCGCCATCCACGCCGCCGATCAGGATCAAGACGGGGAAAGCCTTGGATTCCGCCAGGTCGAACTGGATGTCAAGCAGGGCCTCGCGCAAGGCGGGCACTTCTTTCTTATAAAGTTCATCGTCGAGACTGTGGCCGAGCTCAGCGGATTCAAACATGGCGTATTCCCTGATGAGATCGGTCCATGGTGCAGAATTTCTCTGCAAGTGTCAAAGCTCCGTAGTCAAGTCTTCCATGGAGTTGCACGTTATTGGTGCAATGCACAGTTGATGGATCATATTTGGTGCTTCCTTATTTCGATAGATTTATAAAACTATTTAAAAACAAAGGCATGATGAGTGGCGTAGTTTTTGCTATGTATTCCCCGCTATAAAATAAACGGAGGAGATGACATGGACTCAACACAGTCGGGAAACGACGTATTTTTCATATTGCTGGGCGCCATTATGGTGCTTGCCATGCATGCAGGGTTTGCCTTCCTCGAAGTGGGCACCGTGCGCCGCAAGAACCAGGTCAACGCCCTGGTCAAGATCATGGTGGATTTCTCGGTATCCACCATCGCCTATTTTTTCATCGGGTATGGCGTGGCCTACGGCGTGGGCTTCCTGCAAGGGGCGGAGTCGCTTTCTGCGCACCATGGATATGAGCTGGTGAAGTTCTTTTTCCTGCTGACGTTTGCGGCAGCCATCCCCGCCATCATTTCCGGCGGCATTGCCGAGCGGGCCAAATTCAACCCTCAGATGGCCGCGACCTTTGTCATCGTCGGCGTGGTATACCCCTTCTTCGAGGGCATCGCCTGGAACGGCCATTTCGGCTTTCAGGATTGGCTGGAAGCGGCTTTCGGCGCTCCCTACCATGACTTTGCCGGTTCTGTCGTCGTGCATGCGATGGGCGGATGGATCGCGCTGGCGGCCGTATTGCTCCTTGGCCCTCGCATCGGCCGCTACAGCAAGGACGGCAGGCTGCATGCCTTCCCGCCGTCCAGCATTCCCTTCCTGGCGCTGGGCGCCTGGATACTCACGGTCGGCTGGTTCGGCTTCAACGTCATGTCTGCCCAGACGGTCGATGCGGTGACCGGCCTGGTGGCGCTCAATTCATTGATGGCCATGGTCGGCGGCACGCTCGCGGCATTGCTTGCCGGCAAGAACGATCCCGGCTTCGTGCATAACGGCCCCTTGGCTGGTTTGGTGGCGATTTGCGCAGGCTCAGACGTGGTCAACCCGCTGGGGGCATTGGCGATCGGGCTGGCGGCTGGCGCGGTGTTCGTCTGGACTTTTACCTTGACCCAGAACCGTTGGAGGATTGACGACGTACTCGGTGTCTGGCCCTTGCATGGCATTTGCGGCGCCTGGGGCGGCGTGGCTGCCGGTATCTTTGGCGCGACTGCGCTGGGCGGCATGGGCGGCGTCAGCCTGGCGTCGCAACTGCTGGGCACTGCCTTGGGCCTGGTGATTGCCTTGAGCGGCGGTTTTGCAGTCTACGGCATATTGAAATTGCTGGTCGGACTGCGGCTGGATGCCGAGCAGGAGTATGACGGCGCCGACCTTTCCATCCACAAGATCGCAGCTACGCCCAACCTGGCTGCAGGGCAGGATGAATAGCGGTAACAACTTGCTGGGGAAATAGTGCCAGCCGCGCGATTCAGGGCTCTGTCTGGGCGATTGGGCCGTGAACATGGTATCTTGCGAAGCTCATAGTGACGAGACGTATTGATGCTCAGGCAGACCAAGATATTGTTATGGCGCTTATTGGCCGTGATCGCGCTGATTCTCGGCGTGATCGGGGCGTTCCTGCCGATCATGCCCACGGTGCCGTTCGTGCTGCTGGCGGCATGGGCAGGCGGGCATGGCTGGCCGCAACTGGAGCATTACCTGCTCAACCACCCCAAGTATGGGCATCATATTCGCGATTGGCGCGAGCGCGGCGCAGTGTCGCGCAAGGCGAAATACCTGGCGGTGTTCATGATGTCGTGCAGCGCAACCGGGTTATGGTTCTCGCCAGCGCCATTATGGGCCAAATGGGGCGTGACCGTCACCATGGCGACTGTGGCGGTCTGGCTGTTGCTGCGCCCGGAACCTGTGCCGTGCAAGCAGGAATGACCAAAACCCTCTTACAATTGCCCGACCGTGTCGTAATTTTTGTACTGCCTGCGGCAGGGCAACGCATTAACGCGCTTGTCAGCTGCTCCGAGCCAGGGCTGCGCTGGTGCCGGCCCATGCTAGAATGCGGCCCATGTCGAAATTTCATGTCCTGATCCCGGCAGCCGGCACAGGCAGCCGCATGGGGGCCGAATTGCCCAAGCAATACTTGCCGTTGAACGGCAAGCCGCTCATCCATCATGCCTTGTCTCTTTTCTCAGCTGCGCCCCGCATCAGCGCCGTGCACGTCGTGATCGCGCCGGATGACCATTTGTGGCAGAAATATAGCGCCGCTGATCTGGACGCAAAGGTGGTCGTGCATGCGCTGGGCGGCGCAACCCGTGCAGCCACGGTATTGAACGGACTGGAAGCGATTGCGCCACAAGCGGCGGATGACGACTGGATATTGGTGCATGACGCGGCGCGGCCGGGATTGAGCATGGCAATGCTGGACCGCTTGCTGGACAGCGTGCAGGACGATGCGGTGGGCGGCCTGCTCGCGATCCCGCTGGCCGATACGCTCAAGCGAGCCGATGCCGGGCAGCGCGTCGCCAATACGGAGCCGAGGGACGGCCTGTGGCAGGCGCAGACGCCGCAGATGTTCCGTTACGCCTTGTTGAAAAAGGCGTTGCGCCAGGCCGGCGGAGCCCCGACGGACGAAGCGCAGGCGGTGGAAGCGCTCGGCTACAGTCCCAAGCTGGTGCCCGGCGAGCTGAGAAACCTCAAGATTACCTATCCGCAGGATTTACAATTGGCAGAAGCGATTCTGCTTGCAGATGCCAGGGAGCAGACAACATCATGATCAGAGTAGGAAACGGATTTGACGTGCATCAATTGGTGGAAGGACGGCCTTGCATCATCGGCGGGGTGGACATCCCGTTTGCGAAGGGATTGAAAGGGCACTCGGATGCCGATGTGCTGCTGCACGCCGTCAGCGACGCCTTGCTGGGGGCTGCGGCATTGGGCGATATCGGCAAGCATTTCCCCGATACCGACGAGCGCTTCAAGGGAGCAAATTCCCGGGCCTTGTTGCGCCATGTCGTAGCCTTGCTCAAGGCCAGGCATTACAACGTCGTGAACATTGATGCGACGATTATCGCGGAAGCGCCCAAAATGGCACCCCACATTGCGCAAATGGTACAGCATATCGCGGAGGATTGCGGTATCCCGGCGGACTGCGTCAACGTGAAGGCCACCACCAGCGAAAAGCTGGGTTTCACCGGGCGCGGCGAGGGTATTGCGGCGCAGGCGGTATGCCTGATCCAGCGCTACCAGATTTAAAGCGCTGCGGGGGCATCCGGTTGCTTTCACAAAACTGCTCTGAACTGGGGTTTTCCGCATGTTGCAATGCCGGGCGATTTGCATGGATGCCCCCGGAGCCCTTCGTCATTTCGGGTGATTTAGCAGGCTCGGATTGAGCCGGTATAACGAATATATGCTTATGCCTTGAGCAGGACGATGACGGCGCCGCTGCCGCCATCCTGCTGCCGCGCCTGGGCATAGGCGATGACTTCATCCTTCTGCATCAGCCAGTTGCGTAATTTGTGCTTGAGCACGGGCTCGCGGTTGCGCGAGCTCAGGCCCTTGCCATGGATGATGCGCACGCAGCGGATGCCGCGCTTCCTGCAGTGGGCAAGGAATTCGGCAACATAGACGCGCGCTTCGTCGCTGACCATGCCATGCAGGTCTATCGCGGCCTGCACCACCCAATGGCCGCGGCGCAGCTTGCTCAGGATGTCGGGGGAATGCCCATCGCGCAGGTAGAGCAGCTCTTCGCCGCTTTCGAGCTCGTGGGCAGGAATGTAGCCGTCGCTCAAGGAATCGGCCAGGGCCTGGCGCTCGTCGCGCAGGAACTGGCGCGGAATGGGCTTGGGAGAAGGCGGCTGATGGTATAGCCGGGATGGCTTGAGCGGGCGCACATCCTTGACTGCATCAAGGAACAGCCTGCTTTCATCGTCCTTGTCGTCTTGTTCTGCCATCTGCTGCCAACCGAAAAAGAGGCCCGCAGGGAGGCCCTGCGGGAGTGTGGTTTAGGACAATTGATCCAGGTAGCGCTCGGCATCGAGCGCCGCCATGCAGCCTGTACCGGCGCTGGTCACCGCCTGGCGGTAGATGTGGTCCTGCACATCGCCGGCAGCGAATACGCCGGGCACGCTGGTGGCAGTGAAGTTGCCTTCGCGTCCGGCCTTGGTGACGATATAGCCGCCCTCCATGTCCAACTGGCCCTCGAAGATGTCGGTGTTCGGCTTGTGGCCGATCGCGATGAACACGCCCTTGAGCGCGATCTCCTTGGTCGAGCCGCTGTTGACGTCCTTGAGGCGGACGCCGGTGACGCCGGAGTCGTCGCCCAGGACTTCGTCCAGGGTCTGGAAGGTTTCCAGCACGATACGTCCTTCCTTCACGCGCTCCATGAGCTTGTCTACCAGGATGGCCTCGGCCTTGAACTTGTCGCGCCTGTGCACCAGGGTGACCTTGCTGGCAATGTTGGCAAGATAAAGCGCTTCTTCCACTGCGGTGTTGCCGCCGCCGATCACGGCGACTTCCTGGTTGCGGTAGAAAAAGCCGTCGCAGGTGGCGCAGGCGGACACGCCCTTGCCGGCGAAAGCTTCTTCCGAAGGCAGGCCAAGGTACTTGGCGGAAGCGCCGGTCGCAATGATCAATGCATCGCAGGTGTATTCACCGGAATCGCCGACCAGCCGGATCGGCTTCTCGGCGAGATGGGCGGTGTGGATATGATCGAAGATCATCTCCGTGTTGAAGCGCTCCGCATGCTTCTGGAAGCGTGCCATCAACTCCGGGCCCTGTACGCCGTCGGCGTCGGCTGGCCAGTTGTCCACCTCGGTGGTGGTCATGAGCTGGCCGCCCTGGGCGATGCCGGTAATCAGCACGGGCTTCAAGTTGGCACGTGCCGCATACACGGCGGCAGAATAGCCTGCCGGGCCGGAACCCAGGATCAGCAAGCGAGCATGTTTTGTTGCCATACAGTGAGTACTCCTAATGCAATATTTCTAAAGGTGCGATGTTCGAAAGGTCGGAATATTAGGGTTTTTCCAGCAGGCTGCGCAACATCCATGCGGTTTTTTCATGGATTTGCAGGCGCTGCGTCAGCAGGTCGGCCGTCGCTTCGTCAGCTGCCTTTTCCGCGGTCGGGAATACCGAGCGCGCAGTGCGCACCACGGCCTCGTGACCGGCTACCAACGCCTTGATCATGTCCTGGGCATGCGGGACGCCGTCGGTCTCCTCGATGGAGGTGAGCTTGCTGAATTCCTTGTAAGTGCCGGGAGCGGGGAAGTCCAGGGAGCGGATGCGCTCTGCAATCTGGTCGACTGCGGTCCATAGCTCGTTGTATTGTTCCTCGAACATCAGGTGCAAGGTGCGGAATTGCGGGCCGGTCACGTTCCAGTGGAAGTAATGGGTCTTGAGGTACAGCGTGTAAGTATCTGCAAGGAAACGCGCAAGCCCTTCAGCGATTTTCTTGCGGTCTTTTTCACTGATGCCAATATCTACCATCTTATTCTCCTTTATTTGAGGTGAAGTACCATCCGCAATCAATGCATGCGGAATCTTTGCGGATGAGCTTAAGCCTGCTTGTTACCAGACCATTATGGCAATGCTTAGTTTCGCTAGTTTAGGCGTCGCTACAGGGGAGTGCAAATTGATTATGTTTATAGGAATGATAGCCTGGGTTAATTGCCGCGGCCCCATCAAAAGAGCCGGCAGGTGATATGAGCATGGGTAAAACGGCGAAGTAGGAACTATCTGACAAGGATGTCATCCAACTGCGTGACGGGAACACAATTCCTGTCGAGTCGATTCACCTCCCAAAAGGAAAAGGAAGTAGCATATGTTGGTACTAGAAGTTCGTCACCCTCCAGGACATGCGGACGACGTTCTGCATCCTGAGCAAGTTGTTCCGCGTTTCAACCACGCTCAATATGTTCCCGCAGAAAATGTCGCAGAAAAAGAAGCGGCATTCGACCGTATCAGCCGCGCAGGCAATCAAGGCGCGCTGGTCAGGAACATCGATGCGTTTTGCGATTGTGTCTGAAGCGGTTCGATAGCACGAGTGGAAATGGCTGGGGCGCGCTCCGGCCATCATGTATTTGCCGCTTCATGCTGCTGAGCAGCATGCCGGAGCGAAACAGGGTTGATGCTGATATAATCGGGACAGCTTAATTTTGTGCCGGGTACTGAATCATCTTGTTTTTCCAGAAAAAAAGCACGCCGCTCAATAGCCGTCGTCAAGCCGAGCCTGAAGCCACCCCTGGCATCGTCAAGGAAGCCTGGTGGCTTGTGTTGGTCGTCGTCGGCCTTTATCTTGCCTTAATCTTATTCACTTACCGCAGCACCGACCCTTCATGGTCGCATAGCACCAGCGACGGCGACGTGACGCAGAACGCAGGCGGGGCGCTGGGCGCCTGGCTGTCCGATATCCTGCTGTACCTGTTTGGCTTTTCCGCCTGGTGGTGGGTGGTGCTGGCGTTTTACGCCATGTGGCTGGTATACCTGCGCCTCGAAGTCGTCGATGCCGAGCGCAAGCCATTGATCTGGCTCAACCTGGCTGGGTTCGCCATGTTGCTGCTGTCCTCGGCTGCATTGGAGGCAGGGCATTTTTACGCCATGACGGTGGAATTGCCGCTAGCCGCCGGCGGTATGCTGGGTTCACTGGTGGATGCCGGCCTGCAGGCGATACTGGGCTTCGCGGGTTCAACACTGGTGCTGCTGTTGCTGCTTGCGGTGGGCTTCAGCCTGTTCACTGGCTGGTCGTGGATCGCGATTGCGGAAAAATTCGGCGCCGGGCTGGAGTTCAGCTATCACTACGTTATCGAGCGCTGGCAGGATTACCAGGACAGGAAAGTGGGCAAGGCCGCCGAGCAGCAGCGCAACGAGTTCGTGGGCAATGAGCGCAAGCGCACCGAGGACCGCCTGCCTGTACAGATCGAGGTGCCGCCTACGTTCGAGATCGCGAAAAGCGAGCGGGTGCAGCGCGAGAAACAGACGCCGTTGTTCGAGGCATTGCCGGATTCTCCTCTGCCGCCCTTGCATCTGCTGGATGAACCCAGCGGCGTGGTGGAAGTGCAGTCTGCCGAGACCCTCGAATTCACTTCGCGCCTGATCGAGCGCAAGCTCATGGATTTCGGCATCGAAGTCAAGGTGGTGACCGCGTTGCCCGGCCCGGTGATTACGCGCTATGAAATCGACCCGGCGGCAGGAGTCAAGGGCAGCCAGGTCGCCAACCTCTCCAAGGACTTGGCGCGGGCCTTGTCTGTCATCAGCGTGCGCGTGGTGGAGACCATCCCGGGCAAGACCTACATGGGCCTGGAAATCCCCAACCCCAAGCGCCAGATCGTCTATCTTTCCGAGATTCTCGGCTCTCAGGTGTATGCCGACGTGAGTTCGCCATTGGCGATCGCCATGGGCAAGGATATTTCCGGCAAGCCCGTAGTGGCCGACCTTGCCAAGATGCCCCACGTGCTGGTCGCGGGGACTACCGGCTCGGGCAAATCGGTGGCGATCAACGCCATGATCCTGAGCCTGGTCTACAAGGCGGAACCCAGCAAGGTGCGCCTGATCCTGATCGACCCCAAGATGCTGGAACTGTCCGTGTACGACGCGATTCCGCATCTCCTGGCCCCGGTGATTACCGATATGCGTCAAGCGGGCAATGCGCTCAACTGGAGTGTGGCGGAGATGGAGCGGCGCTACAAGCTGATGTCCATGCTGGGCGTGCGCAACCTTGCTGGCTACAACCAGAAGATCCGCGATGCGGAAAAAGAAGGTAAGTCGATTCCGCACCCGTTCAGCCTGACGCCGGACGAACCCGAACCGCTGGAAGAACTGCCATTGATCGTCGTGGTGATCGACGAATTGGCCGACCTCATGATGGTGGTCGGCAAGAAGGTGGAAGAGCCGATCGCGCGTCTCGCCCAGAAGGCCCGCGCCTGCGGCATCCATCTCGTGGTGGCGACCCAGCGTCCGTCGGTGGACGTCATCACCGGCCTGATCAAGGCCAATATCCCGACCCGCGTGGCGTTCCAGGTCTCGAGCAAGATAGACTCGCGCACCATCCTCGACCAGATGGGCGCGGAAGCGCTGCTGGGCCAGGGCGATATGCTCTACCAGCCGCCCGGCACCAGCGATCCGCAGCGCGTGCATGGCGCCTTTGTTTCCGACCAGGAAGTGCACCGCGTGGTGGAATACCTCAAACAGCAAGGCGAGCCGAATTACATCGAGGGCATCCTCACCGGCGGCAGCGAGGATGGCGGCGAGGCAGGTGAACTCGGCGAGAGCGGCGGCGAGGCAGACCCGCTCTACGACGAGGCCGTCGCCATCGTGCTCAAGTCGCGCCGCGCGTCCATTTCATCCGTCCAGCGGCAGTTGCGCATCGGCTACAACCGCGCTGCGCGCCTGATCGAGGAAATGGAGCGGGCCGGGCTGGTGTCTGCCATGCAGAGCAATGGCAACCGGGAAGTGATTGCGCCCAATAACCATGAATAAGCACGAAAGATTGAGCAAATGAGGGTTGTAGCAGCATTGTTAATGATGATGCCATTGATAGCACAAGCTGATGGTGTCGAGTCGCTCAAGGCGTTTTTCAAGTCCACCAGCGCCATGCAGGCGCATTTCCACCAGGTCGTCACCGACGCGCAGGGCAACAAGGTGCAGGAAGTCGCAGGCAATATGCAGTTGCAGCGTCCCGGCAAGTTCAGGTGGGATTACGACAAGCCCTATGTGCAGCAGATCGTGGGCGACGGCGAGAAGGTCTGGCTCTACGATCCCGACCTCAACCAGGTGACCGTGCGGGCGATGGGCAAGGCGATCGGCTCCAGCCCGGCCTCTCTGCTGGCCGGTGCGCAGGATGCCGAGCGCAATTTCACCTTGACCACTGTCAGCCGGTCCGACGGCCTGGAGTGGGCGCAGGCGGTGCCCAAGGCGGAAGAGAGCGGCTTCGACAAGGTATTGCTCGGCTTCAAGGGCGACGAATTGCAGAAGATGGAGCTGCACGACAGCTTCGGGCATACCACCAGCATCCAGTTCAGCAAGTTGCAGCGCAATCCCTCTATCGCCAACAGCCAATTCAAGTTTGTGGTACCTGCGGGGGCCGATGTGGTGGGCGAGTAAGTGGCCGTATTCAAGCAATGTATGGCGGGCAGCAAGGCTGTATTATTGTACAGGGCCGCTTTCCACGGCATGGTGGGGGCGGCCTTGCTGTTGATGGGCGGAGCTGCGGCTTGCGGGCAGGATGCTGACTTGCTCGTCAAGGCAGGAAGCCTGATAGCAGGCCGCGACTATGCCGCCGCATATGCCCTGCTGGAGCCGGTGGAGTCCGAGCATTCGGGCGACCCGGCGTATGACATGCTGTTCGGGCTGGCCGCGATTGACAGCGGGCATGTGACGCGCGGTGTGTTTGCACTCGAGCGCGTGCTTGCGGTGCAGCCGGATAACGCCAACGCCAGGGCGCAGATCGCCCGCGCGTATTTCCTTTTGGGCGAGCAAGAAGCCGCCCGCGCCGAATTCAGGAACGTGCTCGACCGGCAGCCGCCGGAAGACATGGCCCGGGTGATCAATCGCTATATGAGCGCGATCGACAAGGCCCAGGGGCTGGCGACGACGTTCTCGGCGTATCTTGAAGGCACGCTGGGCCATGATTCCAATGTGAACAGCGCTACGACAGCATCCTCAGTGGCCGTTCCTGGAATCGCGAATAATCTGGATTTGGTGCTGTCTCGCGCATCTCGGGCGAGTTCGGATAACTTCATGACAGTTGCAGGCGGCATGTCGATGAGTACACCGTTGACTTCGCGCTTATCTGTGTTTGCCGGGGCTAATGGTTCGCAACGTCTGAATCATGATGAACATGCGTTCGATATAGGTTCGCTAGACGTGAATGCAGGTCTGCGCTATCGCCGGTTTGTCGATACGTTTACATTGGCTGTACAGGATGCCAATATCTGGGTAGATGACCAGCGTTTCCGCAGGGCTTATGGCTTGAATACCCAGTGGCAGCATGATGTGGATAATAAGAATCAATTGAGCCTGTTTGCCCAGTTGGTGCGTATCAGCTACCCTGAGAACGAGATTCGCGACGCAAACCGCTATGTGGCGGGAGCTGGCTGGGCACACGTTTTTTCCGGAGATAAGACCCCTGTGCTTTTCACTAGCGTTTATATGGGACGTGAAAAAGTCAGGTCATCGGGATATGATTTCCTGAGTAATGATCTCCGTGGGGCAAGAGTAGGGGGGCAATTGACGCTCACACCGGCAGTGGTTGCATACGGCGCCCTGAGCTATGAACATCGTCACCACGATGCACAGGACCCTTTCTTCCTCAAGACGCGCCAAGATAATCAATTTGATATCAGCATGGGCCTGAGATACCTGCCTGGCAGCGATTGGGTGATCAGGCCGCAGTTGAGTTATATCCGTAATCAGTCCAATACCCAGATCAATGATTTTGATCGGTATATGTTTTCAGTGAGTGTACGACATGATTTCAATTGGTAAGGCATTGCAGCGTTTCGCCCTTCGTCCATCGCCTACAGTGATACTGCTGGCATCGTCCCTGCTTGTTCCGCTTTCTGGTATGGCGGCTGCAGGCAAAGTAGAGTTTGTACATGGCCTGGCTAGCATTGTCGATCAGCAAGGCAACTCCAGGGTTGCTAGTAAAGGCAGTGAGTTTGACAGCGGCGAAACATTGCAAACGGTGGATGGACGCATGCAGGTCAAGTTTATTGATGGTGGTTACATTTCCTTGCAGCCCAATACCAGCTTTAAGGTCGAGGAATATCACTATAACGGCCAGCAAGACGGCAGCGAACGAGGCATCTTCCGCCTCATCAAGGGAGGTTTGCGTGCTATAACCGGCGTGATTGGACATGCAAACAAGCCTAACTACCGTATGGATACGCCCGTTGCCACTATCGGTATACGCGGAACTGAATTCACGGCTTCTCTCAATGACGCCCAGCGCCTGTTGGTGAAAGTGGGGGATGGAGCCGTCTTTATTGAAAATGATGTCGGTAACTTGGTGCTTTACAAGGGGCAAGCTGGTGAGGTCGGTGAGTTGAATAGGCCTGCTTATAGCGAGCAGCAGCCATTGCTCGCTGCTGCAGGGCCTAGCGGAGCAACTTCTGAGGATGCACAACAGGACCAAAAGCGAGAGCAGGCGGAAACCCAAAGTTTTGTGCTTGGAGATAACAAAAGTATTAGCGGGGGGCCTTGCTTAGGCGGGTTGGGCGGGCAATGCGTCTGGGGAACAGATCCAAGCGAACGTCTGATCAGTGCCTACCACTTGGCTGGAGTGCAGGGACAATGGTCAGGGACGTCTCAAATAGAAAGCACCGCAGGGGAATTGGAAGCCAAAGGTTCGTTGAGCGTTGACTTCAGTCAATATAGCGCCAGATTTGGTTTGGAGCTAACCAATATTATTGAAAGCCGTAATGAAGTTGACATGAGTGGCGGGGCTACCGGTAAGCTATCACACGATGGTAGTTTTGCCTTTTCGCAAGGTACTTTGGAAGGAGTTGGTTGTACCAATACTTGCGACTTGGTTGTGCATCAAGGTCAGCTAAGCGGTAATCAGCTTTCTGATGCTAGTGTTAATTTTAGTGTAATCAGAAATAACCCTGTTTTCGGCCCGTCTCTTCCTGAGCAGCCATTTGTAAATAATCAGGTTGTAGAAATGCAACGTGTCGATAATCAATCAAATGTGCGTTAATCAGGATTTCATACCTTGTCTGAATATGGATCTATAGATAGGGGACGATTGTGACCGGACTATTCGAACCCGTTGCTCCCCAAGCCCCGCTGGCAGAGCGCCTGCGCCCTAAGTCACTGGATGAAGTGGTCGGGCAAAAGCACCTGTTGGGCGAAGGCAAGCCTTTGCGCTTGGCTTTCACCTCGGGCAAGCTGCCGTCGATGATACTGTGGGGGCCGCCGGGCGTGGGCAAGACCACGCTGGCCAGGCTGATTGCCAATACCGCGGATGCCGAGTTCATTCCCTTGTCCGCCGTGCTGGCCGGGATCAAGGACATCCGCGAGGCCGTGGAGCGCGCCGAGCATACCTTGCAGCAACGCGGCCGCCGCACCATCCTGTTCGTCGATGAAGTGCACCGCTTCAACAAGGGCCAGCAGGACGCTTTCCTGCCGTTCGTGGAAAGCGGCCTGATCACCTTCATCGGCGCCACCACGGAAAACCCTTCGTTCGAGGTCAACAGCGCCCTGTTGAGCCGGGCGCAGGTGTTCGTTCTCAACGCCTTGTCCGAGGACGAATTGAAACAGTTGCTCGAGCGCGGCAAGCAGGAAATGCAGCTGGATATTCCCTTGACGCCGGATGTCGTGGAGCAGGTGCTCGGCTATGCGGACGGCGACGCCAGGCGGCTGCTCAATTTTGCCGAAGGCTTGTTCAATGCGGCGATTGCGGCCGGCGTATCGGAGATCAATGCCGAATTCCTGCAGTCGACCATGGCGAGCAAGCTGCGCCGGTTCGACAAGGGAGGCGAGGCTTTCTACGACCAGATATCCGCCCTGCATAAATCCGTGCGCGGCTCCAACCCTGATGCGGCCCTGTACTGGTTCCTGCGCATGATTGATGGCGGGGCCGATCCGCTTTACCTGGGCCGCCGCATCGTGCGCATGGCGGTCGAGGATATCGGCATTGCCGACCCGCGCGCGCAGACCATGGCGCTGGAAGCCTGCCAGATTTACGAACGCCTGGGGTCGCCGGAGGGGGAGCTGGCATTGTCCAATGCCGTGATCTACCTGGCGGTGGCGGCCAAGAGCAATGCGGCCTATATGGCCTACAACCAGGCCAAGGCCTTTGTCGCCAGCGACAAGTCGCGCCCTGTGCCCTTGCATCTGCGCAATGCGCCGACCAAGCTCATGAAGGCATTGGACTACGGCAAGGAATACCGTTACGCGCACAACGAGCCGGGGGCTTATGCCGCCGGCGAGGACTACTTCCCCGACGACCTTGAGGCGATGCAGTTTTATGTGCCCACGCCGCGCGGGCTTGAAGGTAAAATTGCCGAGAAAATGGCGCACTTGAGGGCGCTTGACGAGGATGCCCGTGCCAAGAAGCGGAAAAAATAACTCAACGTGCCTATGCACACTTGCAATCAAACCCAGGAATTTTCATGTTAGACATCCAGCAGTTACGCAATGACCTCGATAACGTCGTGGCGCGCCTTGCCAGCCGAGGCTTTGCTTTTGATACCGATGCTTTTACAGCACTTGAGAACGAGCGTAAGACCGTGCAGACGCGTACGCAGGATTTGCAGGCCAAGCGCAATGCCACTTCCAAGCAGATCGGCATCGCCAAGTCCAAGGGCGAGGATGTCGCCCCCATCATGGCGGAAATCGCCGGCCTGGGCGCCCAGTTGAAGGAAGATGAGGAACGATTGGCAGTTATTCAGGCCGAGCTGCAGCAACTCCTGTTGAACGTGCCAAACCTGCCGCATGAAAGCGTGCCTTCCGGCAAGTCGGAAGAGGACAACGTCGAGGTACGCCGTGTAGGGACGCCGCGCAGTTTTGACTTCCAGATCAAGGACCATACCGATATCGGCACGCCGCTGGGCCTGGATTTCGACACCGGCGCCAAGCTGGCCGGCGCGCGATTCACCCTCATGCGCGGGCAGATCGCCCGTTTGCACCGCGCGCTGGCGCAGTTCATGCTAGATACGCAGACGGAAAAGCACGGCTATACCGAATGCTACACACCCTACATCGTCAATGCGGACACCCTGCGCGGGACCGGCCAACTGCCCAAGTTCGAGGCGGACTTGTTCGCAGCACAGAAGGGCGGGCAGGGGGGCGACAGCAACGAAACCCTTTACCTGATCCCGACCTCCGAGGTGACGCTGACCAATACCGTGCGCGACGAGATCGTGGCGCTGGATAGCTTGCCGATCAAACTTACGGCGCATACGCCATGCTTCCGTTCCGAGGCAGGTTCTTACGGCCGCGATACGCGCGGCATGATACGCCAACACCAGTTCGACAAGGTGGAAATGGTGCAGATTACGCATCCCGAGCGCAGCTATGAAGCGTTGGAGGAGATGGTCGGCCATGCCGAGCATGTGCTGCAGGCGTTGGGATTGCCGTATCGCGTCGTGCTGCTCTGCACCGGCG
Organism: Methylobacillus draconifructus; assembly: GCF_045984355.1. Lineage (NCBI taxonomy): Bacteria > Pseudomonadati > Pseudomonadota > Betaproteobacteria > Nitrosomonadales > Methylophilaceae > Methylobacillus > Methylobacillus draconifructus. Next base: position 217,684 of record NZ_JBJQII010000003.1, on the reverse strand, counting down.
ATATGGGCTTCGGCGCGGCCAAGACCTATGACCTGGAAGTCTGGCTGCCTGCGCAGAATACCTACCGCGAAATTTCTTCGGTCTCCAATTGCGAGGCGTTCCAGGCGCGCCGCCTGCAGGCGCGTTTCCGCAATGAAGGCGGCAAGCCCGAGTTGCTGCATACCTTGAACGGCTCGGGCCTGGCAGTGGGCCGTACCCTGGTGGCCGTGCTGGAAAACAACCAGCAGGCGGACGGCAGCGTGGTGGTGCCTGAGGCGCTGCGGCCTTACATGGGCGGGCTGGAAGTCATCAACGCCTAGAAATAAGCAAGCCTCCGTCAACTGATGCCGCAGCGAGCAATCGCTCGCTGCGGCATCAATGTTCTTCCTTTTCTTGGCTCAACGTTTCGATCAGGGCAATCTGCATGCGGTAGTGCAGCATCACGAACCAGCGCCAGAGCAGGGCAACCAGTCCTGCGACGATCAGCAGCACCACAACCCAAACATCCAGCGGCGGCATGATGCGATGGCTCAACGCCAGGATCAGCAATGCCATGCCAACGACAGCCAGCACGTTCACCGCCTTGGCGATAAAGCGCTGCACGCGGCCACAATCGTTTCCCGTCATGCCTTGCGTGGTATGGTCGGCAAGCAGCAGGCCGAGGGATTGCAGCTTCCTGAAGGCCGCGATCAGGAAAGGCGCTGCCAGCAGCAATGCCGAACCCCAGGTGAGAGCTTGCTGCCACATGATGTCGCGCATGGGAGACGGCAGGCTGACCAGGTGCACATTGACTAGCCAGACAGCCCCCAGGAACAGCGCGCTGACCATGCACAGGTTGACGAACACTTGCAGCAGCAGCTTGCGGTAAATGCCGGCGAGGATGGCGCCGTCGCTGTCCGGGGCATGGTTGTTGGAGGCCAGCCAGTCGCTGTACAGCCGGAAGAATTGCGAAATCCTGGCCGGCATGTTGCGGGCCAGGGTGCTGGACAGCGGGTCGGCGGCCTTGATGAGGTAAGGCGTGGTGAGCGTGGTAATGACGGAGGCGGCCACGGCGATCGGATAGAGGAACGAGCTGGTGACGCCGAGCGTCAGGCCCAGGGAGGCGATGATGAACGAGAACTCGCCGATTTGCGACAAGCCCATGCCCACGCGCAAGGAAGTGCGTCCGTCGTTGCCAGCGGCCATGGCGCCCAGGGTGCAGGCGAAGATCTTGCCGAAGATGATCACCAGGATGACCACGATCACGGGCTCGGCATATTCGATAATGATGGCGGGGTCGAGCATCAGGCCGATGGCGACGAAGAAGATGGCGCTGAACATGTCGCGGATCGGCATGATCAGCCGCTCGATCGCCCGGATGCGGCGCGATTCCGCCATGATGGCGCCGATCATGAATGCGCCGAGCGCCACGCTGTAGTCCAGCTTGATCACCAGCAGGCAGAAGCCGAAACACAAGCCGAGGATGGTGATCAGCAGCATTTCGTCGCGCTTGAAGCTGGCGACGTATTCGAGCAGCTTGGGCACAAGGATAATACCGAGCACCAGCGCAACCACCATGAACAAGGTGAGATTGGAAATGGTGACGGCGGCATCCAGGGTGGATACCTGCCCGGTGACTGCAATGCCGGAAAGTAGCGCAATAATGCCGATACCGAGGATATCCTCGACGATCAGCACGCCGAAGATCATCTGGGCGAAGCGCTCGTGCTTCATGTTGAGCTCGTCGAGCGCCTTGACGATGATGGTGGTCGACGAAATCGCCAGCATGGCGCCCAGGAAGATCGAATCCATGGATTTCCAGCCAAAATAACTGCCTATCTCATAGCCCAGCCAGACCATCACGACGATTTCCACCAGCGCCGCCACCACAGCAGTGGCGCCTACCGCCCGCAACTTACGCAGGCTGAACTCCAGGCCCAGCGAAAACATCAGGAACACGATGCCCAGTTCTGCGAGGATCTCGATCGTATGGTTGTCGTGCACCATGGCGAAGGGCGGGGTGTGCGGGCCCAATATCAGCCCGGCAAGGATGTAGCCCAGCACCACCGGCTGTTTCATGCGGTGGAAGATAATCGTGACCATGCCTGCCACCAGCATGATGACAGCCAAGTCCTGTATGAAGGCGGCGGCGTGCATAATCGTATATTTTCTCTATGGTAGAGACATGACTGGAGCCAATGGCTGCGTCATGTTTTGATTGAATAGAACTGTTTCAGCCCTATTTTATAACGATCCCGGCAGAGCCAAGGGCAGGATAAAGCTTGATTCTGCTACTTATTCTTGGCTAAGCGTATTGCCGAAGCCGTTCAAGCTTGCCACCTCGAAACTCGGGAAGATGGGCGTATGCCGGGGCTCACGCCGCGCCAGTATCTTGTGGTAGGTACGCACGGACTCCACAAACACGACAGGAGCGCCACCGCGTGCAAAACCATATTTGAGCGTTGAAAAGTGTTCTTCCTTGCTCAGCAACGGCAAGGCCTTTTTTACGTCCACCCACCGGTCAGGATTGAGCTTCAACCGTTTTGCCAGGATGCGCGCATCCTGCAGGTGGGCATAACCGATGTTGTAGGCCGCAAGCGCCATCCAAGTCCGGTCCGGCTCATGTACGCTCTCCGGGATCAAGTCCTTGAGCATAAGCACATACCGTGCCCCGGCGATAATACTTTGGCGCGCATCCAGCCTATCGGTGACGCCCAGCCTGTCGGCGGTGTCCTCTGTCAGCATCATCATGCCCCGCACATTGGTGGGCGAGGTGTTGAACCTGTCCCAGTGCGATTCCTGATATGCAATCGCGGCCACCAGGCGCCAATCCAGCCCGGTCAGTTCCTGGGCTTCGTGGAACAGGCGCCTGTATTGAGGCAGCAAGGTCTCGGAGCGCTGCATGAAGGTGGTGACGTCCACCGGCTTGAGGCGGTCGGCATGGCCATAGTAGCGGTCGATCAGGTTGCGCAGCGTGCCATCCTGGCTGATGCGCGTAAAAAACGCATTGGCCTTTTCATACAGCCATTTGTCGCTGGTTTTCGGAAAGGCCCAGGCCACTTGTTCGGGCTTTCCTAGCGTCAGGCTTGCACCAAGGTTGGGATAATAGTTCTGCACCAGTGCAATCAAGTGTCCGTCCGCCACGGTGAAATCCAGCTCGCCTTCGGCGACCTGGGCCATCAGCTCGTCGGAATTCGCATTGGGGGTCTCCGTCCAGCTGAGTTGGGGCTCGTGCTCCTTCAAGCGTTGAAGGCGTTCGGAGTAGCTGGTGCCGGAGGAGACGGTAATCTGTCTGCCCAGCAGTTCCTTGATATTTTTTGGCGCTTTTGTCAGCTCGCTGTTAAAGACAATTTGCTGCTGCACTTTCTGATAGGGCAGGGTGAACCTGACCAAATGCTCGCGCGTATGCGTAATGCTGAGGTCAGCAGCCGCAAAATGCGCCTTGTGCTTGAGCAGTGCGGGAATTACCTGGGAGATATTATTGACTACAAGGAATTTGACACTGTACTCAGGACCGAGCTCACGTACGAAGTTTCGCACCAGATCGTGCTCAAGCCCGGCATATTGATTATTGCCGCTATAGTAGTACGTACTTGGTCCATTGTGGGTGACCACAATGATTTCCTTGGTGGTGCGAGGGTCTGCCAGCGGTTTGGGCGCTTCCTTACAGCCCATCAGCAACAGCGCTAATAAAAAGATAACCAGTGAACGCATCCGGTCAAGTTTCCTAAAGATTGCTGTCTTTGTCCAGTCTGAGCATCTTTTAGTTCTTGCCCGCAAATGAAAATACTTGTATTTCTTTTATTTAACAAGTAGTTAGTGCGCTGCAAACAAAAAAGGCTGCGGAAGCCGCAGCCTTGAAGAAAACTTGATTGCTGATTAGGCGAACTTGCTTGCGTTCTTGCGGCTGCGAGCAGCAAAACCAACCAAACCAAGACCCAGTGCCAGCATGCCATAGGTAGATGGCTCAGGAACCGCAGCGGTGAACGTGATGTTGCCGCCGTAGGAAGCCTTTGCAAATTCTGTCGCGGTAGTACCGGCAATACCGGCAACAGTCAAGTTATATGTGCCAGCACTCAAGCCAGCCAGGGAGAATGTCCAGGTGTCAGTGGTGGAAGTCGCGTTACCCAGGTTCAGTGTCAAAAATGTTTCCGTCGCGGATGTGCCTGCCAAGGTGACGCTGGTCAGATCGACGCCTTGGAAAACCAGGCCGCTGATAGAAATATAAGTCGAGCTGGCTGTGCCGGAGATATCGGTAAGATCGGTCAGTGTGAATGTGAAAACATCAGTAAATTCACCGCCGGATGCAAAATCGTTGCCGAAATGCACAGAACCGTTTGTTACTTGAAGTTCAATAGGATCAGCAGCAAACGCGCTGGATGCTGCCAGAGTGGTCAAACCAAAAGCCAGTGCGATAGCACCTTTCTTGAATGTAGTAGCTAACATGATAAACCCCTAAAAAATTTAAGTATGGACAACTAAGGTCAAGCTTCTATTGAATTTATTGTCAGCCTGTGGAGCAGATATTCACTGATCTCTCGTTGCTCCTCAATAGTGCGAATGGACTAAATAGTCTGATCGGACTAGAGGTGAGGAATCAAACGAAACGCAAGGGATTGGATTGGGATTGCAGAGATAGAATTACGGATGGCGGAGAGGGAGGGATTCGAACCCTCGATACGCTTTCACGTATGCCTGATTTCGAGTCAGGTACATTCAACCAGCTCTGCCACCTCTCCGGGAGCGCGGATTATAGCTTACGGACATTTCTAAGTAAAACTCATCGTCTGCAAGCCTATTGGCGAAAGGAATCGCTTTGCAGCCTTTTACGCTGCCGTCCTGGGTTTTTGCGATAGCACCAGTATGCCGCTGGTGCAGATGATGGCGATGCCAATAAAACTGTATAGGTCCGGCACGTGGCCGAAGATCAGGTAGCCGATCAGTCCGGCGAATATCAATTGTCCATAGGTGAAGGGGGCCAGCGTCGCGGGGTTGGCATGATGGTATGCCTCTGTCATCAGCAGGTGGCTCAGCAGGGCGGAAACCCCCAATGCAAGCAACAGGATGGCATGGTGTGCGCTGGGGGTTTGCCAGAAGAAAGGCGCAATGAATGTCAGGGCGGCGCTGCCTATCAGGCCGCTGAGCAAGTTGGTCGTGGCGGAGCTGTCGGTGGCGTTGAGCTTGCGCGTAATGATCTGATACAGGCTGAAGGTGAATGCCGCGCCTACGGCAAGCAGGCTGACAGGGGTGAACAGTGCGCCGCCAGGCCGCAAGATCACGAGCACGCCTATAAAGCCAAGCGATACGGCAAACCATTGCAGCGGCCTGACCCGCTCGCCCAGCAACGGACCGGACAGCATGGTGACGATCAACGGGGTCAGGTAGACGATCGCGGTGCCTTCCGCCAGGGGAATGTAACGCAAGGCGGAAATGAAGAACATGTTGGTGCCTACCATGCATAAGCCGCGCAGCAGCTGCAAACCTGGATTGCGGGTTTTGAAGATGGCGAAGCCGGAGCGCGGGAACAAGACGGCCAGCATGAGACTGCTGTGGATGACGTAGCGTATCCAGATGATCATGACGACTGCATAGAAGCCTGCCAAGTATTTGGAAAGCGCGTCGCTGCCTGCAAACAGAAAAATGGCGCCACACATGCAGAGGATGCCTTGGAGCAGCTGATGCCTGAAGGTTGGGTTCATATTGGGATAACTTGAAAGAGTGCAGCAGATGGTTCGATGCTGTAGCTGCGGAGTGTATCACGGCCATCGATGCAATGATGTATCGGGCTCATCAATCACGTCGTTGCGAGTTTCCACATCAAATATCCAATACGAAGCCCCGTGAAGCCTCTTTCGCTGCCTCCATCAGGTGAGCGCGTATAATGCGGTACTTTTCGGCCATGCCTTTCGGGCGTTCATGGGTAGTGATCATGCATTGTGGAATAGATTACGGGACTTCCAATTCGTCGCTGGGAGTCGTGAAAGACGGAAAGGTCGTTCAGGCCAAACTGGAGCAGGATAGCGTTTACCTGCCTTCGGCGATTTATCGGGCATTCCCGGAGCATGAGCTCAACGAGGATATGGAGTCGCGCAGCATACGCCAGCAGTTGGGCAACGCGCAGGGCTTGTTGTATGGTTCCGAGGCGATTGATGCCTATATCCGCAACCCGGGCGATGGCTTGTTCATGAAGTCGCCCAAGGTGTTTTTGGGGAGCGACCTCAATAAGGACCAGATGGATTTTTTCGAGGTGGTCATTGCCAAGATGATGACGCACATCTTGGAGCAGGCCAGGGCTTTTTATGGGAAGGATCTGCGCCAGGCAGTGATCGGCAGGCCGATCCGCTATCACGGCATCCGCGGCGAGCAGGGCGATAAGCAGGCATTGGCGATCATGGAACATGCCGCCGCCGAGGCAGGGCTGGAAGAGATTGTCTTCATGTATGAACCGCTGGCTGCGGCGCTGGATTATGAGCAGGGGCTCGACCAGGACGAGGTGCTGCTGGTGGTGGACGTGGGCGGCGGCACCACGGATTGCTCGGTGGTGAAGGTCGGGCCATCCTACCGGGACAAGCGCGAGCGCAGCGACGATCTGCTGGCATATTCCGGCAACCGCATCGGCGGGGTGGACCTGGACGTCAACCTCGGCTGGCATAGCATCATGCCGCTGTTCGGGCGCGGCACGGACGAGTTGCACAACAAGGCGTTTGACGCGATTGCCGTAAACAGTATTCCCAGCCAGCAGGCATTCTATTCGCGCTTCGAGATGCCGGTGCATGCCAAGGCGGATACTGCGCGCGAACGGCTTTACAAGGTATGGCAGGATAAGCTCAGCAGTCATCTGGTGCGCAGTGCAGAGCTGGCAAAAATTGAATTGTCGACTACCCAACGGCACACGCTTGGGCTGGAGTATGTCGAAGATGGTTTAGATGTGCAGGTGGCACGCGAGGATTTCCGCGAGGCCATTACACGTTCTACAGAAAAAATCCGGCAGGTGATCGACGATGCACGGCAGGCGAGTGAGTCCAGGCTCGACAAGATTTACCTGACCGGCGGTTCCGCCGTCTCTCCCGTCATCCAGCAGGTGATCCGGGAAGTGGTGGGCGATGCCGTGCCGTTTGTTTCCGGCAACATGCATGGCAGCGTCGCTTGCGGCCTGAGCGTGTTCGCCAGCCGGCATTTTTCTTAGAGCTTGTTCACCGTCTTTTCATGGATACGCATGATTCCAAAACATGTCCGGTCAGTCCGCAGGTGATGCTCATTGCCCCGCCAAGGATTGCAGCGCGGAGCAGGCCCGTCTTGGAACATGTTGTCGTGGGTTGTCCTAGGGGCGTAGCTGGGCAACGCACTCATGAAAAGATTCTGAACAGGCTCTTAATCCTTGCTGTCACTCCATTGAATCATATAAAGTATTGCCATGTAACAGCGGCTTAGCCATTGTGGCTGGTGTTGCGCGTGGATACTTGTTTTCGTCACGATACGGCCGCAGCTCTTGTTTCCAGCCGGTCCTGACCAGGCATGGATATCGGGGGTGTCCATCCACGTAGTGTTTAAGTACCAATAGAAGCATTGTCGAAGAGGTAACGAGATACTGGCAGCCAGGCTGCATCTCGCGTACTTCATAACAATTACACTTGACGAAAGTGCTTATGGGAAAGAAAAAGCATGGCTGGCCGTTGGCACTGGGCGTATTCATTCTCGGCATGGTGGTTACTGCGATCATCGCCCGCGCCCAGTTCTATAACAGTAGCTTGCAGTCGCGCCAGTTCGAGTTGGCGAGGGCGGCCGGGCAGGAACTGCACCATTCCATCCAATCCGAGATACAGCATGCCGTAGATTTTGTACAAGCCACGGGATGGCTGTTCAATGCGAGCGAATCCGTCAGCCGCGCCGAGTTTACCGAATTTTCGGTTAACGCAATCCATCATAGTCATTTGCTGAAAGAACTGCAGTGGCGGCCAAGGGTCAAGGCTGCCGATGTGCCGGGCCTGGTCGAGGCCGCAGCCAGAGACGGACTGACCGGCTTCCGTTTGCTGGAGCAGGACGCCGGCAGTGACGCGTTTATCCCAGCCCGCGCACGTGACGAGTATTTCCCCATCTTTTATAGCGAAATGGCTTTCGAGGAAACGGCAAACCCTTCCTTGCTGGGGGTGGATACATTGATCGGCACGCCGGACTTCAAGACGCTAGAGCAGGGCATTGCCGGAAAGCACAGCGTGGTGATGTCCATCATGGATGCGAATCAATTCATGGTCATGGTGCCAGTGTTTGCTGGTGATGAACGGGATATTGAGCATCTTGCCGGTTATGTGGCCGGGCGTTTGTCTATCCAGCAGTTGCTGCATACCTTGGAGCAGCAAGCGGCGAAACTGGATATGGACGTCATCCTGCTGGACCGGGCAGGCATGAGGCTTCCCATATTGCAGGTGGTGGCTCCTGGTAGTCCTTTGCGCCAGTTGGATTCTCAACAGCCTTATGAGCCTGAAATATGGGATGTCAGCCTGCCTTTCAGCATTGCCGATTTTTCCGGTACGCTGGTCGTGCATCCCCATGCCAGCCTGTCTTATCAGCATGCCGGGTCGATACTGGCGATCGTCGTATTGGGCATGTTGATTTCCGCACTGCTTGCGGGCTTGCTTTATCGCATGCTGGGTGAGCAGCGCGCGGTCAAGCTGTCCGAGGAGCAGTTGGATAGCCTGACCGGCAATCTGCCTGTGGGCGTTTTCCAGATGCATGCGGGCAACGGTACGCCAGCACGCTTCACCTTCGTCAATGCCAGCGCCTGCCAACTACTCGATGTGCCGGAGGAAAGGATACTGGCGGATTGGCAGAACGCGTTCCTCCACGTGGTACCGGAGCAAAGGTTGGAACTGTTGGCTGCTCTGCGCCGGGCCAAGGACAACAAGCAGGTATGGGACGGAGAATTCAGGCTGCAAGTAGGGCCCGATACGCGCTGGCTTCGTGCGCGTGCCGTTCCTAGGCATACGATGTTGGGGGAGCTGGTGTACAACGGTTTCGTCGAAGACGTGACCGAGCGCAGGCGGATTGAGCAAGAGGTCAGGTCGCAAAGCCTCTTCCTGCAGCAGTTGATCGATAATATTCCCAGCCCCTTGTTCTTCAAGGGCAGCGACAGCCGCTTCCTGGGCTGCAACCGCGCCTATGAGCATGAGTTCGGCGTGTCCCGCGACCGCATGATAGGCAAGACCGTGCTGGAGATGGAGTACTTGCCATACGAAGACCGCATGGCCTACCAGGAGGAGGACGAGCATGTGATATCCACCGGCGCCACCGTGCATAAGGCGCTGTCCCTGCGGTTTGCCGATGGCAAGATGCACCAGGTGCTGTACTGGGTGAGCGGGTTCAAGTTGCCGGACGGCTCTGTTGGCGGGATGGTGGGGTCCATCGTCGATATCACCGCCCAGCGCGAGGCGCAGCAGGCGCTCAGCGTGGCGATCGACCAGCAGAAGGCATTGTTTGATTCCGCCCCGCTGGGCATCATCGAGCTTAAGAACCGCCGCGTGGTGCAATGCAACCGCAAGTTCGAAACCATGCTGGGATACCAGAGCGGCGAGCTGTTGGGCCACTCCACCCGGGAATGGTTCAGCAACGACGAGGACTTCGCTGCGGTAGGCAAAGGCTATGAGGTATTGCGCCGAGGCGAGACTTATACCGGCGAGTACCAGTTTACCCGTAAGGATGGAAGCAAGTTCTGGTGCCGCATCTTCGGCCACGCGGTGGACATCAACGATCCCGAGCATCACAGTGTCTGGCAGTTCGAGGATGTCACGGAAAAGCGCGCAGCCGAAGAGCAATTGCACCTGGCACGGGATATGGCGGAAGAGGCAACGCTTGCCAAGTCCATGTTCCTGGCCAATATGAGCCATGAAATCCGTACGCCGATGAACGCAGTGATCGGGCTTGCCCATCTGGCGTTGAAGACAGAGCTTGATGTGAAGCAGCGCGATTACGTGACCAAGATTCACAGCGCGGGCATTTCCCTGTTGTCCGTCATCAACGACATCCTGGATTTCAGCAAGATCGAGTCGGGGCGGATGGATCTCGAGGAAGTGGAATTCTCGCTGGATCAGGTGTTGAGCAGCGTGACCAATACCTTGGCGTATACTGCCGCTGATGCAGGGCTCGAGCTTCTGTTCGACGTTGCCGACGATGTGCCAGGCAACCTGGTCGGCGATCCCTTGAGGCTGGGGCAGATATTGCTCAACCTGGTCAGCAACGCCATCAAGTTCACCCATGAGGGTGAAGTCATCATCCGCTGCCAATTGCTGGATTCCAATGACCAGCAGGTCAAGTTGCAGTTCCTCGTGATTGATTCCGGCATCGGCATGGACGATGAAACCTGTTCGCGCCTGTTCCAGCCGTTCATGCAGGCCGACGGCTCCACCACGCGCACATACGGCGGCACTGGGCTGGGGTTGACTATCTGCAAGCGCTTGGTAGGCATGATGCAAGGGGATATCTGGGTGACCAGTGTGCCCGGGCAGGGATCCACATTCACGTTTACCGCATGGTTCGGCAATGGTCATAAGGCCCGGCCCTATACCTTGACCAATGAACTCAACGACCTGCACGTGCTGGTGGTGGATGACAACCTCGCCGCGCGCAGTATTCTCGCCAGCCAGCTTGGCTTCCTGCCATGCAAGATCAGCCATGCCAATTCCGGCATGGAGGCCGTGGAGACGGTGCGCGACATGCAGCATGTATTGCCGGTGGACCTGGTATTGATGGACTGGAAGATGCCGGGGTTGAGCGGCCTGGAGGCGGCACGCCTGATCAAGCATGACGCCAGCCTGGGCAAAATACCCGCCATCATCATGGTCACGGCGTACGGGTGCGAGGAAATTCGCAAGGAGTGCGACGACCTGAAGCTGGAGGGCTTCCTGGTCAAGCCGGTCAGTCAGTCCACCCTGATTGATACTTTGGTGGGCATTTACAGTGCATCCGTGAAAAAATGGTCTTATGTGCCACAGAGCCCGAATTACGATCTCAGCGGCATGCGGCTGCTGGTGGTCGAGGATAACGAAATCAACCAGCAGATCGCCTCCGAACTGTTGCAGGCCGTTGGGGCGACAGTGCAGATTGCGGAGCACGGGCAGGCGGCGCTGGACAAGCTGAACGAGCAAGGCGCGCATTACGATGCGGTATTGATGGACTTGCAGATGCCGGTAATGGACGGCTATGAAGCGACACGCCGTATTCGTGCCAATCCCGCGTTCGATCACTTGCCGGTGCTGGCGATGACGGCACATGCCACTGTCGAGGAGCGTCAGCGCTGCATCGAGCTCGGCATGGCGGCCCACATCACCAAACCCATCAATCCGGATATGTTGTACCAGGCCCTTGTCTGTATCCATGTCGGCCAGGCCGTGCCGGAAGACGCATTACAAGCCATGGGAGGATATGCCGAATTGGAAATCGAAGGGTTCAATGTCCCGGAAGCGTTACGACGCGTCGCGGGAAACCAGGAACTGTATCGCAGACTGTTGCGACAGTTCTCCCAGAGCCAGCAGGGCGTGCCAGAACAGATAAGAAGCGCCTTGCAGGAGGGCCGCCGCCCTGACGCGGTCAGGCTGACCCATACGCTGAAAGGCGTGGCGGCCAACCTCGGAGCGCAGGCGTTGTCTGACGCCGCGGCCGTGCTTGAGCAGACCTTGGTGGAAAATGCCGACGCCGGGCCGGCCCTGAAGCGGATTGAATCGGCCCTTGCCAGTGCAGTTGCCGCCGTGGCCCGTGTATTGGGCCAGCCGGCAGCCGGCGCTGGGTCATCATCTTTTCAAGTTACGCAGCAAGAGGGTCAGACATTGCTGCTGCGGTTGACCCAATACCTCGAAGCGAGGGATGCCAGCGTGCAGGATTTTCTTGCAGACCAGGCCCAGGCGCTGAGAGCCATGCTGACAGCGCAACAATATGACAAGCTGGTGGGGCTTGTAGGCTTCTACCAATTCGATGCGGCTTTGCTCGTGGTGAAGCCGTTATTGGCAACGGCTTCACATGAGAACCTATCCTAAGGACAAGCGGCGATGGACAAGACATCGGATACAAACAGCAAGCAAACGATCCTGGTCATTGACGACACACCGGAAAACCTGTCGGTCATTAATGCCCTGCTGAAGGAGTTCTACCGGGTCAAGGTCTCCACCAGCGGCGTCGATGGATTGAATGTAGCGCAGATGCTGCCTCAGCCCGACCTGATCCTGCTGGACATCATGATGCCGGACATAAACGGCTACGAAGTTTGCCGCCAGCTCAAGGCCAACCCGGTCACGGAGAGTATCCCGGTCATTTTCCTCACCGCCAAGATCCATATGGAGGACGAGCAGCGCGGGTTCGACGTCGGGGCGGTCGACTACATCGTGAAGCCGATCAGTCCGCCGATCGTATTGGCGCGTATCCAGACGCATTTGTTCCTCAAGGACCAGCGCCGGTTCCTTGAATACCAGGTCGAGCAGCGCACGCGCGAGATCGCCTTGATCCAGAATGCGACCATCTTCGCGCTGGCTTCCCTTGTGGAGGCGCGCGACAACGAAACGGGCAACCATATCCGCCGCACGCAGAACTACGTGCGCCTGCTGGCGGAGAAACTGCGCGAGCATCCGCGATTTGCCGCGCAATTGACTACCCCGGTGATCGACCTGATATACAAATCCGCGCCCCTGCACGATATCGGCAAGGTGGGTATCCCGGACCGCATCTTGCTCAAGCCCGGCCCGCTGACCGAGGAAGAGTACGAGGTGATGAAGAGGCATGCGAGGCTGGGCGCCAATGCCTTGATCGAGGCGGAGAAGGTGATCGGCCGCGACAACAATTTCCTGCAGTATGCCCGCGAGATCGCCATGTGGCATCACGAGCACTGGGACGGCTCAGGCTATCCCGACGGCTTGCGCGGGGAGGACATCCCGGTCTCCGCCCGCTTGATGGCGATTGCCGACGTCTATGATGCCTTGATCAGCGAGCGGGTGTACAAAAAGGCGTTCGATCATGAAGTGGCGGTACAGATCATCCTCGAAGGGCGCGGCAAGCATTTCGACCCGGATATCGTCGATGCCTTCATGGCGGTCAAGGATGAGTTCTGGCGCATCGCGGAGCAATACCAAGACCGGTACGCCGGCAAGGCATGAATAAAAAAAGGATGGCGGATGCCATCCTTTTTTATCGAGAAGGGCTTACTCGACGCCTTGGCTGGCCAGGTAGTCCTCGTAATTGCCGAGGAAGTCGACAATGCCGTCCGGCTTCACTTCCAGGATACGCGTGGCAAGGGAGCTGACGAACTCGCGGTCATGGCTGACGAAAATCAGCGTGCCCTTGTACTTGTCCAGCGCGGTATTGAGCGCCTCGATGGATTCCATATCCATGTGGTTGGTCGGTTCATCCATCAACAGCACGTTGGTGCGGGCCAGCATCAGCTTGCCGTAGAGCATGCGGCCTTTCTCGCCGCCGGATAGCACCTTGACCGATTTCTTCGTGTCCTCGCCGGAGAACAGCAAGCGCCCCAGCATGCTGCGCACGGACTGGTCGTCGTCGCCGGGCTGGGTATGCAATGTCATCCAGTCGAACAATGATTCGCCGTTCTCGAACTCGTATTCGTGATCCTGCGCGTAGTAGCCGATCTTGGCTTTTTCCGCCCACTTGACGCTGCCGTGGTTGGGCTGGATGTCGCCCGCGATGCAGCGCAGCAGGGTGGTCTTGCCCACGCCGTTCTCGCCGATGATGGCGATGCGCTCGCCGGCTTCCACCATGAGGTTGAAATCGTTGAACAAGGGTTTGTCGTAGCCATGGCTGAGCTTCTCAATTTCCACGGCCTGGCGGTGCAGCTTTTCCCTGTCGTCGAACTCGAAGCGGATGAACGGGTATTGGCGGCTGGAAGGCTTGAATTCCTCGATCTTGATCTTGTCGATCATCTTCAGGCGGCTCGTGGCCTGCTTGGCCTTGGACTTGTTGGCGGAGAAGCGGCGCACGAAATCCTGCAGCTCGGCCACCTTTTCCTTGGCGCGGGCGTTGTCCTTGGCGGCCTGGGCACGCGCGGCGGTGGAGGCCTCCATGTAGTCGTCGTAATTGCCCGGGTAGACCTTGAGCGTGCCGTAATCCATGTCGCAGGTATGCGTACAGACCTGGTTGAGGAAGTGCCGGTCGTGCGAGATGATGATCATGGTGCAGTCGCGGTTGTTGAGCACGTCTTCCAGCCAGCGGATGGTGTTGATGTCCAGGTTGTTGGTCGGTTCGTCCAGCAGCAATACGTCGGGGTTGGCGAACAGCGCCTGCGCGAGCAGCACGCGCAGCTTCCAGCCCGGCGCCACGGAACTCATGAGGCCGTTGTGCTGGTCGGTGGGGATGCCCACGCCCAGCAGCAGTTCGCCCGCACGCGCCTCGGCGGTGTAGCCGTCGTACTCGGCAAACACGGTTTCCAGCTCAGCGGCCTTCATGTAATCGTCTTCGGTGGCTTCCGGGTTCATGTAGATTTCGTTCTTCTCTACATTGGCCTTCCACATTTCCTCGTGCCCCATCATCACCACGTCCAGCACGCGCTGGTCTTCATAGGCAAACTGGTCCTGGCGCAGGAACGCCATGCGCTCGTTCACGTCGAGCGCGACATTGCCGGCGGTTGGCTCCAGCACGCCGGCCAGGATTTTCATGAAGGTGGACTTGCCGCAGCCGTTGGCGCCGATCAGGCCGTAGCGATTGTTGTCGCCGAACTTGACCGAGACATTCTCGAACAAGGGCTTGGCACCGAACTGCATGGTGATATTGTTTGCGATTAACACGTCGGTTGTATTCCTAAAGTAAAACTATCGATCAATGAATTAAAACTTGTTGCGGATGACGACTTCATCCAGTGCCAGCTGGCCGCCGCGCGGGCGAGGGGGCTGGATACCCTTGCCAATGGCGACAAACATCGCCGGGATATGGTCGGCAGGCAGATTGAGCAGCTTGGCGACCGCGTCGAAATCAAACCCGTCCATCGGGCAAGAGTCATAGCCCAGCTCCTTGGCAGCCAGCATCAGCGTGGCGGCCGCCATGCCGCAGGAGCGCATGCCCTCGTCGCGTTGCACCTGCTCCTTGCCGCGGTAGTAATTGTCGATGGCGTTGACCAAATAATCCTGCACAGGCTGTTCCGCATTACGCCAGTAGCGGCGCGGTTCCTTTTCCCAGGCTTTCAGGTCCGCCGTCAGCACCACCAGCAACGAGGCATCCGTGACTTGCGCCTGGTCCCAGCTGGCGGCGCGGACTTGTTTGCGCAGCTCAGGATCCTGCACCAGCACGAAGCGCCAGTTCTGGATATTGAATGCCG
This sequence comes from Methylobacillus draconifructus, assembly GCF_045984355.1. Lineage (NCBI taxonomy): Bacteria > Pseudomonadati > Pseudomonadota > Betaproteobacteria > Nitrosomonadales > Methylophilaceae > Methylobacillus > Methylobacillus draconifructus. The sequence continues at coordinate 202,425 of NZ_JBJQII010000003.1, read as the reverse complement.
TCGGCGAGAGCACGGCGAGCGACATCAATTTCTCTATCTCCGCCTCTGGCATCACATGGCTGGCGTCATAGGCTTTTACCGAGCGGCGGCTTTCAATCGCCTCAATCACATTCATGTACCGAATTCCTCAATAGTGGATTGCAATAATTTCCAGTTCCAGGTCGCCTGCCGGGCGATGCCAGGCCACGCTGTCGCCGACTTTCTGCCCGATCAGCGCCTTGGCCAGCGGCGATACCCAGCTGACGCGGTTGGCGGCGATGTCGGCTTCGTCCTCGCCCACGATCATGAAGGTATGAACATCGCCATTCTCATCTTCGACTTCCACCGTCGCGCCGAACAGGACGGTATCGGCTGGCTGTGCGGCAGGGTCGACCAGGATGGCGGACTCCAGCCTGGCATGAAGATAGCGCAGGTCGCGGTCTATCATGGCCAGCCGTTGCTGCGCCACCGGGTCTTCCTTGCGCTGCGCGAGCGGAAGGCGCTCCTGCTCCAACTCGCCGGCCTGCAGCTGCAATTGCTTGAGGCCATGCGGGGTGACGTAATTGGGATGCGGGCTGATCGGGCGTTCCGGCAGATCCGTGCCGGCATGCTCCAGGTCATCCTCTTTTACAAATCCACGGCTCATGGCGTGACCTATAAAACGTTGAATTATAACTCAAGTAGAGTGAGGCGCAGCGCCTTATTCCTGACGTGGAACAGAAGGTTTATTTTTAATGGCGAAAATGATGGGGCGGGGAAACACAATGTCATGAATATGCATCAGTACATAATGTTTACAAGCCGGGAAAGCAGAAAATAAAAAACGCGACCGGCAGGTCGCGTTGGTGTGAAGCTCGGTGGGTCGAGCCATCCATACTACCGAAATGTGATATTCAGAAATAATTCAAACCCAGCGCGGCCTTCACCTCGTCCATGGTCTTGGCGGCGACTTCGCGTGCTTGCTCCGTACCTTCACGCAGCAATTGCAGGATGTAGCCCTTGTCTTCAGCCAGCTCGGCACGGCGGGTACGGATCGGTTCCAGCAGTTCCTGCAGTACGGCTTCCAGGCGCTTTTTCACGATGCTGTCGGCCAGGCCGCCGCGGGTATAGTGCGCTTTCAGTTCGGCTACTGCAGCCTTGTCGGTGTCGAACGCGTCCAGGTAGGTGAAGGCGATGTTGCCTTCCACGTGCCCCGGGTCTTCGATCTTGAGATGCAGCGGGTCGGTGTAGACTTTCTTCACCGCCTTGCTGACTTCGTCCGCACTTGCACCGAGGTTGATGACGTTGCCCAGGGACTTGCTCATTTTGGCTTTGCCGTCGATGCCTGGTAAGCGGCCAATTTCCGGCACCAGAGCCTTGGTTTCCACCAGGATTTCCTGCTTGGTCGTTGGGTTTTTGTACTGGCGGTTGAAGCGGCGCACGATCTCGTTGGTCTGCTCGATCATCGGGATCTGGTCTTCGCCCACCGGCACCAGGGTCGCCTTGAAGGCGGTGATGTCCGCAGCCTGGCTTACGGGATAGGTGAGGAAGCCAGCGGGGATGTCGCGCTCGAAATCGCGCAGGCGGATTTCTTCCTTCACTGTCGGGTTGCGTTCGAGCCGAGCGACCGTCACCAGGTTGAGGTAGTAGAAGGCAAGTTCGGTAAGTTCGGGCACCTGCGACTGGATGAAGATGGTGGACAGCTTGGGGTCGATGCCGACCGCCAGGTAATCCAGGGCCACCTCGATCACGTTGCGGTGCACCTTGTCGATATCATCCATATTGTCGGTGAGCGCCTGAGCGTCGGCGAGCATGATGTACTGCTTGTATTCATGCTGGTAATGCACGCGGTTGCGCAGGCTGCCAACGAAATGCCCGAGATGCAGCGGGCCGGTCGGGCGGTCGCCCGTGAGGATAATGGGTTTTGTGCTCATCGTCTTGTTCTCATTTGTCTGAAGCTAGGCAAGCAGGCAGGGTGATGATGTGACTCAATCACTCCCACTCGATCGTTGCCGGAGGCTTGCCGGAGATATCGTATACCACGCGGTTGATGCCGCGCACTTCGTTGATGATGCGGTTGGATACCTTGCCCAACAGGTCGTAAGGCAATTCGGCCCAGTGCGCGGTCATGAAGTCGGTGGTGACCACTGCGCGCAGGGCGACCACGTAGTCATAGGTGCGGCCGTCGCCCATCACGCCGACCGACTTGACCGGCAGGAACACGGCAAAGGCCTGTGAGGTCTTGTCGTACCATGACTTGCCGTCCGCATCCTTGTTGTTGCGCAGCTCCTCGATGAAGATATGGTCGGCCTGGCGCAGCAGGTCTGCGTATTCGCGCTTGACCTCGCCCAGGATGCGCACGCCGAGGCCGGGGCCGGGGAAGGGGTGGCGGTAGACCATCTCGTGCGGCAGGCCGAGGGCAATGCCGAGCTCGCGGACTTCGTCCTTGAACAGTTCGCGCAATGGTTCGAGCAATTGCAGCTTCAGGGTGTCGGGCAGGCCGCCCACGTTGTGGTGGCTCTTGATGGTGTGGGCCTTCTTGGTCTTGGCGCCGGCGGACTCGATCACGTCCGGGTAGATGGTGCCCTGCGCCAGCCATTTGGCGTTGGGCAGCTTGGCGGATTCCGCCTGGAATACTTCCACGAATTCGCGGCCGATGATCTTGCGCTTGGCTTCCGGGTCGTTGACGCCTGCCAGGTCGCCGAGGAATTTGGCACTGGCGTCGACGTGGATCACCTTGACGCCGAGGTTGTTGCCGAAGGTTTCCATGACCTGCTCGGCCTCGTTGAGGCGCAGCAGGCCGTTGTCGACGAAGACGCAGGTCAGCTGGTCGCCGATCGCGCGGTGGATCAATGCTGCGGCAACGGATGAATCCACGCCGCCGGAAAGGCCGAGGATGACTTCGTCGCTACCGACTTGCTCGCGGATGCGCTGCACTGCGGTTTCCACATAGTCAGGCATGTTCCAGCTCTGGTCGCAGCCGCAGATGCCGTGCACGAAGCGGTTGAGCAGGGCCTTGCCTTGCCTGGTATGGGTGACTTCGGGGTGGAACTGCACTGCATAGAAACGGCGGCTTTCATCCGCCATCCCGGCAATCGGGGTGGAGCTATTGCTGGCAATGATCTTGAAGCCTTCGGGCAAGGCCGTGACCTTGTCGCCGTGGCTCATCCAGACGTCCAGCAGGCCGTGGCCCTCGGCGTTGCTTTTGTCCTGGATGTCCTTGAGCAGGGCGGAGTGTCCCTGGGCGCGGAGCTCGGCATAGCCGAACTCGCGCTTGGCGGCATTTTCCACTGAGCCGCCGAGCTGTGCCGCCATGGTCTGCATGCCGTAGCAGATGCCCAATACGGGCACGCCCAGCTCGAATACGCTTTGCGGGGCACGCGGGGTTTCATCCTCGTAGACGGAGTTGGGGCCGCCTGACAGGATGACGCCAGCAGGGTTGAAGTCGCGGATGAAGTCATCGCTGACATCCCACGAATGCAACTCACAGTAAACATTGGCTTCGCGCACGCGGCGGGCGATCAGTTGGGTGTATTGGGAGCCGAAATCGAGAATCAGAATTTTTTGTTGCATGGAAGCTCAAGCGCTGGGAATAAGGTTGAAGGGTGACCGGCCAAGTAACATCAGCTCGCTTGGCATCAGTCGGAAAGGTAATACTCTACCGTGGACACCACGCGGACTTTCTTGATATGCGCGGTGCCGGCGTCTCGGTTCTCTATGCTGAACGTGCCCTGGTTGGCGCGTTTGATCTTGCCCAGCGTGCTGTCGGAATCCTTGGCGAACTTGTTGGCGGATTCGCGCGCGCTCTTGGTGGCTTCTTCGATCATGGCGGGCTTGATCTCGTTCAGCTTGCTGTAGATAAATTGCGTATTGTAGCTGTCGCCCGCAATCGGGATGCCTTGCTGGCCCAGTTCGGCGACCTTGATCATGGTGTCCCGCACCTTGTCGACCTGGGCGGAGTACACCGTGATGGTGGAGCTGGCGGTGTAGCGGTACCTGGCATTGGCGCCGGCGTCGCCATATTCGCGCGCCTGCTTGTCCACGACGGAAGGCGCGGAGACGCTCGCTTCGTCAGCGCTGAAGCCGTTGCCCTTCAGGAAGGCGAGCACGCTGGCGTTCTTTTGCTGGATGTTCTGGTACAAGGCGCTGAGGTCGTTGTCCGCGACGCTGAATGTAATCGGCCAGATCGCGATATCGGCCTTGACTTCACGTTCGGACAGGCCCTTGACTTCCACCGTACGCTCGAGCTGCTTGATTTGCAGCGCGCTATGCGCAAGCTGGTAGCCGAGACCGCACAACCCTGCGAACAGCAGCACGCCAAGAATGGCATAAGCAGGGATGGATGCGGTCTTTTCGGTTGCCATGGCTTTCTCGCTGGTTAGTCGACGCGGTAGTTGGGGGCTTCTTTGGTGATCTGCACGTCATGCACGTGGGATTCGCGCATGCCCGCCGCCGTGATCTGCACGAACTCGGCACGGGTACGCATTTCCTCGATGGTGCTGCAGCCGACGTAGCCCATGGAGGCGCGCAGGCCGCCCATCAGCTGGTGGATCACCGCGAGCACGCTGCCCTTGTATGGCACGCGGCCTTCGATGCCTTCAGGCACCAGCTTGTCGGCATTGCCGTTGTTGTCCTGGAAGTAGCGGTCGCTGGAGCCTTTTTCCATCGCGCCGATGGAGCCCATGCCGCGGTAGGACTTGTAGGAACGGCCCTGGAACAGCTCGATTTCGCCTGGCGCTTCCTCGGTGCCGGCGAACATGCCGCCCAGCATGACGGAATAGGCGCCTGCCGCAATCGCCTTGGAAATGTCGCCGGAGAAGCGGATGCCGCCGTCGGCGATGAAGGGCACGCCAGTGCCGCGCAAGGCTTCTTCCACGTTGCTCACTGCGCTGATTTGCGGCACGCCGACGCCGGCCACTATGCGGGTGGTACAGATGGAGCCGGGGCCGATGCCGACCTTGACGCCGTCGGCACCGGCATCGACCAATGCCTTGGCCGCGCTGGCGGTGGCAATGTTGCCGCCGATCACTTGCACTTGCGGGAAATTCTTCTTGACCCAGTTGACGCGGTCCAGCACGCCCTGGGAGTGGCCGTGGGCGGTGTCCACCACGATGACGTCCACGCCGGCCTCTGCCAATGCGGCGACGCGGTCTTCGGTGCCGTCACCGACGCCGACGGCGGCGCCGACGCGCAGGCGGCCCTTTTCGTCCTTGCAGGCATTGGGGTGATCGCTGGACTTCTGGATGTCCTTGACGGTGATCAGGCCCTTGAGCTCGAACGCGTCGTTGACCACCAGCACGCGCTCCAGGCGGTGTTTGTGGAGAAGCGCGGTGGCTTCTTCCAGGCTGGCGCCTTCACGCACTGTCACCAGGCGTTCGCGCGGGGTCATGATGTTGGAGATGGCCTGGTCGAGATTGTTCTCGAAGCGCAGGTCGCGGTTGGTGACGATGCCGACTACCTTGTTGCCGTCCACGACCGGCAGGCCCGAAATCTTGTGCTGGCGGGTCAGCGCCAGTACATCGCGTACGGTGAGGTTGGGCTGGATGGTGACCGGGTCGATCACGACGCCGGACTCGAAGCGCTTCACGCGTGAAACGTGCGCTGCCTGGTCGGCAATGGTCATGTTCTTATGCACGATCCCCATGCCGCCTTCCTGGGCCAGCGCGATCGCCAGAGGCGCTTCCGTCACGGTATCCATGGCGGCGGAGATCAGGGGAATATTGAGTGTGATGGAACGGGTAAGCTTGGTAGCGAGGCTTACTTCGCGGGGCAGCACGTTGGAGTGTGCAGGTACCAGTAAAACATCGTCGAAGGTAAGCGCTTGTTGCAACAGACGCATAAAATATCTTTCCGGCAAAAGGCAATTATACCGGGTAGTGCCGTCATGGTAAATCTCCCCGACATTTTGCCGATAATGATTTGGGAGCCGAGTTTTTCAATTGACGGCAAGGATGAAGCTGCTTACTGTGTGGGCGGGATTTCGATGATTCGGGGGGTTCATGAGTAAAGCTCGATGGCTGGCATTCGTGATGATGATGGTATTGCCGTGGATGGCGCATGCCCAGGTATACAAGTGGAAAGACAAGAACGGCGTCACGCTGTACTCCGATTCGCCCCCGCCTGGCAATGTGCCTTACGAGCTGGTGGACAACGTCAGGTCCGCGCCTAAAACAGCCGCTACTCCCTCGGGCAATGCCGAGTCCCAAGCTGCGCGCAATGCCGCCGCCTTGCGCCGCCAGGCAGAGGCCGAGCAGGAACGGCGCAATGACGAAAAGAAAAGGGCGGAAGACGAGGCTAGGAAAACAAATTGCCAGAACGCCAGGGCGAATTACCAGAATTTCAAGGTGGGTGGGCGTATCTACAAGATGACGCCCGAAGGCGAACGCGAATACCTGGGGGACGAGGATATACAGCGCGGCCTGGAAGAGGCCACCAAGGAAGTGAAGCAATATTGCTCGGATGAAGAGTAGCTAAACAGTCCGCTATCTAGCATGCCCCGTGCTTTGTAGGGCATGCCCAATGAATGGCCAGGGCGCAGACTCAACGCGTCCTGACCGCAACAGGCGGGGCCTTGCGCCGCACTTTCCTGGCGGTGGCGTTTTGCTTGGCGCGGTTGCGCCTCGCTAGTTTCGGGTCTGCCTGCAGCGGCCGGTAAATCTCCACCCGGTCGTGCGCCTGCAGCACGGTATTGGCCGCCACCGCCTTGCCAAATATGCCTAGCTTGCTTGTTTCGATATCCAGTCCGGAAAAGTGCCCGGCAATGCCGGATTGCCTTACGGCCTCGATTGCCGTTGTGCCGGGCTCCACTTCCAGTTTCAGTATCAGCTGCTTGGCCGGCAACGCATAGGCGACCTCGATGGCAAGCTTGGCGCTCATGGCGTCTTGTTGTCGCTTTCCGCCCGCTGCACGAAGGCTTCGACGAAGGTATTGGCGATATGGCTGAAGACCGGTGCGATCAGTTTTTCCAGTATGATGCTCGAGAATTCATATTGCAGCTTGAATTGCACCTTGCACGCATCGTCTGCCAGCGGGATGAAATGCCAGAAACCTTCGAGGTGCTTGAACGGGCCGCTCTTGAGGCGGATTTCCATGCTGGTGGGAAACACCTTGTGGTTTTCCGTGGTGAAGTTCTGCTTGAGGCCGTGGTAGTCGATATGAAGCGTGGCCTCGGTCACGGCTTCGTCCCGGCGGTGCAGGTCCACGCCGCCGCACCAGGGCAGAAAGCGCGGATAGGATTCCACATCGTCCACCAGATTAAACATGCGCTCTGCGGAATGCCCGACCAGGACTGTTTTTTCAACCTGTGCCATTCGTGTTGCGATCTAGAGTAAAATGCCGATTTTAAGTCATATTTTCCGGTTGCTAGCAAAATGGCGTGAATTGACCTGCCATCGCATATCAAGCCAGGCGGGAAAACGCCCGGGCACCGGCCTCACATTGAAGCAGCAAACACCATGAGTATCGCTCAGAACAAAAAAGCGTTTCACGATTATTTCATCGAGGAAAAATACGAAGCCGGGATTGTGCTGGAAGGCTGGGAAGTGAAGGCGATCCGTGAAAACCGCATCCAGCTCAAGGAAGCCTACGTCATCATCCAGCGCGGCGAGATCTACCTAATCGGTTGCCATGTGACGCCGTTGGGCTCCGCGTCCACCCACGTACGTCCCGATGCGATCCGTACGCGCAAATTGCTGCTGCACTCCGAGCAGATCGCCAAGCTGATCGGCAAGGTCGAGCGTGCCGGCTATACCCTGGTGCCGCTGGACATGCATTACACCCGCGGGCGCATCAAGGTGCAGATCGGCCTGGCCAAGGGCAAGAAGCAATACGACAAGCGCCACAGCGAGAAGGAAAAAGACTGGAAGCGCGAGCAAAGCTCGCTGATGAAGAAATACGTCAAAACCCAGGCCGGTTCCTGACCGGCTGTATCTCGGAATCATCTGACACGCATCATGGCGATGCGCTGACTGTCCATGGTTCAGCTCCCTGGTATGGTGTGGCTGGTACATTCACCGGGGACACGACAATGAACATCTTCGAAGCCTTGCGGCAAAGCCATGAGCGTCAGCGCGACCTGCTCGCGCAATTGGTCAATACCAGCGGGGACACGCCCGAGCGCAAGCAGCTATTCCTGGACGTCCAGCTTGAAATCGAGGCCCACGAGAGGGCGGAGGAGCGGCATTTCTACCGTCCCATCATGATGGACGACAACGGTATTGACCCTTCCCGGCATGGGATCGCGGAACATCACGAGATCGACGAAATCCTGGAATTGCTGAACGAGACCGAACTTTCCTCCCCGGCATGGCTGGTGCATGCCAAGGAGTTGCAGCACAAGGTGCTGCATCATCTGGAGGAGGAGGAACACAAGTTTTTCCAGATGGCGGGCAAGATCCTCAACCAGCAGGAAAAACAGCAGCTTTCAACCAAGTACCTGCGTGACTACGAAGAGGCGCTTGCGCAATAATAGCCTTGCTATGACTTGCCGCGCCGGAATTCCCAGGGCGGAACCGGTTTAGCGTCCTGCCATAGCCCCTGCTTGTCGCGCTTGGCCTGGTATTCTGCCTGGGCGTAGCTTGAGCGGTCTTCGGGCTCCTGTTCCCGCTCGAAATACTTGTAGTGCCAGGCCATGCCTTTCTGGATTTGCTGCAGGTTGATATCCTGCCCGTTGTAGACCACCTTGCCGACAATCCGGCCATAATCGTCCCGCTTGTTCCAGTCCACGGTGACCTGTTTGCCATTGATGGCGCGGTTGAGCGCCACGCGCGATTGCTTGCCATATGCCTGGTTTTTTTCGGGGGCGTCTATGCCCAGCAACCTGATCTTGTGCTGGGTATTGTTCACCATGATGGTAAGGGTGTCGCCGTCCGCAATATGGATGACCTTGCCGGTCAGCGTTTCGGCATGCACATTGAAAGCGAGCAGTGCGCTAGCCAACACCTTTAGCAAGAGTGTTTTGCCGCGCATGCCGGTTGCGGATATATCGGAAATGGCAGGTTTCATGGGTGGATTATTGCGCGCATGACGTCCCATTGTCCAGAACGGGGAGCCTGATCAGCCGATGCTCTGCAGCATCAGCTGATCATTCCAGTCAATCATTGGCTTGATAAAGGATTCAGGCTGGAAGCCGCCCGATTATAAAGTCAGTATCCACTGGACGATGGCCTTGATGTCTTCATCCTTGACGTGGGCATTGGGCGGCATCGGCATGTCGCCCCAGCTGCCGCTGCCGCCGGCCTTGACCTTGGCGACCAACCTGGCCTCGGCACCTTTGTCGTTTTTGTATTTTGCCGAGACTTCCTTATAGGACGGGCCCAGAACTTTTTTATCCACGTTGTGGCAGGCAAGACAGCCGCTTTTTTTCGCCAATGCTTGCGCTGCGCCTTCATCCGCTGCGTTCGCCGATCCGCCACAGAGCAGCGCATGTGCCATGAATCCTGCGCATAGGAATTTTTTCATATGTCACTTTCTCCAGATGTTGTTATTGGGTAAACCTTGATGCAATGCCTGGAAAACCATTTTTCAGGCATTGTTTAAATGATAGGGCGTCGTGCCGGCTTTATGAATGCGGCAAATTGTCACGGAGGGGCATTGAGCTGACCTGCAGTCCGCAGTGAATGCAGCAAAAAATTGATAAAGAAAAGCCCGCAGGGAGCGGGCGTTTAATGAAGAGCTTCCCTCGAGGCTTACGCGGGATACATCACTTCGGCTGTCCAGGAAGCTTGCGGTTGCGAATGCAATTGCCAGAATTGCTCCGCAATGTCTTTTGCCTCTTTCGATTCCGGCGAGACAAAAGTGGCGACCGTGACAGTGGCAATATGCACATTCTTTTGCTTGGCGGACTCGAATAGACCCAGTGCGATGGTGCGTGTGCCGGCCTTGCCGATACTCAGGGATAGATAGTCCGGGCTGGGGTAGAGCGCAAAGCCGCCGCCTGTGATGAGGATGGTGCCTTGCCCGCGGCTTTCCTGCCTAGGCTTGACTGCCTGAACTGCGGCAAGCGCTCCCCCAATGTTGACGGCGAGATCGCTGACGAAACTATCCGCAGGTTGCGCTTCCACTGTTGCCTGGCGAAGATTGGCCGCGTTGTAGTGCAGAACGTCTATGGCCCCAAGGGTATTCTCAATCTCATCGACCAAGGCGATTACACTTGCCGGGTTGCTGGCGTCGACTGTGCGCACCTCCACCTGGTGATTCGCTTCCCGCAATGCCTTGGCCAGCGCATCAAGCTTGTCCGCATTGCGGGCGCTGAGCACTACGCGGTAGCCTTCCCGGGCAAAACGCGCTGCGGTTTCAAACCCGATTCCAGGGCCTGTGCCAATGCTTAAGAAAGTTTTCATCTCCATCTCCATGTCAAATTGAAGGGATATTGTATAGATGTGGAATCAATGGATAATGGATGGTTTCAGCAAATGAAAACTGCAGAAAATGCATGAATTGCTAAGCCGTGTCTCCCTGGATGAGCTTGTCGCCTTTATGGCAGTGGCGGAAACCAGTAGTTTTTCCGCCGCCGCCAAGCGCATTGGGAGGGATGCCACCATCCTGTCCCGCAGGGTGAGCCAGCTGGAAAGCCGCCTCGGCGTGCGGCTGTTGACTCGCACCACCCGGCGGGTGGTATTGACGGAGGTGGGCAATTTCTACTACCCGCGCATACGCACCATTATCGATGAACTGGATGCCGCCAGCCTTGAAGCCAGCAGTTTCGCCTCCAGCCCGCAGGGGCTACTGCGCATATCGCTGCCGCTCACATTCGGCAAGCAATGGATAGCTCCGCTTATTCCAGGCTTCATCGCGCAACACCCACGGATCAAGGTAGACGTCAGGTTCACCGACCGCCTGGTAGACCTCGTGGCCGAAGGCTACGACATCGCGATCAGGCTGGGCTCTTCCTTGAGTAGCAGTTCGCTGACTGCGAAGAAAATTGCGCCATTCCGCTACGTGCTGCTTGCCGCTCCCAAATTCATCGCAGAGCATGGGCTTCCTGCCGGCCCTGAAGATTTGGCGCATTATCCTTGCCTGGGTTTCACCAGCCTGTCGACCTGGCCTGAATGGAGGTTGAAGAACGGCGCTCAACGAAAGACGATCCGCCCAGAAGGGCCGCTGGTGACCGATAACTCAGAAGCCTTGCTCCTGGCTGCTATCCAAGGCGCCGGTATCATACTCACTGCGGATTGGTTAGCTGCTGCCGCAATACGTGAAGGAGCATTGATCGAAGTCCTGCCTGGATGGGAGGGGGCGGGGGAAGGCGGGATTTATGCAGTAATGCCGCCTGGACGCCTCATTCCGACAAAAACCAGGCTCTTCGTGGATGAAATCACTGCATCAATACGCAAGGGGTTAGGCTGATCAAACAATCATTGATGAGCGAATATGCAGTTCTCTTCCGTAGACATCGGCCTCAAGCTTGTCTCAAGCTGTTCCACTGTAAGGGAATGTCGGACTATGTCCGATAGTGACGATACGGCTCCGAAGATAGTATTGCTTAAGCGGATTGTTATTCCTTATGGATAGGCCGGAGATGGAGGTTTCCACGCCATACGCCTCATCGGATGCTGGGAACCCAAGCTATAAGCTATTGAGGAGATTGGATACGATGACTCGGAAGAACCTGTCGAACATCCTGATTTTTATCATTCTTTTATCCGTATTCAGCGGGCTGGGGCTGTGCCTGTTCTACTCTTTGTCGATACCGGTAAAGTGACCTTGCCAGGAAATCTAAAAATAAAAAAACCTGCTGTTCAAAAAGAGATGAAAACAGGTTTTTTTATTTCGTAGCAGAGCCTTAAAAGACCAGTGCGGCAGATGGAGTTGCCGGCCTCATTATTAACGGTTGAAGAGTAGAGATATTTCTTTTCGGATCGGAATACCTCTTTTATCAATGTTGCTCCCGCGGCGGTTCTGGTTCAACAGGCTCTTCTGCTAGTGGAACTGTCATCCATTTGCTGGGGTTGTTGTCTCCATCAGCCTGATCCTCGGCAGCACGCTGCTCTATAACGCGTGCCTGCGACTCGAGTTCGGTACGGGCTGGCTCAGGCAGTGGTGGTTCCGGTCCGATAACGCGATAAATGCCTATGCCGGCCAGCACGGCAATGAACAAGCCTAATAGGGTCCGTTGCAGAGAACTCAAACGGCGCTTGTCTGGTGTGCTCATCTTTAGACCTCTCGTGTAAGGGGTAAAACCATACGACAATCAATATGCGCCAAGGTGCCGTCCAGCATTTCATTGGCGTTTCACAGTTTCATTGATTGATGCCATATTCTTTTTCGATAGCGGTAAGCGGCCAAGAGATTTTTGCGTGCCAGAATGTAAGACAACGCCCGATAGTGAAAATGAAATTCCCTCTATATGATCCTTCTTAAAATGATTCAACAAGTTAAGGATAAACAATGGAAAACCTAAAGGGAGACACTATGCGACCAGAGCTTGAACCTTGGATTGCGCTGGGATTGGCTTTTGTTGGGACGTTGTTGATGGGTGTCATTTGTTGGATGTATCAGTTTTACCTCACTTGACCTTAAGTCGTTACGTAGGAGGTTGGTATGCTGAGTCGACAAGAAGTCGCCGAAATTAGCATTTGGGTGCTCATTCTGTTAATGATCAATGGCGTGGGGCTATTCGTGTTTTACCAATTAATGTCCTACGCAGAGTGAGCCTATGCCCGGCGGCGTAAAATACATCAATCCCAAGGGCGAGGATTTAGAGATTTACTTTCCCGATCCCCAAGCTTATCTGCCCGTACAGCGTAAGTTGGGCCTAATCGAATGGTTGAAGTGGGGCAAGCGTGACGAGGAAACCGCTCCCGAGCTTGCTGAGTTCCTGCAAGGAGGATGGGCTCGCAAGGATTTGCTTGATGCTGGTGAATGGAAACAGTTAGACACAGAGATCGTGAGCCTGGCTGTGCATGCCTTTATGGAAAAGGACGAAGACAACGCTCCACTCTGGTTTGAGGTTCCCCAGGGGCATGCGATCCAGGCGTTGATTATTAAAGAGCACAATGAAGAACGTGTCTATGTGATCATCTCTGATCCGCCCTTGGAATATTCCTGGTTGCATGATGGATGGCCCTTGTTGGCTTCGATAGACCAGTTGACCGGTTGACTAAGCGGGCAAAGCGACAAAACCTGTCTTCAGTGTTCCCTGAAGGACAATGTAAGACAAAAGCCGATGTTTGCCAGTGAGAATCACGTTTATGCTTGATAGCGCTGGTTGGCTCAGGCGGGATATTAATGGCTTCCCCCCAGACATTTGCTCCTAGTTCATGGTTGAGCCGATCAGCAACTCCTCTACAAAGCCCCTGGCTACTTGATAGTCCAGTATTAATCCCCATTTGGCAAACGTCAAGACATGACAAACACGCGCGGGAAATCTGAAGAAAGGTTATAATCCGCCTCCCGGCTCTCGTGAGAACTTTCATTCTCAAGGGGAGTCATACGATAGCTTTAAACCATCAGGGGCCGACCAGGTTTCGACGTGGGTTGCAAAGCAGCGCAGGGCATACCGAGGCCTAGTCACCTCGTAAATAAACTAGAACAAGTATAGTCGCAAACGACGAAACTTACGCTCTAGCCGCTTAATCCCGGCTGGACGCTGCACCGGAAGGCCTCTCGGCCGGGCGGGTAACCGCAGCAGCGTCATTTAGAGAGGATCGTGTTGTATTGGGTTACTTAATACAACATTAAATCCAAGGTAACTCGCCTGCTGTTCGCTTGCTCGTTGGTGGGCATCAGGTTAAATCAAACAACACAGCTAAGTATGTAGAACTGTCTGTGGAGGGCTTGCGGACGGGGGTTCGATTCCCCCCGGCTCCACCAAATACTAATTCAGCGCAATTCAAAGCGGTACACAAACCCCGGTAATCCCAGTGATTCCGGGGTTTTTGTTTATTTCCTTTCAAACAAGGAGTTATGAGATAACTTTGGGTAACAGGACTTACCCATTTATATTTGATGCAAATAAGTTTAACGCTTTTAAAGCAGCCTATTGTCTTGAAGCGGTCAGCGATCTCCCGCAGGAGATTATGGGAAAGAAAACATTGGGGCAAGATCAGTTCGCACTACGAATTCCATCATTAAAAAACAGCATTCAAAATCCATTCTCATATTTTGATGATTTCTCAGAATCAGCCTGCGGTAACTCAGATAATGCCTCAATGACTACCCGATACTCAGGCTCGCGAAAATGCTGTCTTAAACCGTCAAGGATATGATACTGCGCATCTTCACTCCAAGGCGTGAAAAACAAAGGCCAGTAAGCTGATTTGGGGCCGCCCCACGTACTTGGGGTTTTAAGGAGTTGTTCCACAATTACTCGATATTGTACTGTCATAAGGTAGGGCCGTTTTCAAAGCATGAGGCCAAGTGCGTCACTTAACCAGCAAAAGCATTATTATGGCAATAATCGAGATGGTGAGTGCTTTCAATTAATTGCTTCCCTATGGAGAGCGGTGTTTCCATTGCTTATGCTCAGTAATGGCCTCTTCAGGCTATCATTGGCCTACCGGCGCGCTACCTCGGAAAGGATGTACGGAAAGCAGGGCTAACCCTGCTTTCCTAATACAGAGTGAGGCTATTCGATCATTTCTTTACCTTGCCCTGCAGGTTTCGCGCTTCCGCTAAGTGATGCTGCAGGGTGGGCAAGGTCTTGGACGCCAATTTCTTGACGTCGGCATCGTCCGCTTCTTTCGAGGTTTCATCAAACAGCTTGACTGCATCTTCATGTGCGGCCACGCCTATTTCCTCTGCATAAGCTTCATCGAAATCCTTGCCGTCTTTGCTTTCCAGCAATTTGGCCTTTCCTTTTTGTACTAGGCTTGGTTCTGTTGGGATTTCAACGCCTTTCTGCTTGGCAAGGTCGCTCAATTCGCTGTATGCCTTCTTATGATCGGTAATCATGGTGTTGGCAAACTTGAGCACTTCCGGATTCTTGGACTTGGTCTTGGCAAGTTCACTAGCTGCGATTTCCGCCTTGCCCGCTTGAGCCGCATTTTCTATGAAGTGCTTATCGGCCATGGATAGATCAGCGGCAATCCCGGACGATGCGTATACCAATAATACAAACCCAAATATCAGGCAGGGCTTGGCTAATGCGTAAGGCAGTGTTTTCATTCTGGTCTCCCACTTGGATAATGAAGAGGGGAAACGTATCACTTTGAAATGGTTGCACTAATAAGAAGGTGTCTGATTGATATGTCGGAATTTAACAATATAGTCGTACTCCAGATGCCGTGATGCAATCAAGGCGCATTGCCGGTATAGGCAAGCTCAATCTCATCCATGAATAATCCGCAGGTCCAGCCAGACTGTGCGATGTGCATTTCGCCTACGCACGCCTCCTTAAGCTCCTACCCTTTTTCAAGCTTCTCTCGTACATCATCCTTGGCGTGAATGGTTCATAGTGATGTCGCTGGGTTTGATCAACAAAATATAAATCTAGGAGATACCATGACAAGAACTGTGACTGGATTATTCAAGGATAAGGATAGCGCCGAGCGCGCATATCTAAGTGCTACAAATGCTGGTTACCGGCCTGATGAGATCGATGTTGTCATGTCGGAAGAGACCCGTGAACGATTTTATGGCAAGGATACGACCCTTGTTACCGAGGTAGGCAACAAGTCAGCTGAAGGCGCTGCGGTAGGAGGGGCTATCGGCGCCTCTGTCGGCGCGATTGCGGGCGCAATCGCCGCTACCGGGACAGTGTTGGCGCTGCCTGGGCTCGGCTTGGTGATTGCTGGCCCTCTGGCGGCCGCAGTGGCTGGCGCTGGCGCGGGTGGCGTCTCCGCAGGGATCGTAGGAGCCTTGGTGGGCTGGGCCATTCCTGAGGACAGGCTCAAAGAATATGAGGAAGGCGTGAACAGGGGCGGGATACTGGTAGGCGTCCGCTCCCGCAGCGATGAGGATTCCCGTCGGTTCGCTGAGGACTGGGAATCCAACAAGGGTCATTATATCCATTCCTGATCAGGGGCCTCGCCCTTGTTGCCAAAACGCGCCTTGAAGGCGCGTTTTGCATATCTGGGAACCAGGAAAAGCTGAATAATAGGCTTGGGTTTGCAACCACCAAAGAGCTTCTCACCCCGTATGCTTATTTCTCCTAACTGGAGCGAGGGCCAAATCGCTGATGTTCATTAGTGCTGGGTGATCAAAGCCTCATTGGGCTCGCCGTTCTTCTGGAACAGGTTGGCTTGGTGCTTGAGCAATTTGGTGATGTTTTGAGCTGGCAGGGGTTTGCTGAACAGGTAGCCCTGCATTTTGCTGCATCCCATCCTGTGCAGGGTTCTCATTTGCTGCAAGGTTTCCACGCCTTCTGCGATCAGGTCCAGTTTGAAGCCTTTGGCGATTCCCGAGATGGCCGTGATGATGGGCACGCTTTCGTTATGCGTATTGATGTCGCCGACGAAGGATTTATCGATCTTGATATTGTGGATGGGGAATTGCCTGAGGTAGGAGAGGGAGGAGTAACAGGTGCCGAAATCATCCAAGGCGATTTTGATGCCTTGCTTGCCCAGCGCCTTGAGTTTTGCGACGGTGTTCTCGAGGTCCCTGACCAACAGGTTTTCGGTGATCTCGATTTCGAAGAATTCCGGTTTGAGGTGCTGGGCCTGGATGTAGTTGAGCGTTTTGGCGACGAAATTTTCTTCCTCCACCAGCTGGGGCGAGATGTTGATGGCGAGCCTGAAGCTCAACAAGCCTGCTTCCTCCCATGACTGCATCTGCTGGCAGGCTTCTGCCAGCAGCATCTCGCTGAGCGAGAAGATGAGGCCGGTTTCTTCGGCCAGGGGAATGAATTCCGTCGGCGATATAATGCCCAACTCGGGGTGATGCCAGCGCGCCAGCGCTTCGAGGCCGATGATCTTGCGGGTTTCCACGTCCACCTGGGGCTGATAGTGCAGGATGATTTGCTTTTTCTCGATCGCGCGCCTGAGTTCGTTTTCCATGGAAAGCTTTTTGTGGAACATGGCGTTCATGCTGGCTTCGTAGTATTGATAGCCGTTCTTGCCACGCCACTTGACGTGGTACATGGCGATGTCCGCGCTCTTGATCAGCGTTTCGATAGAGTCGCCATGGTCCGGGTATAGCGCAATGCCGATGCTGGACGAGATGAAGATTTCGCGTTCGTCCAGCAGGAACGGGCGCTTGAGTTCCTCCACAATCTTGGCTGCGACCAGGCTGGCGTCGTCGGGCTGCTGCAAGTCATGCAAAAGCAGGGTGAACTCGTCGCCGCCCATGCGCGCCAGGGTGTCCTGCGCGCGCAAACAGCCTGAAAGGCGTTGCGCAACGTGCTTGAGCAGCTCGTCTCCGTAAAAGTGGCCCAACGTGTCGTTGACCCATTTGAAGCGGTCGAGGTCAAGGAACATGATGGCGAGTTGCTGCTGGTTGCGCTTGGCATGGTTCAGGGCCACATTGAGCCTGTCCTTGAACAGGGCGCGGTTGGGCAGGCCTGTCAGGGTATCGTGATAGGCCTGGCGGGTGATGACTTCTTCCACCTTCTTGCGGTCGCTGATGTCGCGCGCGACGCCATAGGTGCCGCTGAAGGGGGTGCCTGACTCATGGGTGCCGGCGTAGGTGCCGGTCGCATTGAGAACGACGGTGATGAAGTTGATTTCAAAATGCCGCACTTCAGTTTCGCGGTCCTTGCATTTCAAGCGCAGCTCGATGTTGCGTGTGGCGCGGTTGCCGGTACGGCGCTCATTGAAGGCATAGGAGGCGCGGTCGAAATCATCGCTATAGATGATTTCCGTGTAGTGCTTGCCGATCAGGGATTCGCGCCTGTAGCCGAGCAGGGTTTCCACCCGGTGGTTGATGAAGGTGAAGCGTCCGCTGTCATCCAGGGTGTAGATGATGTCGGGCGAGCTGTTCACCAGGTAGCGGTAGAGGTTTTCGGATTCCTCGAGCCTGGCGTGGATGCTGCGGTTCTGGGTTTCCAGGCGCGATTTCTCGATCGCGTTTTCAATCGTATGCAGCAACTCTTCCGGCTGGTATGGCTTGCGCAGGAAATCGTAAGCTCCCAGGCGCATGGCCTCGATGGCGGCGTTGAGGGTTTTCGTGCCGCTGATGACAATGACGGGAGGAGGGGCCGTGTGGGTAGCGAGCTCGGTCAGGACGTCGAAGCCGTTCATATCGGGCATGGAAAGGTCGAGCAGCATGAGGTCGAACTTGATGTCCATGACTAGTTGCAGCGCGTCCTCGCCAGATGAGCACATTTCGGCGTTGTAACCGTGTAATTGCAGCAATTGCTGCAGGCTTTGCGCCAGGCGTTCATTGTCGTCGACAATCAATACATTGGGCCTGGACATCAGTTTGTTCACGACTTGCGAAGGGGTGGAAGCGGCCATCGGGTTTGCCTTATTTGATCAGCTCAGGTTGCGGGCTGGCTTGGATGGGCAGGCGGATATCAAAGCTGGTTCCCGCGCTGGAGGTGCGGCAGGCAATGCTGCCCCACAACCCTTTGACGAGATCGTGGCTGATGGACAGCCCGATGCCGCTGTGTTTCCCACCCTTGGTGGTCTCTACGGGCGTGAACAGCTTGCTGAGCACGCTTTCGGGAATGCCGGGCCCGGTGTCGCTGACCTGGATCAGGATGCCTTGGCCTGAGCCTGACTGGTTTTCCACGAAGGTGGAAATGCTGAGCTTGCCGCCGTTGTGCATGGCTTCCGCCGCATTGCGGATCAGGTTGACGAGCACTTGCCGTAATTGGTAGGGGATGGTCGTAATCTTGGGCAGGCCGGGGTGCAGGTTCAGCGCGACTTCCACCCCAGCGGGCTGCAAGTAGGTCTGGCGATGCAGGGCGACGATGTCCTGGATCAATTCGTTGATATCCGTGCTGGAGGCAATATGATCCTGTTCCTTTGAGTACAGGTTGCCGATCAGCGAGCCGACCCGGTCGATTTCTTCGTTCACGATCGCGATGTCGCGATTGGGCATGCCGTTCAGCAGCATCTTTTGCTCGAGGATGGCGAGATAGTTCTTGATCGTGGATAGAGGCGTGCTGGTTTCATGCACGAAGCGCTTGAGGCGCTCCTCATGCACGGCGGCCTCAAGCTCGGGTTCTGCCGGATTTTGGTCCGGCGCCAGGCGGGAAGCGACGATTCTTGCCAGGGCGGATTGCACATTCAGCTGTTGTTTTGCAATCAAGAATTCCGCCTGGTCCAGCGCGAATACCATGACGCCGACGATTGTGTCTTTTGCAAACATCGGGAAGCAGAGGATGCCATCCACCCCGCATAGCCGCATGATCTGCTGGTCCGGCAGCGAAGGCTTGAAGCCGTCAAACGCCTGGAAGCTATGGCAATGCGACTTCTTAATCCAGGCCGCAGTGATGATGCTGGTGGCGGGCTTGATGGGAAGGTGGAAGCTTTCGATCCAGTCCTGCTCGGCTGAAATGGCTTTGCCTGAGAGTTGCTGCCTGGCCTCGTCTGGCACGAACAACAGCACCTCCCGCGCATTGCACAGCAGCTTGGAGAGTTTGGACAATAGCTCAAAAAAGCCGTCTTGCTGTTCTGCCTGGCCGCAGGTGGACTCGAGGTGGTTGATCAGGGCGGTGTCCATCACGCCTTTGACCAGCTTGTTCTTGCTGGAGGATGAGGAAGCGTGGGTCGGGCTGAAGTTCTTGCCTAGGGCTTGTACCAAAGCCTCGATGTCCGGCTCTTGCTTGTCCCAGTTGTGCTGGCTGGTATGGGCATTGCCGATATTGATGCCAAGCGAGTCGGAAAGGATGTGCACCTGGGAGATTCCCTGGCTCATGATGTCGTTGATGACTGTACTGTCGAGCTGGAACCATTTGTTGGCGAGGATCAGCGCCGATTGGCGTTCCGACCTGCGTTCGGTCAGCAGCAGGTTGGCAAGGTAGACGATCTTGACCAGGGCAGGCGTGTGTTCCACCTGCGCAGCAGGGAGATGATGGTACGCCACCGCGTCTTCAAGGAAGGATTTGATGTTCCAGTTGCGGATGATCCAGGCGCCGAGTTCGCAATGGTCGATGCCGAAATGGGCGACTTCGCTTTCCAGGTAGCCGGACAGCGAGTCGTCGATCGCGAAGAATGGCGGGTATTTGTTCTTGAACCCTGCGAGCAGGCCAAGCCTGCCGATGTTGTGCAGCAGCCCGGCGACATAGGCTTCGTCGGCGGAGGCGGCTCCGGTGCGTGCGGCAAGCGATTTGGCTATCACGGCGCAGCGCAGGGAATGGTACCAATAGTGCTCGATGTCCTGGTTGCTCTGTTCATAGTAGTCGTTGAACATGCGCTGGCAGATGATGCTGAGCGTCAACATCTTGACCATGTCCCAGCCCAGGATGATGATGCCGCTGCGGATCGAAAGCACGGCATGGCGGTCGCGACGGTAGGCTGCCGAATTGGCGACCTCCAGCACGCGTGCGCTGATGACGACGTCCATTTCAATCAGGTTGGCCAGTTGCTCCAGGCCAGAGTTCTCGTCCTGCAGCGTTTCCAGTAGCTTGGTCAGGATTTGCGGAACGGAAGGTAATGCGCTGATTGTGGCATTATTCAGAACAATTTGGGCTCCTGCTGCACTGCACATTCTCTAAACGTTCCCCATTAGGTGTCTTGCATAGTAGGCCAGTCACTTATTGTCGGCTTGAGTAATAAGTATTGTGCCGAACTTTATTCGATGTGCGAGCCGCGTGGACGGCGTTATAGCGTGAGGGGCCTTGTGCCATTAAAGATTGATTTTAGGTTTATCAATAAATCGCTTTTAATATTTCTTAAGAAAGTACTTTAACATTGCATTTCAAGATAGTTAATACTTTTTTGCGTACGGATCTCGGCGCTTCAGTCAATAACGGCTTTGGAAGCCTTTTATTTAGCCGATCCAGCTGGTTTTTCATTGTACGGCCTTTTATGGCATCGACATGAAACGAGGTATGGTCTATCGATTGGTCAAAACACTCTGGCAATGGCGGGAGTTTTTGATATTGCAAGCACGGTTGCCTGCCTCTAGACTGGTGCGGCGATGAGAGTCGCCAAGTAACGATAATGATGAGATAGAACCGAGGAGTGATCATGGCCGTGCAGCATTTGAACAAGAGTAACTTCAAGCAAGCGATAGAAAGCAATGCGTTTGTGATCGTCGATTTCTGGGCGCCCTGGTGCGAGCCCTGCGTGTCATTCACGCCTGTCTTCGAAGCAGCATCCGATGCGCATCCCGATGTAGTGTTCGCCATGGTCAATGTCGATGAAGATCCGGAGATCAGCAATTATTTCAACGTGAAGCAGATTCCTGCAGTGATGCCGATCCGCGACCAGATCGTGGTGGATGCGCAAGTCGGGGAAATGAGCCATGCCGAGCTTGAGAACGCGATCCAGGCTTGGGCTGCGTTTGACGTGACTGAAGTCAACCGCCACTTCAATGAGAAGACATCGGTCTAGGCTGTGAGATGAATTTAAAAAAACGCCGGGTTATCCCGGCGTTTTTTATGGTCACTGCGCTGTCCTGAGCTGTTTCAGGTCGTCTATGATTTCTTGGGAGTGGCGGGAAGTGTCCACGCTCAGGTAGGTCTTGGCGATATTTCCCTTGGGATCGACCAGGAAGGTATAGCGCTTTGCAATCTTGATGATGCCCAGCTTGGTCAATGCGCCGTAACTATCCGCCACTTTGCCGTCCACGTCGGAAAGCAGGGGAAAGGGCAGGCTGTATTTCTCGGCGAACTTGGCATGTGAATCCGAGTCGTCCACGCTGATGCCGACCACCTTTGCGCCGAGTTTTTCCAATTGGAACAGGTCGTCCCTGAAGCTGCACGCCTCTTTGGTGCAGCCTGGGGTATCGTCCTTGGGATAAAAGTACAGCACTAGCCATTGGCCGGCATAATCCGTGAGCCGGTGCTGTTCCTTCTTGGCATCCGGCAGTGTGAAGCTCGGCGCTGGCGATCCTGGTTTGGGAGCGGATGCGGCATTGGCCGAGCGGAAGATGAAGAGGACCGCCAAGCCCAACACGATAACGATAGAAAAAATTTTCAACATGTTTTCTCCGGAAGAATATGCAAGCAGGTACGGGCTATCCAGGCAAGCGGCCTGGCAAGTAATTGAAATAGAATGACATCAGTATAACGCGCCCGGGCGAAATGATTGAGCCCCTGTTTACTGAGGTTGGGGTTTGTGCAAAAAAATTAATTCGGCCTCTTCCCAAATCAAAAAAATGCTGTAGAATGCCGCTCCTCAGTCAGGCACGGGTGATTAGCTCAGTTGGTAGAGCGTCGCCCTTACAAGGCGAATGTCGGCGGTTCGACCCCGTCATCACCCACCATCCTTGCCTGGTGACAAAAGCAGGAAAGCCATCAGGCGTGACAACCTGGTGCAGAGTCATGGAGCGGTAGTTCAGTTGGTTAGAATACCGGCCTGTCACGCCGGGGGTCGCGGGTTCGAGCCCCGTCCGCTCCGCCAGAAAAAGCGAACCTTCGGGTTCGCTTTTTTTATTTCATATGCGTCATTTGACTGATATGCATGGCCGCTTGTTGTATAGCAACATCATGCTAACTGTCAGGAGTTAACGCATATGCATCCATACACCTTGTTATCTGCAGCCTTGTTCCTGTCTCCGACCAACGCCTTGGCTACCGAGTGGGAGTCATTGGCCAAGAAAGCCGGGGCCGAGTTGTCGGTGGACCTGGACTCTTACGATGAGAAAGGCGCTTACTCTTCAATACTGGCCAAACGCGAAGTGCATGGCAAGCAGGCGTTCGCCAAGCAGATGAAGCTGGAATTCGATTGCGGCAAGCAGACTTACCGTACGGTTGCTACGGCGTCGTTCGACGCTAAAGGCAAGTTGTTGAGCCAGACCGCAGGCACGCGCGAGTTCCAATCCCTGCAGCATGATGAAGACGCCAGGATGATTGCAGGCCTGGTATGCCAAGTCAGGCGTATGGTGAACCCGTCATCCTGAGCAAGTTGTCCTGGGATACATTAGTTTTATGCGAATGGCCTAATGGCCGGCCGAGGTCATTTTGCATTTATTATCAACTATTGATTGACATCCCTGGAATAAGCACGTAAAACCTTAATCAAGGTGTTTGAACTTTGATTTTTTACAGAATTTGAAATACAAACTTTTGGGGTGCCTTCCCCACACTGAAATGAATGGAATCAATTATGGCAACAGGTGTAGTTAAGTGGTTTAACGATAGCAAGGGCTTTGGGTTCATCACGCCGGATGACGGCGGCAGCGATCTGTTCGCGCATTTCTCCGCTATTGTGAACGAAGGCGGTTACAAGAGCTTGGCAGAAAACCAACGCGTCAGCTTCGACGTGACCGATGGCCCTAAGGGCAAGCAAGCTAGCAACATCAAACCTGAATAAGCTTTGATATAAAGCAATGAGCTAACGGAGTGCAGATGCATTCCAGATGAGGCTTATCAAGTGCCCGGCATGTCCGGGCATTTTTACGGGCAGCGCTTATAGGGCTCGATAGAGATTTCCAAGGAAATTAAGTAATCATTTCCTACATGGCTGCGGCCTAGCCTCCGATAGGCAGTATTAAGTTGCTCCTATTACAGTCGAGCTATATTAATCCGGCCTTGATGTCATGAGTAATCTCAAAGAAGGCAGACCTTATCCTCGTGGTGCCTATTTCGATGGCAAGGGCACAAACTTCGCATTGTTTTCCGATAATGCTGCCAGCGTCACGTTGTGCCTGTTTGATGAGCATGGCGAATCGGAAACCGAACGTATCAACCTCCGGGAATGCACGAATGGCGTCTGGCATGGCTACCTGGAGGGCGTAACGCCGGGGCAGCTCTACGGCTACAGGGTAGATGGCGTTTGGGCGCCGGCAGAAGGTTTGCGCTTCAATCACAACAAGCTGTTGCTTGATCCTTATGCACGCAAACTCTCAGGCGAGATCCAGTGGGACAATGCGCTGTTTGGCTACACCATCAGCGACGATCCGGATGCCGACCTGCATATGGACGAGCGCGACAGTGCCAAGTTCATGCCCAAGGCCATCGTGGTCAAGCCCGATGTCCTGGTCAAGTCTCCCAAGCCCGATATCCGCTGGCCCAAGACCGTCATATACGAAGCCCATGTGCGCGGCCTGACGATGCAGCACCCGCTGATCCCGGACGATATCCGCGGGACATTCGCCGCCCTCAGCGATTCCGCCATCATCAGCCATTTGCAGCGCATAGGCGTCACCGCCATCGAATTGATGCCGATTCACGCGTTCGCCCAGGACCGCCATCTCCTCGACCGCAACCTGTCCAATTACTGGGGCTACAACACCTTGGCGTATTTCGCTCCCGAGCCGTCCTACCTGGGCTCGGGCGCGCTTGAGGAGATCGCCAAGACGGTAGATGCCCTGCACGACGCCGGGATAGAGGTGATACTCGACGTGGTCTACAACCATACCTGCGAAGGCAACCACCTGGGCCCGACCTTGTGCTGGAAGGGTATAGACAACCTGAGTTATTACAGGGAGCTGCCAGGCAATCCGCGCTATTACGACAACCTCACCGGCTGTGGCAATGCGCTCAACACCTCTCATCCCAAAGTGATGCAGATGATCATGGACAGCCTGCGGCTTTGGGCTTCCGTCTACGGTATCGACGGCTTCCGTTTCGACCTGGCATTGACACTGGGCAGAAACGACAACGGCTTCAACCGGGACCATGCATTGTTCCATGCTATGTTGCAAGACCCGATATTGACCCGCTGCAAGCTGATTGCCGAGCCTTGGGATGTCGGTCCGGGAGGCTTCCAGCTTGGCTCGTTCCCGCCTGGTTTCTCCGAGTGGAACGGCGACTATCGCGATGTCACCCGCGATTTCTGGGCGGGCAAGGAGAGCATGTTGTCCCGCTTTGCTAGCCGTTTCGCCGCTTCGAGCGATTTGTTCAACGACCAGCATCGGCGGCCATGGTCCAGTGTGAACTTCATCACGGCGCACGACGGTTTTACCCTGCACGACCTCGTTTCCTATAACGAAAAGCACAATGAGGCGAATGGCGAGGACAACCAGGACGGCGCCAATGACAACCACAGCTGGAACTGCGGCCACGAGGGGGACACCGACCAGGAAGAGATATTGGCGCTCCGCGGCCAGCAAAAGCGTAATTTCCTCACTACGCTGTTTTTATCGCAAGGCATTCCCATGTTGCTGGCGGGCGATGAACTCAACAATAGCCAGCAAGGCAACAACAATACCTATTGCCAGGATAACGAGATCGGCTGGGTGAATTGGGACAATGCCGACGACGCCTTGATCGATTTCGTCGGGGAGCTGGCGCAACTGCGCAAAAAGCACAGCGCCATTTCGCGTGCCGAATTTGTCACGGGCAAGCTGAACGAGCATGGCAACTCAGACGTGGCCTGGTTCAACGTCAACGGGGAACCCATGAGCAACGAGGACTGGAATGATCCGTGCAATAAAGCCATGACAGTCAAGTTCGTGCCTCCTGACAAAACAGGGCGTGCGATATTGGTCATGATCAATGCTTCGCATGTGACAGTGCCTGCCCGTATTCCCTACTGCGATAGTTATGATTGGAAGCTGTTGCTGGATACGCCGCTCAAGCCGATTCCCAACCAGCAAGGGGAAGAGTTGGAGTTGGAGCCGCGCTCCATCTATGTCTACGAAGGCAAACTGATCGTGTAGGTGCGCCGCTAGAAATAAAGCGTATTCAGTATTGCCAAGTCTTGGCTTATGCCGCTTTCCTGTTTTCGAGCTTGTTGCAGAACATCTTGATTGAGGACTTCATCGGGTCTTCATGCGCCTTGCTGTTGTAGTCTTCCCAACACGCAGCGATTGCCGAGTCGTCATACTGGATTGCCATGCCGGAAAAGGTGTGCGCTTTCTTATAGGCGAAAAACAGCAGCGTGGACAATATAATCGCCAGCACCCAAAACCATTTTATTTGCCTTTCCTTTTTATATCCGCAAGATGGGCACCACAGGCTCAGTGCACCGGTCTGCTTACCGCATTTTTGGCAACGAGTGCTGGACATGGCGACCTCCGGTTCAAAAAGGGCAAGCTAGCACGGTGAGGTGAGGGGTACTGTAAGAAAGCGTCTGATTGAAGCAGAGGAATTGCTTAGCAGAACAAGAGGAGGCGGAAGCATTGTGCCGCTGTTGGAAGTTGATAACGCCGGTAACGCAAAACAAAAATTAAAGAGGAGAGTATGAGGGGCCATGCCTGATTGATCATACTTTGAAGGGCTGTCTTTACCGGATTTCTCAATCTGGCCACTATGCACCGCTACAGAATCGTATGGATGTTATGTAATTCGCATATTATAAAAAGCAACACGAACATGACTGTAATGACTCAGAAACGACTGACATGCAAATCGGACGCCATCTCCTTCAAGTCATTGGGCAGCCGGCGGTATGATGCTCTTAACCATGACGACAAGGAAAAGCATCATGTTCAAATTTAGCCTGACTGAAATTACAATCTTGTTTATTGCCATGTCTTGGCTGACATACAATTTTTTGCTGCTGTAAGCCTACTGTAAAGCAAACTTTATCAAAGCCAAAACACTAAGGCTTGCTTTCAACTCTCCTGCCGGTAAGCTGGCCTAGAGTCTTGCGAGCCAGCGTGCGTATCTTGTAACGGGCTGCCGGATCAGCCTGTCAGAATTCTCCTGCAAGAAAATCAGCCCCATCCTATAGAGGCTTTGCAGCAATACTCCTATTATTGTCCCGCTGATTGGCTCAGGTCGAGCTAGCTTTCCGGCGAGGCTCGCTTATATACGGACAATAAGAGATTGGGCTGATCAGCCATTGAGCACGAATAATTCATGCTATTTGAAAGGCGTATAGACCCTATCAAAGCATTATTTATTGATTATGAAGGAGCCCGATTTTTTCTTTTGGTTTGTCATCGCAGTAGTCGTATTGTTCATCCTTTTGATGGCGACAGGTTTAAAACTAATTTAGTTCAAGCGCCTCTTATCGATTCAAGCAGGGCGTACTTTTCCCGATCGATTTCGCTTCTGGTTCGAACTCCCAGCCTTCGCAAGATGGGCAGT
The DNA here is from genome assembly GCF_045984355.1 of Methylobacillus draconifructus. Classification (NCBI taxonomy): domain Bacteria; kingdom Pseudomonadati; phylum Pseudomonadota; class Betaproteobacteria; order Nitrosomonadales; family Methylophilaceae; genus Methylobacillus; species Methylobacillus draconifructus. Next base: position 175,499 of record NZ_JBJQII010000003.1, on the reverse strand, counting down.
GGAGGGCACCACCCCTGAAGGCCATGCTGCAACAAAAAAGTTAATACACCGGCAGGCAACAGAAGCCATCTCTTATTGACGAATACCCCAAGCGCCAACCCTGCGAGGGATAGGGTAGAGGCATTGACTTCCAATACCCTCTCAATATCCCACTCCTTATCCAATCGCTGGATACGCGCTTTTATTTCCTCTTCGCCGAGCGCGGAAAACGTTTCAATATTGCGATCGGTTTGACGGTCAATCTCATCGTTGACGGTATCGGACGTAGCATTGCGGACCCGGTCGGTATTGTTGTTAAGTTCAAGATTATCTGTCGGCATGATGATTTCCTTGTAGTGTCATTTGTTGAAAAAATAAGACCTTTTTTATGCTGCTTAATTCCTGGGTTTTTTTGAGATTGTCAATTTATAAACAAGATTATGGCGCTTATTTTTAAGTTATTAATTCTTACAAGTTGCTAGGGTTTTGCTGACAAACGACATAGATGTCCGCTGATATGTATTTTTCAGGAGAGCTGCTTAAATTCGGTCGTAGAAAGTCAATAATGGGGGCTAAAATGATAGAGTCATTTAAGTACAAAGATTTCGATGTGCAAATCAAAGGGTCTAATTTCTTTGATGCAGGGTTCACTTATTCCGTCTTGATTGACCGCATAGAGCATCATCCTTGGGTTAAGCCCCTGTCATCTTGGGAAGAGGCAAAACTTCAGGCTCGTCAATATGCCATTAAATTGATTGATCAAATCTTTTGATCAAATTTTGTAATGGATCAGATGGAGTTTCTCAATGAAATGGATAGTGATCGCCACGGATAACGCTAAAAGGCTGTTTACTTTAAAAGCCTATTCCTCAGGGAAATACTCTGTGGTCGAAACATCTGAAAATATCCCACTAAACTTCCATGATGCAGTATTTGGCGACTTCCACTCAGCAGGTTTCCGATCCATGGAAACCGCTAGTGGCCAGAAATTCCTTATAGAGGTGAAATTGGCCGACGTGGGAATGGTCGATGCGTTGAAAACTACATTAAGTAACGGCGTTCCCGCCCGCTTGAAAAAGATCTCCCCTGGGATTATTTCGTGAATCAGGCAAGAATGCACAACAACCGGGCGTCAATTAAGCACGGTACGGCCGCGTCTGGAGTGTAGTTTTCAAACACGGCCTTATTAGCACCGCCTTGATTATTCAGGATCTTTCGACAGGCTATCTACCAAGGCTATGTTGATTTGTACTGCTTCATGAATTTTCTCATGCAGGTCGCAATTCGTTGGCACTACTTCCAATGCACTGATCAACAAGTCTTACATTCTCAGGTTGGAGGAGACGATCTGGGAAAGGATATTATCGGCGTCCATATGAACCTCTTAGTAGAAAACCCGCGTATCGCGGGCTTTCCTTTTGCATGCGAGCATCAGCAAAGGGTGGACCCATTCGCTGATGTATGCCTACACTTGCTTAGCGGTTTTTATGGCTTTGGCTACCTGCCTTGGCATGCTGCTCCCGGCTGCCGCCGCGGGTATTGCTGCCTGCCGACTGCGGCTGGTTTTTGTGGCTTTGGCTGCCAGCCTTGACGTGCTGCTCATGGGTACCGCCTTGTTTGTTTTGTGTAGTATTTGCCATGGTTTATCTCCTTTGGGTCCTTGTCCAGACGGTACGTTGCTGAAAATGTAATTCATCTGGAGCGAGGATCATTGGTTAAAAGCAACGTGATTCCACTTTATGCCGTTCGCGCTTACCACTTCATCCGTCATTGGCTGATAGGTTTGTCAGATTTCCGCAACGGACCGGCTGCTTGGCTGTTTCGCGCAAAACGCATATCGCAATTCGAGTAGCAGCTTTATCTGGAAGCATCGGTATGTTTGGGCTCTCAATAAAAAAGGTTCAATAGCGGGCAGTTTTCTATCGCAGAAGAATTAATTGTGCGATGCCGGATTTCTCGTAAAACACAATGGCGTTCTGGTGATACTGCCTGCCTAGCTCCATTGCAGAATCCAGGGTTATGCCGATCACTGCGAAATTTTCCTCAGGCCACTGGTTGGACCTTGATCTTGCCAAGCCTTTCCTGAATTCAAGATGACGACTCCTGAGCTCCTTGCCCAGTTTCTCGGTGTTTTGGATGTTGATAGCCTCATCCGCTGGCTTGCTGAGCGGGTTGAACGCGGAAATGATGGCCGCGGCGGTAGCCGCATGCTGCTCTAGGATTATGTTCATTTCCGGGCTGCCAAGGCCGATTCGCATTACGAAGGCCTGTTGCTCATAGTTCACCACATAGTCGGCATCCTGATATGCCTCAATCAATTCTGGCGATAGGACGGTTTGCGCTTGCGAGATATTCATGACAGAGTCCAAAAAAGTTAGTCGACAAAAGTGTTTTACAAATAAAGCCTGCAATCCGGCCTACCGGTCGGTTCCGGGCTGGGGAAGCAGCCACCGCAAGCTGATAAAGAGCGCCACCAGCAAATAAGCCAAGCTTGCTGGAACCCACATGATCAGGCCTCCAAGCTGTTGATCTTCCAATAGGTCCAAACCCAATGCCGTCGTCGGCCTTAGATAGGCCGGATACCATATCGCCGTGGAGAGCGTTAGCAGGGTGCCAAGCGCTGCGGTATGCAGCATGGTGGTAAATACCAGCAACATGCTCCATCCGCGCTGGGCAGTATGCATCCCATTGATCACTGCCCACCAGAACAACAGTGCGGATAGAAAGAAACTGGCATGTTGCAGCACATGGATGCCTTCATTGCGGAGCGCCGCCTGGAACAGCGCGGGGATATGCCATAGCCAGAGCGCCAAGGCATGTAGCCACCAGGCGGACAAAGGGGCTGTCAGCCACCGCCAGCCGAGGCGGAGCCAGCGCATATGCGTTGCAAAATGCAGTCGATGGCGGCAGGACTCGGGCAAGGCCCAAGCCCATGCGCCGAGCGGGCGGCCCGCCACTATCAGCGGGGCGGCAATAATCATGAGGATTTCATGCTGCAGCATATGCGCGGAAAACAGCCAGCCGCTGAGCGTATCGATCGGGGAGCAGAGCGCCACGCCCAAGGCCAGCCAGCCGAAAGAAAAGCAGGCAGCCTGGTTGCGGCTGACGCCATGGCCGATGCCGGCTTTGCGCCACAGCCGTAAAACACCTTTGCCGTAACCGTAGGCGCTTGCCAGCAGGCACGCCAGCACCCACGGCTCGAATGTCCATACCCAAGGCAAAGGCTGAATATCGGCAAGGCCATGAGCTTCTGCCTCTTGGCTAAAAGCGATACCCACGGACAGGATAATGAATAGCATGTTCATTGATAGCAGGGAGAAATCAGCCAGGCGGTCAACCATAACATGGCGGTCACGATGGAAAACAATATGCCGCTCAAGAGCGCAATCCAGGCGACAAAAGCCTGGCGAGATTCGACGCGGCTTGATTGCCTGCGTCCGGCAGGGTCCGCTTTATCCTTTGCCTCCACCTGCCGCCATGCGCGCAGGGCCAGCCAAGTCAAGGCCATTGTTGCGAACAGGCTGGCTGCCGAGACGGCATGGAGCATCCAGCCTGCTTGTTGCTTGCATGCAGGAGTAGTGAGGGCATAGATGACAGACAAATGGCCAAGCACGACGAGAGGGGCCAACAGCAGCGCCGGCCAGCTTGCGGTTGTAGCACGCGTGGTCATGATGCGATCCACCTCGGGACAAGATAGATCACTGCGTAGATGGGCAGCCAGGTGAACACGACAAAATACCAATACAGGCCGTTTTCGCTGACATCCACATAGCTTTTACCTCCTACCGGCTCATAAAACATCAATACCGTCAGCACCAGGGAGTCCACGGTATCTGTGATCAGGTGTACGGTATGCAGCCCCAGCAACAGCCATACGGCGGAGCCATAGGCATTGCTGTCCCATGCCACGTTCAGGTGCCGGAATTCCAGCACCCGTATTGCCAGGAACAAAAACGAAAACATCATGCAGGCCAGCAGCCAACCCCGCACCTTGCGCAAATCCTGCGCTTCGGCGGCGTGCTTGGCCCAATGGTTGGGAAATGCGCTGGCGATCATGACGGCGGTGTTCAACGTGCCCCATGCCAAGTCCGGGGCATACCGGCTCATCGGCCAGACGTCGGCATGGCTTGCCAGGTAGAAATAACTGAACACCATCAATCCGAACACCGTACCCTCAATGAGCATCATGCCGAATGTTCCCCACCACATCAGGCTACGGTGCGAAAACGCATAGGTCGGCAACGACGAGACATCCAACACTTGATTGCTATCTGCTGGGTGGCGGCCTTTTCCTGGGGCCGGAGCGACCGTGTGCATTTCAGGCGCCATCGGAACGGTACTCCTGTTCGACATGAGTTACCCGGTCGGCATGGCGCGGCCAAAACCAGGCGATCATGGCGCACGCCACCGGCAGGCTGCCCCAGACTACCGCCCAAGGGGTGAAGATTGAGCCGATGAACAGGCCGGCGGTCGCCAGCGCACAAAGAAAAGGCCAGTAGGAAGGCTCGGGGAATTGCGGCCTGCTGTCCGGACAAGCATCAAGGGGAGTGGTGGCCAGCACTTGCCGGAAATTTGCAGCTACACCCTCAACATAGCTCGGAGATGGGATCTGGCCATGCTCGGACAGGTGCCGCTGCATGTCCCATAGCGGCTCTTGCCCGTGTACTACCGGCAGGCGGATGAAATTCGCTGCCGGCGGCGGCGATGCGGTAGCCCACTCAAGCGTGCCAGCACCCCATGGGTTGTCGCCGGCCGCCATTCCGCTGCGGCGGCTGCGCAAGATATTGGCGAGGAAACAGGCCAGGCTCGCCACGATCAACAGCGTGCCGCAGGAGGAGATAAAATTCAGCGGCCCCCAGCCGGTTTCCGCCGCATAGGTGTAAATCCTGCGCGGCATGCCTTGGATGCCCAGCTGGTGCATGGGGAAGAACGTGACGTTGAACCCGATGAAGAATAGCCAGAATTGCAAGCGGCCTAAGCGTTCGTCCAGCAAGCGGCCAGTCAGCTTGGGAAACCAGTAATATACGGCGCCGAACAACGGGAATATGGCGCCGCCCAACAGGACGTAATGCAGGTGGGCCACCACGAAGTAAGTATCGTGCACCTGCAGGTCAAGCGGCACCGAGGCCAGCATCAGGCCTGTCATGCCGCCCAGCACGAGGATGAAGAAAAACGCCAACGCGAACAGCAATGGCGTTTTCAGGTTGAGCCGCCCGGTCCAAAGCGTGGCGATCCAGCAGTAAATCTGCACGGCAGAAGGGATGGCGATCATCATGCTGGCGGCGGTGAAGAAGCTCTTTCCCAGTTCGGGCAGGTTGGTCGCGAACATGTGGTGTACCCATAGGCCGAACGACAGGAAGCCGGTGGTGATCAGGGAAAGCACCATGGCTGGGTAGCCGTAGATCGGCCGGCGCGCAAACGTGGCAATGATGGAAGAGAGGAAGCCAAGCCCGGGAATGAAGATCAGGTACACCTCGGGGTGGCCGAAAAACCAGAACAAGTGCTGCCATAGCAAGGCGTCGCCGCCCTCTGCCGGGTTGTAAAAATGCGTGCCGACCAAGCGGTCAAGGAGCAGGGCGGTGCTGCCCAGCATGACCGCCGGCATTGCGAAAACCACCATGAAGGAGGTGACCAGCATGCTCCATACGAACAAGGGGATACGGTTCAGGCTCATGCCTGGCGCCCTCAGCTTGAAGACGGTGGTGATCAGGATCACCGCTTCCAGCAAGGCGGATAGCTCAGTGAACGTGATCATTTGCGCCCAGAAATCCACACGCTTGCCGGGAGAATAGTCGGCGCCGGCAAGCGGTACATAGCCGAACCATCCCGCGTCCGGCCCGGTATTCAATAGGAACGCTCCGTAAAGCATCAGGCCGCCGAACAGGTAGACCCAGTAGGCGAATGCGTTCAATCGCGGAAAGGCGATGCTGCGCGCGCCTATCATCAGCGGGACGAAATACACGGCCATTGCCTGCATCACCGGTACGGCGAACAGGAACATCATGGTGCTGCCATGCATGGTAAACAGTTGGTTGTACAAATCCGGCCCGATCAGGCTGTTCTGCGGCACGGCGAGCTGGAGGCGCATGACGCCGGCAATCGCCACCCCGAGAAAGAAGAACAGGAAGGTGGTGTAGATGAAGCGCTTGCCGATGCTTTTGTGGTTGATCGCCGCAAACCAGCCCGGCAGTCCTGGCGGGTCGCGCCAGGTTTGCTCCAGCTGTGCTGCTTGGTCCAAAGATTGATGAGCGTTGTGCTTTTGCATGGATCGGCCCTTGCTCAAGGCAGGCTGGACAGATAAGCGACCAACGCCTGCAAGTCGTCAGGCGGCAGGTCTGTCGGCGGCATATTGGCCCCCGGCTTGATGGCTTGAGGATCGCTGATCCAGCGCGCCAGGTTCTCAGGCGTGTTAGCCAAGGTGCCGGCCGCGATACTTTCCCTGCTGGCTAAATGCGTCAGGTCAGGTCCGTGCCGCCCCCCTGCGCCAGTTCCCTCGATGGCATGGCACATGGCGCAGTTCCCGCCCAGGAAAACCTGTCGGCCGCGGCTTTCCAAGGCAGCCGCCGATTGTGCCGCAGGCTGGCGCTGAGCTTCCAGCCAGGCCTGGTAGCGGGCCGGGACATCCGCCCTCAGCAGGAATGCCATATAGCTATGCTGGTAACCGCAGAATTCGGCGCATTGCCCGCGATAGTCGCCTTCCCGGTCGGCTTGCAGGGTTAGCGTGGCGGTACGGCCGGGAATCAGGTCTTTCTTCCCGGCCAGGTTGGGTACCCAGAGGCTGTGGATGACATCGTCGGATTTAAGCGTCAGGATGACCGGCTTGCCGACCGGGATGTGGATTTCATTGGCGGTGGTAAAGCGGTTGGATGGCTGCGCATCGTCATAGCGCGCCTCCCACCACCATTGGTGCGCGGTGATGTCGATGTGTATCGCATCCGTCAGCGATAGCCCTGACAGCACACGGTCGGTGGCAATGCTGGCAACGGTAAGCAGGATCAGCAGCGCGGTAGAGACAATGACCGCCCATACCACGCTGCGGCGGATGCGTGGGTTGTCATCATGCAAAGCCGCCGGCGTCGTTTCAGTAGCCCGCGGCGCACGCCAGATGGCATACAGCACCGCCAATAGCACCAATGTGAAGACGATGCCGCACACGCCGACGATCAGATACCACAGCTCGGCAATATGGGCGGCTTGAGGGCCGGCCGGGGCCAGCGCGTTATGTGCGGCCGTCGGCAGCGCGGCATCGGCCGGAGAAGGATTTTCCCAAGCCATGAGCGCCACCATAAGGCTAAGCGGCTGCCATCTGTTGCCAAAGGCATGACCTGCATAATGGCGGTTCGTTTTCATGAGTGTTCCTTGGGCGGCGCGCTCTGCCGCATGTCCTGGCGCTCGCGCCTGGATTCAGGCTCGGCGGGCTGCAGGTTGTCGCTGCGGCTAGGAGCGGTATCGATGCGTAGCTGGCCGCTCATCGAACGTACATAGGCGACGATTTGCCATAGCTGGTCCTCGGTGATATGGCCGGCGAAGGAGGGCATGCCATTGGGCCTGCCGTGCAGGATGGTTGTGTAGATATCGGCAGGCTCTCCGCCGTAAATCCAGCGGTCGTCCATGAGCGGCGGGCCGATATCGCCTCCGCCGTTTGCGTGGCAGCCGTTGCAGTTGAACCAGCGGTAGAGCCGCCGTCCCTGTGAGACCGCGTAAGCGTTGTTCTCGTATTTCGCCTGGTAATCCGGCGGCGGCAAATGCTCGCCTCGCCCGACAGGCTGCGCAGGCTGGCCGGGCTGCAGTTCGGATTGCCGCAACGCCTGTGGCATCAACTTGGCATCCGCCGGCTGGGGAAAGGCGCGCTGCTCGCGCTCGCAACCGCTTAACGCGATAGCCAGGCACAAGCCGGCGAATCCGGCCAGCCCCCGGCCCATGACCGGCAAATACTTAAGGCAGCGCAAACACATACAGCATCCCGCCGCGCGTGGTATGGGCCGGCAAGGTTTTGACGGCATTGGCGAACCCTTTCGCGGCTGTCGCATCGCGCGCATCCAGCTCTCCCGACACCAGCGCGCCGGCCCAGCCGCCCACGCCGGAAAGCACGGCGATGTACTGCCGTCGGTCCGGCCCCCGGTAACTGATCGGCTGGCCGACGATGCCGGAACCGGTCTTGAATTGCCATAACAGCTTGCCGGTTTGAGCGTCTACCGCCTTGAACCAGCCTTCCATGGTGCCATAGAAGACAAGGTCGCCTGCGGTTGCGAGCGTACCGCTCCAGACCGGGAAGGTCTCGCGGATATCCCATTTTTTCTTGCGCGACAAAGGATCCCAGGCTGTCATCACGCCCAGGTTGCCTCCCAGGCCGGCGTACATGCGGGTATCGCTCCCGACGTAGGGCGTGCCGGCGATATAGCTGACGTTATAGCTTTGCGCGTCCTGGCACATATTCTGGTGCGGAATGTAGATCAGCCCGGTACGTGGCGAATAGGACGAAGGCTGCCAATCCTTGGCGCCCGGCGATACCGGGCAGATATCGCGTATGGTTTCCCCCACGCGCGGTTCCTTGGCGGGGTTGTATCGGATGCGTCCGCTTTTGAGATCGACGCCGGCCGAGGTGGTGACGCGCACGAAAGGATCTGCTGAGAGCACTTGCCCCGTGGTCCTGTCCAGCACGTAGATATAGCCGTTGCGTTCCGGGCGGATGAGGAGCTTGCGCTCACGTCCTTTGACGGGGGCGTCGATCAGAATGTTCTCGTTGATCGCATCGTAATCGTGCAGGTCATGCGGGCTGAATTGGTAGAACCAGCGTGCCTCGCCGGTATCGGGATTGCGGGCAAAGATGCCGGCTGTCCATTTATTGTCGCCAGGACGTTGTTCCGGATTCCATGGCCCCGGATTGCCGGTGCCGTAGTAGATGAGGTTCAATGCCGGGTCGAAGGATATCCACCCCCAGACATTGCCGCCTCCGTTCTGCCAGCTCAAGCCCGGCCAGGTCGTCAGCCCCAAATCCTTGCCCCGGTCGGAGGCGTAGTATGGCTTGAAGTTGCTGCCGATTAATACGTCTTTGTCCGGGCCCGTGCTCCAGGCGCGCCATAATTCCTTGCCGCTCTTTGCATCCAGCGCCGCAAGCCAGCCCCTCACGCCAAACTCGCCGCCACTATTGCCTACCAGCACCTTGCCATTGACCACCAGGGGGGCCATGGTCATGGTTTCGCCCGTCTTGATGTCACCCATCCTGGTCCGCCAGATTTCCTTGCCGTCTTCGGCATCCACCGCAATGGTTTGGTTGTCCAGGGTATTAATAAAAACCCGGCCTTCCGCATAAGCGGCGCCGCGGTTGACGAAGTCGCAGCACGCGACCCCTTGCGCTGCGGATTGCGGTTGCGGGTCGAACTTCCATTTTTGCGGCGCTCCCGGTTTGTTCAAATCCAGGGCATATAGATAGTTGGGATAAGGCGTGACGATATACATCGTATTGTTGATCACGAGCGGCGCAGCCTCATGGCCGCGGTTTACGCCGGTGGAGAATGTCACTACCGGCTTCAGCGTATGCACATTAGCCGTGTTGATGTCCGACAGGGCGCTATAGCGGGTACTGGCGTAATTATTGGCTGCCATGGGCCATTCGCCGTCCTTTTCTCCGGCAAAGGCATTTGCGAAGCTCAAGCCCGGAAAGGATAACCAGCAGCCCGCGATAAGCGGCAACCATGACATTGTGGCTCTGGCTATTTTTATGAATTGCATACGCTTAACGATGACGATTAAAGTTCATGCATGCGTCTTTAAGATAGAGCACCGATACTGGTGAAATGTGACCATCTTAATGCAACCAAAATAAAGGGCTGGGAGGAATGCTCCTAATTATCTGTAGGCATGCGCTGACAAATATCAGCTTCCTGGAACGCTGCATGGCATCTCTGAAAACAGCTGATCGTACGGCAGGCTGTGCAAGTGAAAAGGAAGGCCGGTCTTGAGGCAAAGCCAGAAGTGCGGCTTTGATATATTGCATTGCTCCCAGCCTTCAGCTGAACAGCTTGAGGATCTTTGCTCCCAGCCTTTGGCGATGGCCAAGATAGCCTTCCCAGGGATCGGCTTTGAGCTGCGCAAGGCGCTCGCCTATGTTATTAATGTTGAAGGCGTCGGCATGGATATCCGGCCTGACCTCGTCCCAAGCCAGGGGGGTCGCCACCGGGGCGCCCGCCTTGGCACGGGTGGAGTAAGGCACTACGGCGGTGGCGCCTGCGCTGTTGCGCAAATAGTCGATGAAGATGCGTCCTTCGCGCTTCTTTTTCGAGAGGCTGGCTGTGAACCGCTCGGGTATCTGCGTCTCGATATGGCGGGCGATTCCGTGGGTAAACTCTTTCACAGCATCCCAAGGATGTTCCGCCTTGATAGGCACTTCGACATGCAGCCCCTTGCCTCCGGTCGTTTTAACGAAGCAGGCCAAATCCAGCTCTTCCAGCAGGCCCCGCAACAATAACGCCGCTTCGGTCACTCGCTCCCAGGGCAAGCCTGGATCCGGGTCAAGGTCGAAAATGAGCCTGTCTGCCAAGGATGTATGCGGGTAGCGTGATCCCCAGGAATGAAGCTCCAATACCCCAAGCTGTACTAGCTCCACTACGGCCGGCAGTGTATTCGCCATAAAGTATTCCGACTGTCCTCCCTTGCTGTCCAGCTGTACCGACTGCAGGTGGTGATGGTTGCCTTGGGTGACGTGCTTTTGGAAAAAACAATGGTGGTTGTAGCCGTCGGGGCAGCGCACGATGGATATCGGCCTGTTGTGAAGATAGGGCAGTATCCATTTTTCCACCGCCGCGTAATGGCGGGCGATATCCAGCTTGGTAAAGCCATCTTCTGCAAACAGTATCTTGCCAGGGTTGCTGAGCCGTATCCCGGCTACTTCCGTGGCGTGAGGAGCAGGCTGAGCTGAAGCGGTTTTCTTGGTGTCTTGCTTGGAGACAGCTTCCTGTGCTCTCTCATGGGTAATCTGTTTAGCCGGCTTATCGCTACGCAAGCCGACAAAGCTGGCATGGCGCACCAAGCCATCGCTGGTCCATTGGGCAAATTTGACTTCGGCGACCAATACCGGCTTGAGCCAGTGCACGCCGAGCGCTTCGCGCCCGCGTGGAGGATTTTTGAATGCGGGCTTGGCGCTGCTGAGCTTGGGGAATTCCTTGGCGATCAGCTTGAGGCTGTCCTTATTGAAGCCCGTGCCGACTCGGCCTGCATAGCGCAGGGCTCCGCTCTCGTCATGCACGCCAAGCAATAAAGCGCCGAATGATTCACGGCTGCCTGCGGGGTCGGTATAGCCTGCCACGACGAACTCCTGGCGTAACCCGCACTTGACCTTGAGCCATTCATCGGAACGCCGTTGCAGGTATTTGCCTTGGGCATGCTTGACCACGATGCCTTCCAGGCCGTGCAGACAGGCATGCTCGAATACCTCGGGCGCGTTGCCGGCGATATGGTCGCTGAAGCGCAAGAGGCCTTGCGATGGCTGGTTGGCAAGCAATGCTTGCAAAAGCTCCTTGCGCTGCAGCAGGGGAAGTTGTGTCAGGTCGTGCCCGTCAAGGTAGAGCAGGTCAAAGACGAAATAGGCAAGCTTTGCCCCGTTTCCCAGCCGCATGGCATTCTGCAAAGCCTGGAAGCTGATGCTGCCATCCGGCTCAATCGCGACCACTTCCCCATCCAGCCATGCCGAGTCGGCGGGCAAGCGGGAGAGCGCTTCAGCAAGAGCCGGCCATTTGCCCGACCAATCATGGCCATTGCGCGTCAGCATCTTCACCTCGCTGTGATCAATCCGCGTCAAGGCACGATAACCGTCGTACTTCAGCTCCGACAGCCATTGGCCGCCTTCAGGGGCATGGCTGACGAGGGTGGCAAGCTGAGGCTGGTAAGCGGCGGGCATGGCGGTGGGGGTGGCCTCATCGAGTGCGTTTTCATCGCCTGTGTCTGCCGGTGACGCCGGCTCATTATGGAATGGCAGGGCACTGACAGATTCGGTAGAGGTTTCGGTGATGATGGCGTCTGGCCCGCTACGGGCTTGTTCGTCTTGTTCCTTGATCAGCAACCAATTGGGCTGGTCTTCCTTTGCTCCTTGGCGGGCCTTCATGCGCACCAGCGCCCATTTGCCTTGCAGTTTGTGGCCGTGCAGGCGGAATTTGAGAGCGCCTTTCTCGTAACCTTGCACCGGATCGCCGATGGCTTCCCACGTGCCTTTATCCCATAACATGACATGGCCCGCGCCGTATTGGCCCGCAGGTATGTCGCCTTCAAAACTTCCATAGGCGAGAGGATGGTCTTCTACCTCTACGGCCAGCCGCTTCTCGCTAGGGTCCAAGCTGGGGCTCTTGGGAACCGCCCAGCTTTTTAGCGTGCCTTGCAGCTCCAGCCTGAAATCATAGTGCAGGCGCCGTGCATCATGCTTCTGGATGAAAAACCTGAGCTGCCCGCCTGATTTTTCAACCTGTCCGCGCGGCTCCTGAGTGATCTTGAAATCACGCTTTTTCCAATATTTCTGCAACCCCATGATGAGCTCCAATCAAGCCGAACGCCTGCGACCGGGCTTGGCCGGCTTCGCAGGCGTCGAGCGGGTGGCTTTTTCCCCGATGCTGGCCTTGAGCAATTGCATCAGGTCCACCACGTTGCTGGGCTTTGCCTCGTTCTGCCCGTCCTCTTCATCGCTCGGCTCGGTCAGGATATGGGTTTGCTTCGCTTTCACTTTTTTCTTCACCAGCGCCATGATGTCCTGCCGGAAAGTGTCTTGGTATTGCCTGGGGTTCCAGGGTTCGGTCATGTCCTCCACCAACGACAGGGCCATTTCAACTTCCTTGACCGACACCTGGCTTTGCTTGCCTGCCTTGGGCTGGGGTATTTCGGGCAGTTCGCGGAGTTCTTCCTGGTAGCGCAGCAGATTAAGCACGATGGCATCCTGATATGGCATCAGCGCCGCAAGGTGTTGCTTGGTCCGGATCACGACCTGTCCTAGCCCCAGCTTGCCCGATTTCTCCAAGGTCTTGCGCAGCAGGGCATAGACTTTTTCGCCTCCCTTGGCAGGCACCAAATAATATGGCTGGTCAAAGAACATGATGGGAATGTCGCTGGCTTCGACAAACGACACGATATCGATGGTTTGGGTGCTTTCAGGATTGGCATTGCGCAAGTCGGCATCGGTCAGTACGACATATTCATCTTTTTGATACGCATAACCTTTGACAATGTCTTGCTGGGTCACTTCTTTGCCTGTGACCTTGTTGTATCGCCGGTAGCCTACCGGGGCAAAGTCGCGTTTATCCAAAAGATCGAGATCTATGCCGGCGGGAGCGCTGGCTGAATGCAATTCCACTGGGATGTGGACCAGGCCGAAGCTGATGGCGCCTTTCCAGATAGGGCGGGACATAGATAACCTTCCTGAAAGCCAATAGATAACCATCATCCTCATCTTGCATACTGCAGCGCTATCAGGGTTGTTCTGAACATAATGTAGGAAAAAGCAGTAATGAGCGGATGCTCATGCAGCAGTTCACGTCATGCGATCCGACAGCAAGTTCAGACCACTCCTATAAATCATCGCTTATTGACCGAATACATTGATTGCATCGCATCCTTAAGTATGCGGAAGCGGGAGCTTCGCGGAGAGCGATAGCCAAAACGGCAAGGTTTGCCAGAGCACTTCCCATCATTTTTAAAGATACGGAATGAACCATGACTGGAAAGATAGGCGCAAATGATCTAGGGCTGGATCCGAAATCCGGCAAGGAAAGCGAATTGTTTAAATGGTTTCTCGCTTGTTACTTGTTCGGCCACCGCATTTCCCAGGAAATTGCCGTCAACACCTGGAAAGTGTTCATGGCGCACGGTATCGATTCCCCCAGCAAAATCTCCAGCAATACTTGGCAGCAACTGGTGGACCTGCTTGGCGAGGGCCACTATAAGCGCTATGACGAATCTACCGCGCGCAACATGCTGAATATGGCGGCATTGCTGCAAGATAAATATCAAGGAAAAATCGGCAACCTCATCTCTGCATCCAAAAATAGAAGTGAAATAGCCGAACGGCTTCAGGAAATCAAAGGAGTGGGGCCTAAGGTGGCAGAAATATTCCTGCGGGATGTGAAAGCATAATTATCCGCCTCGATTTGGGGTCAAAACGCCATCAGAATTGATGCAATTGCATTCTCCGAACGGCTAATCTTGGTAATGGAATGTAATAAAACCTTGCTGAATGCATGAAAAGCATAGTCCATTGGGACCTCATACACAGCAGATAGCACCTGGTCGGTGTAGCTTGGCGGAAAGAGCCGCGAACGCAATGATAGCAAGGGTTTGCATATTATTAATTCTGGAAATTTTTAAGGATGAGGTTATTTGAAAGTTATATAGGAATAACTATAAGTTCTTTGTGGCGAGGCAGGTCTGTTTATAATTTGTCTGGGGGGAATTTCATCGACAACAACTTTTAAGGAGTCTGTATGAATATTCTCAAAACAGCGATTGGTTCCGCAACGCTCATAGTTGCTTCCTCTGGCGCGTATGCCGCCGATGTGGTGGATCTTGGCGAACTGCATGCTGGTATCAATACTTATACCAACACTGTAGCCGCTGATACTACGTTCACCAATACCTTCAACTTCAGCTTGGCTGATGTCTCCACAGGCACTTTCTCGCTCAGCGACTTGCCGCTTACCAACGGCGATGTGAACGTTCTAGGCTTTAGCGACCTCAGCTTCAGCCTCTACAACAGCTCTGACACATGGCTTGCAGGTTCTGTGGCTGGTGGCGAATTCACTTTTGCCAATCTTGAGGCCGGAAACTATTACATCAATGTAGAAGGCACCGCCAATGGAGTAGCTGGCGGGGTCTACAGCGGTGCAATTAGCGTTCAGGCCGTGCCTGAGCCGGGTTCATATGCACTTCTGGGTGTCGGTCTAGCACTGATAGGTGCTGTCGCTATGCGCAGGAATAAAAACCTGGGCTAATTCTCCAACCTGATAAAAGCCACCTTCGGGTGGCTTTTTTGCTTTTTGAAGACAGATTTGAAACAGAAGCAGATGAAGACTCTATCGAAGGTCGTTATCTGTAGATGGTTTTGAATTCGTTTGGACAGTCAATTGGTGTCCCCGTCAGGACTCGAACCTGAAACTGACCCTTAGGAGGGGCCGGTGATATCCGTTTCACCACGAGGACATCCAAGCTCGCTATTCTACCTTCTAAGCAGCCTGAGCGGTACTGTTTCGCTTGGTTTTTGACCGTTGCGCCGATCTTCGGCTTTTGGCCTTGTATCGTAAGTGCCGCTGCAGTTTAGTGGCGGATCAGGTGCTCGAAAGCGCCTAACGCGGCTTTTGAGCCTTCACCCATCGCGATGATGATCTGCTTGAATGGCACAGTGGTGACGTCGCCCGCGGCGAATACGCCAGGTTCCGAGGTCTGGCCTTTGTCATCCACTTCGATCTCGCCGAATTTGCTCAAGGTGATGGTGTCCTTGATCCAGTCGGTGTTGGGCACCAGGCCGATCTGGATGAATACGGCAGCCAGGTCGATGCGGTGCGATTCGCCGGTTTGCCGGTTGGTGTAGGTCAGGCCATTGACCTTTTCGCCGTCGCCGTTGATCTCGGTGGTTTGCGCGCCGGTGATGACGGTGACGTTGGGCAGGCTGAACAGTTTTTTCTGCAACACGGCGTCGGCACGCAATTCGCCGTTGAATTCGATCAAGGTGACGTCCTTGACGATGCCCGCAAGGTCAATCGCGGCTTCGACGCCCGAATTGCCGCCGCCGATCACGGCGACGCTCCTGCCCTTGAACAAGGGGCCGTCACAATGAGGGCAGTAGGCCACGCCGCGGCCGCGGTATTCCTTTTCGCCGGGAACGTTGATTTCCCTCCAGCGTGCGCCGGTGGCGATGATGACGGACTTTGCCTTGAGCGTGGCGCCGCTTTCGAGCCTGACCTCGGTGAAGCCGTCGTCATGCGCCGGCACCAAGGCTGCTGCGCGTTGCAGGTTCATGATGTCCACGTCGTAGCTCTTGACGTGTTCTTCCAATGCCGCAGCCAGCTTGGGGCCGTCGGTTTCCTTGACCGAGATGAAGTTCTCGATGGCCATGGTGTCCATGACCTGCCCGCCGAAACGCTCGGCGACCACGCCGGTGCGTATGCCTTTGCGGGCCGAGTAGATGGCGGCAGAAGCGCCGGCAGGGCCGCCGCCGACGATCAATACGTCGAAAGGCTCCTTGGCGGAAAGTTTCTCCGCTTCTTTCTTGATCGCGCCAGTGTCGATCTTGTTGAGTATTTCCTGCACGCCCATGCGTCCGTGGCCGAACTCCTGCCCATTCAGGAAGATGGTGGGCACGGCCATAATCTTGCGCTCGTCCACTTCCTTCTGGAACAAAGCGCCATCGATCATGACGTGGCGGATGTTCGGGTTGATGGCCGCCATCAGGTTGATGGCCTGTACAACTTCAGGACAGTTGTGGCAGCTCAACGAGATGTAGGTCTCGAAATTGAATTCGCCTTCGAGGTTGCGGATTTGCTCGATGACTTCCGGCTCTGCCTTGGGCGGATGCCCGCCGACCTGCAACAGCGCGAGTACGAGCGATGTGAATTCGTGTCCCATGGGCAGCCCGGCAAAGCGGATGCCGAGGTTTTTCCCTGGGCTGTTCAAGCTGAAGGATGGCTTGCGCTGAGTGTCATCATCACTTTGCTGGACGGTGATGCGGGAAGACAGGCTCTTGAGGTCGTCAAGCAATTCCAGCAGCTCGCGCGATTTGTCGCCGCCATCTACAGAGGCGGTGATTTCGATAGGCTGGGTGAGTTTTTCGAAATAAGCCTTTAATTGTGTCTTGATATTTGCGTCCAACATGATGTGCTCTCAATCTGTATTGATATTGCTGCAAAAAATGCCCGGGCAGAAAGGCAGGGAGTTTGCGGTTGCCCGGGCACGGTCCAGCTTGGCTAGCGTTTAGATCTTGCCGACGAGGTCCAGGGATGGAGCCAATGTGGCTTCGCCCTCTTTCCACTTGGCTGGGCAGACTTCACCAGGGTGGCTGGCAACGTATTGCGCGGCCTTGATCTTGCGCACCAGGTCGGAAGCGTCGCGGCCAATGCCTTCTGCGGTGACTTCAATTGCCTGGATCACGCCATTGGGATCGATGATGAAGGTACCGCGGTCGGCCAGGCCCTGGTCTTCGCGTAATACGCCGAAGTTGCGGGTGATGGCGGCGGTCGGGTCGCCGATCATCGGGAACTTGATCTTGCGGATGGTATCCGAAGTATCGTGCCAAGCCTTGTGCGTGAAGTGGGTGTCGGTAGAGACGGAGTACACTTCAACGCCCAACTTTTGCAATTCATCGTAGTTGTCGGCGATGTCGCCCAACTCTGTGGGGCAAACGAAAGTGAAGTCGGCTGGGTAGAACACGACGGCAGTCCATTTGCCTTTCAAGTCTGCATCGGTGACGGTGACAAATTCGCCGTTGTGGAATGCGGTGGCCTTGAATGGTTTGATTTCGGTATTGATAAGGGATGTGGTCATTGCAATCTCCTAGGGTGGTTGAAATAGTGAGATTGCAGTTTAGGGGATTTGGTTGATTAAATAAAATTGATTGTTTAAATTTATATGATAAGTAAATTTTATTGATTGTCGGCTTCGATGCTGTATTGCAGCATGCAATTCCGGCCTGCGGCCTTGGCGGCATATAAGGCGGTATCGGCATGGTGCAGCATAGCTTCCCAGCTTGCAGCCAGGTCAGTGTTCGGGTTCCAGGTATACAGGCCCAGGCTACAGGTGACCTGGCGATTATCGCAGTGTTGATGGTGCAGGTTGCGCATGGCTTCCAGCAGGCGCTCGCCCAAGGCAGTGGCTTCATCCTTGGTCGTGTGCGGGCAAATGATGCATAGCTCCTCGCCGCCATAGCGGCCGATGATATCGGTATTGCGGCAGGTGTTGCTCAAGGTCAGGGCCACGCTTCTCAATACCTTGTCTCCCGCATCGTGGCCATAGGTATCGTTGATCAGCTTGAAGTGATCCAGGTCCAGCATGAAGATGCTGATCGGGCGCTGATAACGGTGCGCCAAGTCGATCTCGCGCCGCCCGAGGTTGACCAATGCCCGCCGGTTGTAAATCTTGGTAAGCTCGTCGTGTGTCGCCAGGTGTTCTTTTTCGTGGATGATGGATTCAAAATACATCAGCAGCAAGCCGAGGGACCCCAGCAGGTTGCACCACATCGGGATCAGGTAAAGCCCGAATACGTTGATGGGGTCATGGCTTTGCGGCGTGAGGTCGATGCCGCCGCTGATGGCGAGGATGCCGCGCAGGATGAAGTCTGCCGCCGCCAATGTATAGGCGATGATGACCAGGCTGTTGGCGAACGATAGCCTGACCCCCCTGGCCAGGACGACCTCGACCACATTGAGGAACGTCAGCAGCGCCAGCATGAGCGACAAGAACAGGGTGCGGATGCCGACGGCCAGCTGCAGCAGGACGATCAGGCTGTAGCCAATGAAAAAGCCCAGTACCAAATACCAGCCGACATAAGCCGGCCGCTTGCCGAAGAAAGCCTGGGTGCCCCACCATTTGGCCGTCATGGCCGCGATCATCAGGGTGGAGCCGGTAATGAGGGGCAGATGCCCGAACTTTGAAATGCTGAAGGCGGTGAGCGTGGAGCCGAATACGCTGATCAGGCCGGAGAGCGCCCAATAGCGCGTACAGCGCTCCGTGGGCGCGAGGAAATACATCCCGCCCATGATGATCGCGATGCACAGCTGGCTGATCGAATAGGCGATGTTGGCGGTATATGAATTCCAAAAAGAATCCAAGCTATTGTTCCCTCAGGTATTCACAGTGCAATGAGTCATAAGTATTGCAAGGGAGGCATGAGCGATATAGCGCCCACGCAACCTCTGCTCACTCTACGCTAATTTCTGCTTTCCAGTTCTTCCCAGCGCAACATGGCCTGGTCAATTTCCGTGCCGATCTCGTTCAACCTCTGCTGCAGTGCGCGCGCTTGTTCAGCGTTTTCCCGGTAGATGTCCGGGTTCGCAAGCGCCGTATTGATTGAGGTTTGCTCTGCCTCAAGCGCTTCAATCTTGGCGGGCAGGCTTTCCAGCTCACGGTTTTCCTTGAAACTGAGTTTGGCTGTGGGTTTCTTTGCAGGAGCTTCTTGCCGGGGCTTTTCGGCCGGGGTTTTTGCTGCTGTTTTCTCAGCTGCCCGTGCCTGCGTGTGGCGGGACCAGTCATCGTAGCCTCCGCCGAATTCGCTCAATACGCCATCGCCTTCGAAGGCGATGATCTGGGTGACGGTATTTTCCAGGAAGGCGCGGTCGTGGCTGACCAGGAACAAGGTGCCCTCGAACTCCTGCAGCAGGCTTTCGAGCAGTTCCAGCGTTTCGATGTCCAGGTCGTTGGTGGGTTCGTCCAGCACCAACACATTGGCCGGGCGGGCAAACAAGCGGGCCAGCAGCAAGCGGTTGCGCTCGCCGCCGGAAAGCGACTTCACCGGCGACCTCGAGCGCTGTGGCGGGAACAGGAAGTCTTCCAGGTAGCTGATGACATGCTTGCGCTCATTGCCGATCTGCACGAATTCGGAGCCGGGGCTGATGGTGTCGGCCAGGGTGGCCTCTTCATCCAGCTGCTCGCGCATCTGGTCGAAATACGCCACATTGAGGTTGGTGCCGCGCTGGATGCTGCCGCTGTCAGGCTCGAGTTCACCGAGAATCAGCTTGAGCAGGGTGGACTTGCCTGCGCCATTGGGGCCGACCAGCCCGATGCGGTCGCCGCGCATGATGCGGGTGCTGAAATTCTGGATCAGGAGTTTTTGATCGTATGCCAGCGAGATACGGTCAAGCTCCGCGACCAGCTTGCCGGAGCGCTCACCGCTATCCAGCGTGAGCTTGACGTTGCCCTGGCGCTCGCGACGGGCGGCCCGTTCAAGGCGCAGGGCCTCCAGCCTGCGCACCCGGCCCTCGTTACGGGTGCGCCGCGCCTTGATGCCTTGGCGTATCCAGACTTCTTCCTGCGCGAGGAATTTATCGAACTTCGCGGCATGCGTCGCTTCCACTGCCAGCAGTTCTTCCTTCTTCACCTGATATTGGCTGTAATTGCCGTGGAAATCCGTCAGGCGCCCACGGTCCAGCTCGACGATGCGCGTGGCAAGCCGGTCGAGAAAGCGGCGGTCGTGCGTGATGAACAGCAGGCTACCCTTGAAGTCCAGCAGCAGGTTCTCCAGCCATTCGATGGCGGCAAAGTCCAGGTGGTTGGTGGGCTCGTCGAGCAGCAACACTTCCGGCTCCGCCACGAGGGCGCGGGCGAGGGCGACCCGCTTGCGCCAGCCGCCTGAGAGCGTGGCAATCTTCGTCTCAGGTTCAAGCTGCAGCCGGCTCAATACGGCCTCGACGCGTGCTTGGGATTGCCAGCCCCCTTGCGCCTCGAGGTCGTGTTGCAGGACTTGCATGCGCGCGATCAGGCCGTCAATGTCGGCCCCGGGCTCCGCCATCTGCTGCGAAACTTGATGGTATTCCACCAAGGCCTGGCGCAAGCCGCCTAGGCCTTCGGCCACAGCCTCGAAAATGGTATGTCCGGGCGACAGGGACGGTTCTTGCGGCACATAGACGATGCGGGACTTGGGCGCGCGCCAGAAGGCGCCGTCATCCAGCTTGCTTTCGCCGGCGATGACCTTGAGCAGGCTGGATTTCCCGGCGCCGTTGCGGCCAATCAGGCCGACCCTTTCTCCGGCGTCGAGCTGGAAATCGGCATGGTCGAGCAAGGGATAATGTCCATAAGCCAGGCTGGCTTGATCTAGGGAGATATAAGGCATGGGGCGTATTGTATCAGTAGGACCGAGGCTGCTATATGGCCCGTTTGGGCCTAGAGGCGGCTGCTAAACGGGCTTTGCGTTCAATGTCCGGGAACGGCAGGCACAGGTGCTTGCTGTGGCGGTGGGGTCTTGTCGTCTGCAGGTGCCTTGGCCGGTTTTTGCGATGAGTAGGTGTTGAGCGCCTGGCTGCAATTGTAGGCGTTGCTCTTGGAGCCTGTATCCAGGTAAGGCAGGATGGCAGCTAGCGGATTGACGAAGGCGAGCGCCACGCTGCCGAGCAGGCGCGCGGCGATCGGCACGGCTTCAGGGCGTACCTTGGGCTCGACGAAGCTGCCCTGCACCCTGATCGGCGAACGTACCGTCAATGGCGAGAAATTCTTGGGTTTTGCCGCGAGCAGCAAATCCAGCTTCTCCTGGCCGAGGTCGATATTGCCGTCGATCAGCACCAGCGTGACCGGCGTGTCGATGAGCGCGACTTCCGGGCGCACCACGCCATTGGACGCCTTGAGGTCCATGACTGCGCATTGCAGCCGCTGCGATTGGTCTCCACCCAGCCAGGCGCTCACGCTTTGCGCGATATCTAAGCCCAGCAGCTCCATCACCAGCCGCGATATTTCCCCTTGCTCGACGAACAAAGTGGTCTTGCCGTTGAGAGAGCCCAGCAGTTCGGCAGTAGTCGAGCCCTTGCCGCTGAGGTCGGTGCGTCCGTTGAGGGTGCCGGTGATGTAAGCGGGCGGCACGGGCTTGCCTTGCTTCTTAGCCTCTTCCTGCCGAGCCTTGGACACCTGCAACCATTTGCCGAGATCAATGTCCTTCCAGCCCAGCTTGATCTGCCATCGAGGCGGATATTTTTCCTTATCGGTTTCTTTACTTTCCTGGGCGTCGACCGAGAAGCTGCCCGTCAGGGTGCCGTCCGCAGTCTGCGCGAGGATGTCCCCGACCATGAACTTGCCCTTGTCCAGGCTAAGTTGGGCCTTGAACGGGGAAATCGGCAGGGCGAAAACGCTGCCGAGCTCCATGTAGTCCAGTTTGATGGTGATGTCGGCATCCATGCGGTTGAGCGAAGGCAGGTCCAGCGGCCGGTTGGGAATGGCGCGGCCTTCGACCGGCTGCGGCTTGCTGCCGTCCGCCTGCAAGGTGCCGAACGCGGGCGCCAGGTCGGCCAGGTAGAAGCGGCTGCCGTCGATACGGCCGCTCAATACCGGAATGCCGGTGGTTTTGCTGCGCGGATCGTACTTGAACACTGCGGCAAGGCTGCTCCTGCCGATCTTCGCGGAATCCACATTGACTTCCCATACATCGCTATGCTTGCTCAGGCTGGCGCTAAGACGGAACGGATCGGTAGTCGGGAAAACGCTGCCGACCAGCTCGCCCAGCACTGAAAGTGATGGGCCGGTGACTACGGCGTTGCCCTCGATGTCCTGCCGGCCGAAGAGGTCGGCTACCTGACCGTCAAAATCCACCCTGAGCTTGCCGTATTCGAGCCAACCCTTGGATTTGATCGGCGGAGAATCTTGGTCTTGCGTGGCGATGGGGAGGAACCCAGGCGTTTCCAGGAATGCCTTCAGCGGCCTGCGTTGGAACTGTCCATCGACACTGACTTCGGAGCGCAGGTCTTCCTGACTGGCGCCTTCCTCGGTCTTGAATTTTGCTTCCAGCGCGGTGCTGCTGATTGCGTCGTCGATATGGCTGCTGCCGCTCTTCACGATCAGCGTTTCAATGACAGGGAAGGGAGTGGCAGGCTTGCTCTCATCTGTGGGAAATTCCCACGTAGCGCTGCCATCGGCATGGCGGACGAGTTGGGCGTCGATGTCATCTACCTTGATTTCACGGATGCGCAATTCACCGTGCTTTTTGTAGTGCCAGAGGTCGCTATAGCGCAACTTGACGCTGATGTTGCCGGCATCCACCAGATGCGGGACATTGAATTTTTCCGGGGCGGAAATATACAGGTGGCCGAGGTCGAGCTGGACTCCTGCCCACAGGTGCAGCCGGAAAGGCTTGTCCAGTTTGATGTCGCGTTCCAGCTGCTTGCTGAGGAAGGATTGCGCGGGCTCGCGCAAGAACGTCCAGCCTTGGATTTCGCAAATGACCAAAGCCAGGACCAGACCCAGGAGCAGCCAGAGCAAGGCTTTGCCGAATTTGATCAAGCCGCGGGCAGGTTGCCCGGCAAACTGTTGCGCCATTGTTCACCTTTGCTTTTGTTCAGCTCAGGCAAAGTTTGCAGGAGCTGATGGTTATAGGTTCTTTTTTCCGTAGTGCTGCATGCTGTACAACGTCAGTAACGCCCCGCATACGGCGACGGCCGCACTTGCCAAAGCGACGGCAGGCAGTCCGAAGCCGAAGTGGATCACCGCACCGCCGAGAAAGGCGCCGCCCGCATTGCCCAGGTTGAATGCGCTCTGGTTGACGGTAGATGCCATCAATGGCGAGTCGCCGGCCTGCGCCATGGCGTTGGTCTGCAGGCCAGGCCCGACGGCAAAGCTCACCATGCCCCAGATGAACGCTGTCGCGATGGCTGCAAGCGTGAACTGCATGCTCCAGGCGAATACGATACCCAGTAAGGCCATGCCTGTTAGTGAGAGGGTAATTGTCGGCAATAGTTTCCAATCCGCCATTTTTCCGCCGATATTGAGCCCGATGGTGGCCGCGATTCCCATGGCGATCAGCATGAAGCTGACGTGGTGGGGCGAGAGCCCGGACATGTCTTCCAGTATCGGCGTGATATAGGTGAAGATGGTGAATACCCCGGCGAAGCCGATGGCGGTGATCGCCATGGCGAGCAGTACGTTAGGCTGGAATACGGCATGCATCTCGCGGCGGATATCGGGCCTGGGCATGGCGCCGAGGTCGGGAATGAAGCGCCAGATGGCATATATGGCAACCGCGCCACAGGCCGACACCGTCCAGAATGGGACGCGCCAGCTGGTTTCCTGGCCGAGCAGGGTGCCGAGCGGCACGCCGAGCACGTTCGCCATGGTGAGGCCGGTGAACATCAGTGCCAGGGCGCGGTTGCCTTGGCCGGGAGGAGCCAGATAGAGCGCGACCACGGCGGCGATGCCGAAAAACGAGCCATGGCTCAATGCGGTGAAGATACGGGCAGCGGCTAGAGTGAGGTAGTTCGGCGCCAGGGCGCACAGCATGTTGCCGAACGTGAAAATCGCCATCAAGCCCAGCAGCGTGGCCTTGCGCGGGCGGTTGATCGTGAGCGCCACCATCAAGGGCCCGCCGACCACCACGCCAAGGGCATACACGGTGACCAGGTTGCCGGTAGCCGGGATGGATACGTCCAGCCCGTGTGCAATGTCGGGCAACAATCCCATGGGAAGAAATTCGGTCATGCCGATGCAGAACGCACCCGCGGCCAGCGCAATCATCCAACTGCCCATACTTGCCTTAGTCAATGTGTAGAGAAATTAAAGCTTGAAAAGAAAATCCTGTGCTTCCGAATGAGCGGAGCGCACGAAAGGAGGGGTCATCTAAGGGCGCTACTTTACCATGCGGCGATGTACTGGATATGAATTTATGACCCGGTCAATATCAGGAACTACCGCCTGTTCCGCCACCTAGCATGGCGCGGATTTGCGCCATGCGCTGGCGCGCATTCTCCTTGTTGGCGGCCGGATCGCTCTGCGGTTGGCCGGAATGGCGCACGTCGTCTTCCGGCAGCTCGGCGATGAAGCGGCTGGGCTCGCAGGATTCATGTTCCCCGGCGCGCTTGCGCTTGCGGCACCAGGAAATATGGAGTGATTTCTGCGCGCGCGTGATGCCGACATACATCAGGCGCCGCTCTTCCTCGATCTTGCCCTGGTCCACGCTCTCGCGGTGCGGCAGGATGCCTTCCTCGCAGCCGACCAAGAACACATGCCCGTATTCCAGCCCTTTGGAGGCATGCAGGGTGGAAAGCTTGACGGCATCCGGCTCGGCATCCTCCCGGCCTTCCAGCATGCTCATGAGCGAGATCATCTGCGTCAGCGCCAGCAGGTTCTTTTCGTCCTCGTCTCCTTTGCGCGTGAGCCAAGCAACGAAGTCGAGCACGCTCTTCCATTTGTTTTCCGCACTGCGGGGCTCTTCCGTATCGTAGAGGAAGGCCTCGTAGTTGATGGCGTTGAGCAGGTCGTTCAATACCTCGCCTGCAGGGTCTTTCTCGGCGCGTTCCTGGATACGGTTGATGAATTGGCAGAAGGTCAGCAAGTCTTCCAATTGCCGGTTGGCCATGGTGCGCTGGAAGTCCCCCTCGAACGCGGCCTCGAACAACGACATCTTATGCGCGCTGGCATATTCGCCCAGGCGTTCCAGCGTGGTGTTGCCTATGCCTTTCTTCGGCGTGGTCGCGGCGCGGATGAACGCGGGATCGTCATCTTCGTTGGCAATCAGCCGCAGATAGCTGACGAGGTCCTTGATTTCCGCCTTGTCGAAGAAGGATTGCCCGCCCGAAATGGTGTAGGGAATCTTGTGCTGGCGCAGCTGCTGCTCGAAAATGCGCGCCTGGTGGTTGCCGCGGTAGAGGATGGCGTAATCGAGGAACTTGGTGCGGTGCTCGAACTTGTGCGCGAGCAGCTTCATCACCACGGACTCCGCCTCGTGATCCTCATCCTTGGCGGCGCTGACCTGGATCAGGTCGCCCGTACCGAGTTCGCTCCAGAGCTTTTTCTCGAACAGCTTGGGATTATTGGCAATCACCTGGTTGGCGGCGCGCAGGATGCGCACGGTGGAGCGGTAGTTCTGCTCCAGCTTGATGACCTTGAGCCGGCTGAAATCCTCGGTGAGCTGGCGCAGGTTTTCCACGTCGGCGCCGCGCCAGCCGTAAATCGCCTGGTCGTCATCGCCCACGGCGGTGAAGCGGCCCTCCACGCCGGTGAGCATCTTCACCAGCTTGTACTGGCAGGCATTGGTGTCCTGGTATTCGTCGATCAACAGGTATTTCAGCTTGTGCTGCCATTTGCGCAATGCATCCGGGTGCTGCTCGAACAATTCCACCGGCAGCTTGATCAGGTCGTCGAAATCCACCGCCTGGTAGGCTTTCAATGTCTGCTGGTAAACCTGGTAGACCTTGGCTGCGGCATGGCTGAGTTCTTCGTCTGCGGTCGCGGCGGCCTGGTCCGGGTTGATGAAGGCGTTCTTCCAGCTGGAAATCTGCCATTGCGTCTTGCGCAGCAGCTGCTTGTCCGTGGTGGCAAGCGCATCGGAGAGGATCTTGAAACTGTCGGACGAGTCGAGGATGGAGAATTGCGGCTTGTAGCCCAGCAGCTCGGCTTCCTGGCGCAGCATTTGCAAGCCGAGCGAGTGAAACGTGGCGATGGTGAGCCCTTTGGTATTGCTGCCTTGCAACAAGTGGCCCACGCGCTCCTGCATTTCGCGCGCGGCTTTGTTGGTAAAGGTGATCGCGGCGATTTCCTTGGGGGAATAGCCGCATTGCTCGATCAAGTAGGTGATTTTTTGCGTAATGACGCGGGTCTTGCCGCTGCCGGCGCCGGCCAGCACCAGCAGGGGGCCGTCTAGGTATTTCACAGCTTCGCGCTGCTGCGGGTTCATGGAATTCAGCATGTTGATCTGCCTGCGGCTCTATAGATGAATCTTGGGAAAAGCTGCTACAAGCATGTAACAACATCGGCCCTGATTTTATCTTGAGCTGTGTTTTGAAGCTAGCCAATACAGGTAATGGCAGGCATAAAAAAAGCCCCGCCATATCGGGCGGGGCTGTGAAAGCGATGTGTCGCGATCAGGCGTAAAGCTTGTGGCTGCGGCGGCGCGCGGCAAATCCGACCAGGCCGAGACCCAGCGCCAACATGGCATAGGACTCGGGTTCGGGTACGGCAGTCACGCTGTAAAGCGTGAAATCGGACTTATCCTTGAGCGAGGTCAGCGAGAAGGATTTGACGGCAAGGTCACCGAAAGGGTTGTCCAGGCTCCATACGCCGCCCAGGTCCTGAATTGCCGGGCTCAGGTTCGTCACGGAGCCGAGGCCGGTCCAAGACGCTGTGGCATTGCCTGTGGCAACCAGTTTGAAAGTGCTAGTGGAATTGTCGAAATAGGTGACGGTGATGGAGGCCTGTTCCTTGTTGTCGCCGTATTCCGGGCCGTTGAACAGCAGACCCAGGGTGATGTTGCTGATGACCTGCGCGTCGTCGAACTTGGCGATAATCCACTCGTTCTTGTCGATTTCACCCACGGTGGTATCGCTGCCCTTTTTCGGGGATACGCCGACGCCTTGATAGCCGTCTTGCGCGGGCTTGTAACTGAACACGGCGTCTTTCAGATTCTTCTTGCTTGTGCCTGTCTTGGCATAGAAGGTTACGCTGGTATCGAGAATATCAGTGGTGTAGCTGGAACCAGTGCCGAATTCCGTGCCGTAAACCGTATCGGTGGCGGCAGCACTGAAGGAAGCGGCCAATAGTGCGCTTGCCGCGGTTGTTGCCATTATCTTGGAAATGCTCATTTGGATCCCCTCTTAGCGTAATGAATATGAATTTAACTAGTTGTTTGTGTTATCGATTGACAGCACTTGCATGCTAGCTCTGCAATAGGGATCGCTCAATAGTCTGTTGTGGCTGATACGTTTGGACTAATCATTTCAGGTACGGTGGAAGGTTTTACTGATAATGCTATGATAAATATCAGTAAATATTTGCTATGAAAATTTCTGATGACGGTGTGTTGTTGCAGGAGCGGCCGCATTCTTGGCAAAACAATGCCGACGGAATGTAAAAAGCCCCGCCAACGACATATGGCGGGGCTGGACTTACGGTGGAACGTTTTGGCTATGCCCGTTTCTGTTGCCTGCGAACCGACCAGCCAACCAGGCCGAGCCCCAGCGCGAGCATGGCATAGGCGCTTGGCTCCGGCACGGGCGTGAGGATGAAGCCGAACGTATTGCCGCTGCCAGCCAGAGCGCCCCAGCCCACGATCTGGCCCGAGGCGTTGATGTCGCGCGCTTCGCGCAGGGTCCAGCCCAGCGCCGGGTCGATCAGGTCGTTGAGGTTGAAGATTTCGCCATCTTGCCAGAGGGTGGCGAAACCGTTGGATGTGCCCACGATTTGGCCGAGGTTGTTGATGCCGAAAGCCTCGCTGCTGCCGCTGAGCGTGCCAAGATCGATGATGTTGCCATTGTCCCACAGGGTGGCGTGGGTTTGTTGGTTGCCAATGATGGCGGAACTTCCGACGATCTGGCCGTGGTCATTGATATCACGGGCCTGCCCACTGTTGCCTCCCAACGTGCCCAGATTGGTGATGCTGCCATTGCTCCACAAGGTGGGAATGCTGCTGCCGACCTGATAGGAATAGCCGACGATATCGCCATTGTTGTTGATGGCGAAGGCCTGGCTGTTCTGGCTCAGGGATCCCAGGTTGGTCAGTGTGCCGTTTCCCCATAATGTGGCACGGGCGCCTGCGCCCGGCACAGCCTGTGAATAGCCGACGACCTGCCTCTGGTCGTTGACGCCGTAGGCGATACTGATGCCGCCGAGGGTGCCCAGGGCGGTGGTGCTGCCTGCATCCCACAGCGCGGCGTTGAAGCTGGAGGTTGCCGAGCCGCGGCCTACCGCCTGGCCTGAATTGTTGATGCCATAGGCACTGCTGCTGTTACCGTCAATCAGGGTGCCGGTGCCGTTTTCCCATGAGAAGGCGCGCGCGAAACCAGCCGCCGTTATTGAGCCGGTCACTTGCCCCAGGTCGTTGATGGCGTAAGGTTGAACGGTGGTTGCAGGAATGTCCACCAGCGTGACGGTATATTGAAATGCAAATGCGGGCATTGCAGCAAAGAGTGCTGCGGCAAGCATGCCGCGGATGAATGTTTTATTTTTCATGCTAAAGCTCCCCAATGATGAATGGTTGGTATAAAGATTGAAGCAATCAATCTGATACTCTCGCTATTTATGTATTTCCGATTATTGGTAAAGATGGAATTATTGTTTTGGAATAATAGCTTTCCCGATATTCTGGGGAAGACTCATCTCGTTGCAATAGTCCATTGGGACTAATGATATGGGGGCAGGATATTGTTGATAAAAAGGGATAAATTGCAGCTCAAGGCTGGAGCCCGAGCGTTTTAAAAGCCACGAGTATTTTTTGATTTTATAAGGTTTTTTTAACGCTGACCTGCTGCTGTATCTTGATTATCCTGCTCCTGATCTTCCACCTCGACGGCAGCTAATGCTTCCGCGATCATTTCCGTGCGCGATTCCGGGGTTTCCAGGCTGATGCGGCCCAGTGTGCCGGAGCGGTAATCCACCAGAAAAGCCATGGCGGTCTTCTCCATATCCAGCTCTCCGCCCTTGAGCAGGTAGCCGCGGCGTTTGCCGACGGCTTCCAGCAGGTCGATGGCATCCATGTTGCTCACATCCGTTTTGTAGCGGGCTTGCAGCAGGGCGGGGTAGCGTTCCAGGAGGATGCTGGCAAGAAACTCCGCCACGTCTTCATCAATCACGGCATTGCGGCCGATGGCATGGCTGGCGGCGAGCATGTAGCCATCGCTCTCGTATTTGATCTTGGGCCACATCATGCCGGGGGTGTCGGTGATGCTCATCTGGTCATTCAGGTCGAAGCGTTGCTGGCTCTTGGTCACGGCGGGCTCGTCGCCTACCTTGGCGATGCGGCGGTTGAGCAGGGCATTCATGAGCGTGGATTTGCCTACGTTGGGAATGCCCATGATCATCATGCGCAAAGGCTTGAGGTTGGTGCCTCTATGCGGCGCGAGGCTGCGGCAGAGGCCGGGGATTTTTTTCGCATCGCCAGGCTTCTTGCACGAAAGCGCTGCGGCCTTGACGCCTTCCTGTCGGTTGAAATGATTGAGCCATGCCTGGGTCACGGCAGGGTCGGCCAGGTCGGCCTTGTTGAGGATTTTCAGGCTGGGACGCTGCCGGAAAAGGCGCAGGTCTTCAATCATGGGGTTATGGCTGGCTTCCGGCACGCGCGCATCCAGCACTTCGATCACCACATCGGTGAACTCCATGGTTTCTTCCGCCTTCTTGCGCGCGGAAGTCATGTGTCCCGGGAACCATTGAATTGCCATGATGAGCTGCTCTATGTGAATGCGTTGATGAAAAAAGATCGGGCTTTTTGTGTGCTGCTTGCGGCCAAGCCTGTCATGGCTGTCATTTTAGCATCCCGGCTGCTATTCCGGCCCCGTTTTGCATCTTTGTTGCAGAAATGAAGGGCTACGCATGCCATGGACTAGTCCATTAGGACTATTTTGCATCCATATATCTAACACAAGCGCTTCCTAGTATGGCTCCCGAACCGTTTTCTACTCTCACTCTTTTAAAGGGGAATCACCATGAAGTTACAAAAACATGGCGTAGCGCTGGCCCTGGCCGGTTCCATGCTGTTTGCCGTGCCTGCCTTCGCGCAGGAAGTCATCGTCAACGGCGGCTTTGAAGCCGACGCTGCCGAAAGCTACAACCCGCAAGGCTGGCAAGTGGCCGAGCAAGGCATTGCCGGCTCCGTTCTTGCGACAGATGCTACCGAGTCCTACGCCAGCGGCTACAAGACCGTCGGCGCCGCCAGCGGCCAGTTCTACGGCTTCCTGGATTCTTCCTACGCCAGCAGCCAGGTGCTGTACCAGAACTTTTCCATCAGCGCCGTCACTTCCGCCGTATTGTCTTTCCAGATGTTCGTGAACGACCAGAGCGACAACGGCATCGTCTACATCAACCAGGCTGGCCTGGATGCCACTACCGGCGGCAGCTACGAGGCCAACCAGCACGTCCGCGTCGATATCCTGCGCGCCGATGCCGATCCGTTCTCCATTCATGCTACTGACATCATCGGCACTTATTATCTCGGTGGAGCAAACGGCCGCCGTTTCGATGGCGATGACAACGTGAACAACTATGTAGATTACAGCTTTGACATCAGCGACGTACTCGCAGCAGGCGGGGATTACACCCTGCGCTTTGCCGCAGTGAGTAACCAGGGCGCCTTGCAGGTCGGCCTGGACAACATCAGCCTGAACGTCACGCCTGTGCCTGAAGCCGATACCTACGCCATGCTGCTGGCCGGCCTGGGCGTGCTTGGCCTGGCATTGCGCCGCCGTAAAACAGTTTAACCACAATGGGAGTGCATAAAATGAAAAAGGCAACAATGAAGGTTTCCGCCTTGGCGGTCATGATGGCCCTGTGTGGCCAAGCCATGGCGGAAGACGCCAACACTTGGTACCAGGATGGCCAGGAGGCCTTGGCAGCCGCCAAGAAGCTTTACCCCAACAACCGCAAGGCCAAGAACGTGATCCTGTTCGTGGGCGACGGTATGGGCGTATCCACCGTGACAGCCGCCCGCATCCTCGAAGGCCAATTGCAAGGCCGTGACGGCGAGCGCAACAAGCTGGCATTCGAGAAGCTGCCTTACCTGGCTTTGTCCAAGACTTACTCCGCCAACCAGCAGACTTCCGACTCCGCACCTACCATGACTGCCATGGTGACCGGCGTGAAGACGAATGACGGCGTCATTTCTGTCGACCAACGCGTATTGAACGGCGACAAGGACAACAGCAAGGTGCAGGCTGCCAAGCTCGCGACCATCCTGGAACTGGCTGAGCAGAACGGCCGTGCCACCGGCGTGGTTTCCACCGCCCGCATCACGCACGCTACCCCTGCAGCGACCTATGCCCATACTTCCACCCGCGATTGGGAGTCCGACAACAACGTGCCTGCTGATGCGGACGTAAAGGACATCGCTTCACAGTTGATCGATAACTTCGGCGCCGGCGCGATTGGCGACGGTATTGAAGTGGTATTGGGCGGCGGCCGCAGCCGCTTCCTGCCTAACACTGTCGATGATCCTGAAAATGCGGGCCGCAAGGGCGACCGCCGCGACGGCCGCAACCTGGCGCAGGAATACGTGAACAAGTTCGGCGGCAAGTTCGTCTGGAACCAGGCGCAATTCGATGCCATCAACCCTGCCAACACCACCCGCCTGCTGGGCTTGTTCGAGCGCTCCCACATGCAATACGAGCATGACCGCCCGAACGACACAGGCAAGGAGCCGTCCCTGGCCGACATGACCGGCAAGGCGATCGACATCCTGCAGAAGAACCCCAAGGGTTTCTTCCTGATGGTGGAAGCCGGCCGTATCGACCATGGCCACCACGCCAACAATGCCTACCGTGCGTTGACTGACACCATCGCCTTGTCTGACGCAGTGAAGAAGGCGCTGGAAAAAGTGGACCTCAACGACACCCTGGTGATCGTGACTGCCGACCACAGCCACACCATGACGATTGGCGGCTACCCTGAGCGCGGCAATCCTATCCTCGGCAAGGTGACGGTGGACGGCCAGTTGACCAAGGCGACTGACGGCAATCCATACACCACGATTTCATACGCCAACGGCAAGGGTTACTACCCCAACGTCCCAGGCGAGGATGTCTATGGCTTCCCTGCACGTAGCGGCCGTATCGAGGACATGACCAACGTCGACACCAGCGACCCTGACTTCCACCAGGAAGTGACCGTGCCTCTCGATTCCGAGACCCATGCGGCTGAAGAAGTGGAAATCTTCGCAGGCGGTCCCAAGGCCCACCTGTTCCAGGGCGTGCAAGAGCAGCACTACATATTCCACGTCATGAAGGATGCTTTCGGCTTCTAATGCAGCGCTTGATGTTGTGTGATTGAGGCGGTTGGGATGGCGCAAGCCATCCCATCCATTTTGCTTTTGAGTTTGTGAGAGTATGAACATGCAAAACAACATGAGATATGCCGGGGCATTGTTGCTCGCCCTGTTGCCCAACCTGGCCGCCGCCGAGGCATTGCCCAGCCTGGATGCCCGTTTCGAGACATCGCAATGCGCGGTGCCCTGCCAAAAGCCGGTCAAGCGCGAGTGGCTCATGCTGCGCGGGGCCAACCAGGTCGAATTGCGCGATTTCAACGCCAAGCACAGCGACCTTTGGCAGTGGCAAGACGGCACCCTGGATTACGTCTACCTGATGCATGATGAAAAACGCGCGATCGACTACACCTCCATCGATCTGCGTTTGCTGGGCATTGGCGCCAGTGAAGATAAATGGCAGGCATTGGCGCAATTGGTGAAGGCCAGCGAGCTTGCCAGCCTGCAGAAGAAGCCGGGCCAGCCCTATGAAAAGATGGCGACCGAGATTTACCAAGGCAAACTGAACGGCGTAGACACCGAGATCACCTGGATTCCTGCATTGCAGATCCCATTGCAGGTGGAATACCGCTACCCCAAGCATCACGTGACCGTGAAGCTGGTGGAGCGCTATCAGGGCAAGCTGCCGGTGGAAAGAACCACTAACCAGGTGCTGCAGGCATACCAGCATGTGGATTTTGTCGATATCGGCGACATGGAGCATGACAAGCAAGCCGTGGCGTGGCTGTCGGCAGCCAAGGGTGCGCCTGGGGTGCATGTGCATCGCCATGATCATGACGAGCCCCACGACCATCAACACCAGCACTGAAGCATGCGTGAATCCTGCTTGCCAGCGCATTTGTTTATTTAGCATGGTGCGCTGGTGAATAGGTTGGAAGGGCGATGCTAAAATAGCGGCATGACGCTCATCCCAGAAATCAAGCCCCAGCAATCCGTCGAACTCCTCAAGGAGCTGCACATCCTCACGCGGGAAGGCAAGCTCAACCAGGATACGCGGCGCAAGCTCAAGCAGGTATACCACCTCTACCACTTCATCGAGCCGCTGCTGCTCGAGGTGATGGAAAACAATGCCAACCCCATCGTGGTCGACCATGGGGCGGGCAAGTCGTATCTGGGGTTCATCCTCTATGACCTGTTCGTCAAGCAGCAGGCGGCAGGGCGCATTGCCGGGATAGAAACCCGCAGCGAACTGGTGGAAAAATCCAAGTCGCTCGCGGAAAAGCTGGGTTTCGAGCGCATGGATTTCCTGCACTTGAGCGTGGAAGAGGCGATTACTTCGCCTGCCTTGCCCGAGCAGGTGGATATCGTCACCGCATTGCATGCCTGCAACACGGCGACCGACGACGCGATCCGTTTCGGCTTGGAGAAAAAAGCCCAATTCATGGTGCTGGTGCCTTGCTGCCAGGCCGAGGTGGCGGAAGTGCTGCGGCGCCACAAGAGCGATTCGTTCGGCAAGACGCCGTTATCCGAGATCTGGCGCCACCCGATTCACACGCGCGAATTCGGCAGCCAGATCACCAACGTGCTGCGCTGCCTGCAGCTGGAGGCTCATGGCTACCAGGTGACGGTGACGGAGCTGGTGGGTTGGGAGCATTCGATGAAGAACGAGCTCATCATCGCCCGCTATAAAAACAGCCCGCGGCGCAATGCCCAATCCAGGCTCGAGCAGATCCTCGAGCAGCTTAACCTCCAGGACCTGCATCACCGCTTTGTCTATTGATGCTTGATACTTCCGCCCGTTGGTTTACTTGCGGGGAATCCTGTCCGCCGGAATGTCGCGCAGGCTGCCGAACGTGAGCGCATATTGCCGCGTGATTTCGGCGCCGAAGAAGAAAATCTGCGCGGAGTAGTACACCCAGAGCAGCAGGGCGATCAAGGAGCCTGCCGCGCCAAAGCTTGATGCGACAGCGCTGTTGCCCAGGTATATCCCGATCAGGTATTTGCCCAGGCTGAACAGGATGGCGGTGAACGCGGCGCCGACCCAGACATCGGACCACGGCAGTTTGACGTCCGGCAGCATCTTGAAGATGACGGCGAACATCGAGGTGATCACGCCGAAGCTCACCAAGGCGGAAATATGCTTGAATATGCCGATCGCAGTGATGAAGCGGCCGACGAATTCCGCGAAAAACTGTTCCACGAGCGCCAGGCCGGCATTCACCAGCAACGAGGTCAGCAGCAGGAAAGCGAGCGATAAGATGATGCTGAAGGAGAGCAGCCGGGTCTTGACCAGGTTGCCGATCGCCTGCCTGCCTCCCTGGGCTTTTTCCTTGGTGGTTTCCCAGACTTCATCGAGGCTGGCCTTCAGTTCGGCGAACACCGTCGTCGCACCCACAAACAGCAAGGAGGAGGCAATTAGCGTCGCAATGATGCCGGACTTGGGGTTGCTCGACTTCGCCAGCATGTTCTGGATCACCTGCGCGCCGCTTTCGCCCACGAGGTCGGACATCTGCGCCACGATTTCGCCATGCGCGGCACGCTCGCCGAGGAAGTACCCGGCAATCGCAATCACCAGCACCAGGATGGGCGTGAGCGAGAACATGGTGTAGAAGGCCAGCGCGGCTCCCTTGCTGGTGGCGCGGTGGGAAAACCAGGACAGCACCGACTGGATCAACAGCTGGCGCAGGCATTTGAGCCGGTGCAGGGCTTGCTGGCTGAGGCCTTGTATTATTTTTGCAACCAAAGCGTTCTCCTGTTTATGACGGCGGCAGGCGGATTAATGGGCGTGATGTTCCATGCCCTGATGGGCGACGGCGCGACCGTTGAACACGACGTCTACGCTCTCACGCGCGGCTTTCTTGTCTTCAAACACCAGGGTAAGCGGAATGGCGTCGCCTGCCTTGACTGCATTCTTGATCCCGACCAGCATCAAGTGCAAGCCGCCGGGCTTCAATTCCACCGGCGTGTTCGCCTTGAGTTCCAGTTGCTTGAGCGGGCGCATTCTCATGATGCCGTCATCCATCTGCATCTCATGCACTTCGACCTTGTCGGCAAAGCTTGAGTTCGCCGAGACCAGGGCGACGTCCTTGTCCGAGACGATGCGCACATAGCCTGCCGCCACTTTTTGCCCGGGCGCGGTGGTGCGCACCC
Organism: Methylobacillus draconifructus; assembly: GCF_045984355.1. Lineage (NCBI taxonomy): Bacteria > Pseudomonadati > Pseudomonadota > Betaproteobacteria > Nitrosomonadales > Methylophilaceae > Methylobacillus > Methylobacillus draconifructus. The sequence goes on along the minus strand of NZ_JBJQII010000003.1, from coordinate 140,038 downwards.
ATGGCTCGACGACGGTGACCCCGGCTTGCGCCTGCAGGCTGCACAGCAATAACAGGCTTATGCAGATGCTTTTCATGGTTGTTCTCCTATGGTAAGCGGCTCAGCGTAGGCGCTGATGCCGGGCAGGGCGAATGCGGTTGGCCCAAGCGTCAATGTCTGCGAGACGAGCTGGTGCGAAAGCGCCACGCACGCAATGCATGGCGTGAGGGGCTTGGTGCCGGAAGCAGGGGTAACAATACAGAGTTCGCCAAAGAAATCCGCATCTGCAGGACCGTCGCCCATGGTCGCGGTCTGCAGCAATAACCAGCAGCCGAATCCAAACAGCAGGAAGAAAGCGCTCAGCCCGCCTACCAGCTTCAATTGACTAAGTTCCATGCAGCTATCTTAACATGTGACTTTGTCGATTTCTTCGAAACTGTCTTGCCGTGCTTGACCAGTCTATGAGAAAGGTCATGACAATTGCGAACGTCTCTGGCCGGGCTTCAACCGTTTTCAGATGACCTTGAGCCAAGTCTTCGAGGAGTGTGTTTATTTGTATGTCATCGTGTATGCCTCACAGAGAACGGGTCAAAATGTGAAGATCGGATGTGTTTAAAACTTGGAATATGAAGATGTACGGTCTGGTAAGCTACCGTTAGCATCAGTGGGAGTTTCGATGGATCAAGACAGCAATCAAAAACAGGAAACTATTACCAGCGAACCATCATGGAACGATCAGGAACGGCTGTTGCTGGGCGAAGTCATGCGCCTGGTGGGACAAAGCCTGTCGTCCGATATTGTGTTTAGGGAAATGCTGCATCTAGCTTCGGAACTGCTGGGGCTGAATCGGGGCAGGGTGGTGTTGAAGCAGGCGCATCCCGACGAAGATGGATATGTTGCGAAGATTGCCTATGCCTATGGCCTGACAAGGCATGAGATCGGCCGTGGTCGCTATAAGGCCGGTGAGGGCATTACAGGGGCGGTGCTAGCAACAGGGCAGGCGATCATCGTACAGAATATTGATGCCGACCCTCGCTTTTTAGGTCGTGCTGTAAACAGGGCTGACCTACCACAGGAAACAGTGGCGTTCATTGCCGTTCCCATTGAGGTGAACAAGCGAGTCGAAGGCGTGCTGGCCGTCCATCGCATTCGTCGCCGCAACCGTCTGATCAGTGATGATGTCTCGGTACTGAAGATATTGGCTACGCTGACGGGCCAATTATTGCAACTTCAGGGGCTGGTAGAAGAAAAGACCCGGTCGCTGGAAGTGCAGAATGAAATGCTGACCAATGCGCTGGAATCGTCCACTGCCCGCTATGGCATAGTGGGGCAGTCGCCAGCTTTGCTAAAGGCTATTTCCGATCTGGAAAGGGTTTCTAATTCAACAGCTATTGTCCTATTGCTGGGGGAGTCGGGCAGTGGCAAGGAGCTGTTTGCCCGGGCATTGCATATGGCAAGTCCAAGGCGGGGGTCGCCATTTGTGAAGGTCAATTGCGCCGCTATTCCTGAGTCCTTGTTCGAGTCCGAGCTTTTTGGGCATGAGCGCGGCGCCTTTACCGGTGCTAATGCACCACGGGTTGGCTGGTTCGAACAGGCAAATAACGGCACGATATTTCTTGATGAAATCGGAGAAATGCCGTTGCTGATGCAGACCAAGCTACTCAGGACACTACAGGAAGGCACGATAATCCGTCTCGGTGGGAAAAAGGAAATTAGCCTGAATGTACGTGTCGTTGCCGCAACCAATCGGGATTTGCAACAGGAGGTCGACGACGGCAATTTTCGCGAGGATTTGTTCTATCGGCTGAATGTGGTGCCTATTCAGCTTCCTTCGCTTGAGGAGCGGCAGGGGGATATACGGGCATTGGCCTTGCATTTTCTGAATCGTGCAAACCAGGCAAATGAGCGTAATGTCTATCTTTCTCCCGAAGCGCTCAATCACCTGGAACAGATGGAGTGGCCTGGCAATATCCGGGAGTTGGGCAATGCGATCGAGCGTATTGTATTGCTTGCAGACCAGCAGACTGTGGGAGTAAAGGATGTGATCCGCCTGCTTGGCAGTAAGACGAGAAAGCCGCGCCATAAGCCTGTTTCCCCGGCAATCGTTCGCGAGCAACCGTTGATACGCGAATATCTGAAGGCTGAATCCCACGATGCAGATAGCCTGGTGCAAGCCATGCAACGCGCCGGGAATAACCAATCGCGCGCAGCCCAATCATTGGGACTCACCCTGCGGCAGTTCCGGTATCGCTGGCAAAAAATCATGAACGGTTAAATTGTTAACAATGTGTCAATTATTGTTAACACATTGTCCACATTTTTCTTGATTTTTTATCCTGAAGTTTGTTTATTTATTTCTTAATTTATACTTATAAATCATGATATTGTGAAATTTTCTCTTTGAGATTTTAGTATGTTGGCATAGCTCTTGCGATTACGGAAATGTCATTTCTTTAATCATCGGAGTCATACTCAATGAGTACAAACACAATTCAAGAGCAAGAGACTACTTTCACCAAGTTCTTGCGACCAATTGATCGTGAAGGTTTGCTGCAATTTGCCGAAAAAGGGCGTAACAATCCTGCAGCCCGTGGTACTAACAAGGTCCATACGGTTGTGGATGGCAAATTCCGCACCTTGAGTTATGTCGGCGATCATAAGGCTGTGGTGGTGGATGAGCCTTTGCATTTGTTCGGTCAGGATACTGCACCGGCACCAGGCGAGATCGTATTGTCCGGTCTGGGTGGCTGCCTTTGTGTCGGGATTACTGCCGTTGCCACATATCGTAACGTCAAGCTCAGTAAGCTGGAAATCTATCTGGAAGGCGATATAGGTAATCCGGCAGCGTGGGGTGCCGGTGGTGCGGAAAAACAACCGCATGAGATGGGCTTCCAGCAAATTCGCGTCAAGGTGGATGTTGAAGGTGATGCGCCACGTGAAGTTCTGGAAGAGATTGTCAAGCATGCCAATTTCTTCTCGCCCGTGGCTAACACCATGCGTAACCCAATTCCGTTCGATATTTCACTCGCTTAGTCAGAGGGAGTGATCCATGTCTGCATTAGTCGACTCTGACTTGAAACTGGATGCTTCTGTGGCCGCTGCGCATGAAGCTATGCTTCAGGCTGTGCATAAGATTGCCCGAACTTCCCTGATTGAGCTGGTGGAGGATATTGACCGTATCGGGACTTATCCTGAAGCAGTACTCCGTCAATTGGGCGAAGTCGGCGCTTATGATTGTCGTGATCGGGAAATCGGTTCGGTCAACCTTCAGGCGACCATGCGTGCCATAGCCGAAGTATCCGAGGTTTGTGCAGCAACAGGATTCATGATGTGGTGCCATGTAGCATGCGGCCTCTATATGGATCACTCTCACAATTCAGCATTAAGTGGCGTGGCTTTGCAGCAGCACCTTGAAGGCAAGACCCTGGGCGGCACTGCATTGAGCAACCCCATGAAGGCTATGGCAGGCATCGAGAAAATGTTGCTGAAGGCCCATAGGGTCGAGGGCGGTTATCTGGTGAATGGCACCTTGCCATGGGTCAGCAACCTTGGCCCAGAACACTACTTTGGGGCAGTGGCCACGATAGACTCTGCCGATGGTCAGCGCGAAGTGATGTTCAGGGGATATTGCAATGGACAGGGAGTTGAGTTGAAAGACTGTCCTTCGTTTGCTGGAATGGAAGGTACAGGCACATGGGCGCTAAGGTTTAAGGATGCATTCATCAGCGACAGTGAGGTGATTGCCGAGGATGTGCCGGCATTCCTCAACAAAGTCCGCGCTTCTTTCATTTTGCTGCAATGCGGCATGGGATGGGGTGTGGCGCAAAGCGCTATTCAGGAGATGTGGAACGTAGAGCAGCAATTGGGGCATGTAAACCAGTTTCTGGAAGACCGGCCAGCTGCCTTGCAGGCAGAGTTGGATGCCTTGAAAGTCAGGACATTGAAGCTTGCGGAAACACCGTATGAAACAGACAAGCAGTATCTTCTGGATGTGCTGGATGTGCGGGCGCATGCTTCTGAGCTTGCTTTACGCGCTGCGCAGTCTGCTGTACTGCACACGGGTGCCAGAGGTTATCTGATGTCTTCGCCAGTGCAGCGCAAGGTGAGGGAGTCGCACTTTGTAGCAATTGTGACACCGGCACTCAAGCATCTGCGTCGTGAAATGGCGCGTCTTAGCAAGTCGGAGCAGCCATCATGACAGCGAGGACGCCTCTGCAGGATGAACCCGTGAATACTTGGCGCCAATATATCTGCCTGGCATGCGGCTTCATTTATGATGAGGAGCTAGGTGATCCTGATGGTGGACTGCCGCCTGGCACGCGGTTTGAGGATATTCCAGATGACTGGGCGTGTCCGCTGTGCGGCGTGACAAAAACGGATTTTGAGTTATATGTCGCTCAGGACATGGCTGCCTTATCCTCTCAATCCAGCGCTAATTTCGGAGGTAGTCGTCATCAAGCCAGCGTAGTGATTGTCGGCGCCGGCAGCGCCGGCTGGCAGGTGGCCCGCGCCATTCGTGCGCTGGATCAGACTATGCCTATCGTAATGGTGACGGCATGTAGCGGCGATGTTTATGATAAACCCATGCTTTCTGTTGCCATTTCCAAGGGCATGGAGCCGATGTCTCTGGTCAAGGAAACCGGGACGGAAGCGGCTGTGAAACTGGGAGTGAGGTTGTTGACCAGTACGGATGCCATTAGCGTCGATACTGTCAGTTCGACATTGCGCACAACCAGAGGCACTTTGAAATATACCCATCTGATACTGGCACATGGCGCAATACCTCGCAGGGTTGATGCCTTGCCTGCCAATATCTGTTGGCAAATCAATAATCTGCAAAGCTACCTCGATTTTCGTGCGCGCCTGGATGCCATGGCAGAAAAAAGCACGATTCTGATTGCCGGGGCTGGTCTGGTCGGCAGCGAGTTGGCCAATGATCTGGCGCTGGCGGGGCATCATATTTATCTGACAGATATCCAACAGAGTCCATTGGGTAATTTATTGAATGTCGAAGATGCACAACGGCTTCTGGAAGCATGGCAATCTCTGCCGATTGAATTTATGGGCGGTGTCACTGTGCAGGCAATCCATGAGCAAAATGGTCGGAAACATGTCGAACTCAGTAATGGTCAGGCATTGGATGTTCATTTTGTGATTGCCGCCACAGGACTGCAAACGCCGAGTCGGCTGGCGAGAACCGCCGGGCTGGAATGGAATGAAGGCATTTGCGTGGACCCGGTAACGCTGGATACCAATGTGTCCAATATTCATGCGTTAGGAGACTGCGTGAGCATCAGTGGTCAGGCGATCCGTCTGATTGAGCCGATTCATCGCCAGGCAAAAGTCATTGCAGCCAAGGTTACCGGCTGTGAACCTGTGCATTACACACACTTCAACCCTGTTGTACGTATTAAAACATCTTCTCTTTACTTCAGTGTTTGATTAATTAGACCTAAGGACTGTCATGACAAAACATTTCTCACCCTATGATGCTGATCTACCTCTCTTCGCGACTTGTTCCTGTGGGAAACATGCCAGTGAAGAGGAACACCTGAAGGCCAGCGCTCATGCACACGCAGATGACAGGCGTATCTCAGAGGAAGAATATTCCAATGATTTTATCGAGGCAGCTTTGGTCAAGGCCATTCTGCCACAAGAAACCCAACGTCGTGATTTCCTGAGAGCGGTCGGCAAGGGAGCGGCAATGGCTGCTATCAGCACCATTTTCCCGTTGGGATCATTGAGAGCCATGGCATTGGAGAAAGGGCCGATAGAGAAGTCCACGGTCAAGGTTGGATTTATTCCTATTACCTGTGCTGCTCCATTGATCCTGGCCGAACCTATGGGATTCTTCAAGGAGCAGGGGTTGAATGTCGAGCTGAATAAGGCGGCAGGCTGGGCCTTGGTGCGTGACAAGATCATGAACCAGGAGTTTGATGCTTCCCAGTTTTTGGCCCCTATGCCGCTTGCCATGACGATGGGCGCAGGTTCGAGTCCACAGGCAGTCAATGTTGCCGCGATACAGAATGTCAACGGCCAGGCCATTGTGCTTGCAGCCAAGCACAAGTCGAACCGAGATCCAAAAAACTGGAAAGGCTTCAAGTTTGCCATTCCGTTCGAGTTCTCCATGCACAACTTCCTGCTGCGTTACTACCTGGCCGAGGCAGGGATTGATCCTGACCGTGATGTACAGTTGCGCGTGGTACCTCCGGCAGAAATGCTGGCGAATCTGCGTGCCGGCAATATTGATGGCTTCCTGGGGCCTGATCCATTCTCGCAACGGGCGGTTTATGACGGTGTCGGCTTTATCCAGATTCTTTCACAGGATATCTGGAATGGCCATCCATGCTGCACCTTCGGCGCCTCTGCCAGCTTTATTCAACAAAACCCAAATACCTTTGCAGCCTTGTATCGGGCCTTCCTCAAGTCTTCAGCGTTTGCCAATGACAAGAACAACCGGAAAGAAGTGGCGACCGTCATTTCCAAGCCGGCTTATCTCAACCAGCCAGAGGTGATCGTCAATCAAGTCATTACCGGCCGGTTCGCAGACGGGCTGGGCAATATCGTCAATGCACCGCAGCGTGTCGGCTTCGAAGCGGTGCCTTGGGAAGGCATGGCCTTGTGGATGCTTACGCAAATGAAGCGCTGGGGATACATCAAGGGTGATGTCAGCTATCGCGCTATTGCAGAAAAGGTGTTCATGATGACCGATGCCAAAAAGGCAATGAAGGATCTTGGACTAGCTGTGCCTGAAACCAACCGAAAGATCGTGGTGATGGGCAAGGTTTTTGATTCTCAGCAGCCGCAAGCCTATGTCGATAGTTTCAATATTAAGAGGTAAGGTCATGAAAGCACTCAACACACAGAATGTGAAGGCGGGGTTTCTCTCTCTGATGCTTTTGCTTCTGATTGTCGTGGTCTGGGGCATTGCCACGGCACCAAGTACGGTGGCGACGTCTGAGATTTCTGCTGAGGAGCTGGAGTATCTGCAGTTGATGGGGCAGGACCCTGCTTCTGCAAGCCAGCAGACTGCATCGTCTTTCCCTAGGCCTAGCGAACTGGGTGCGACCATCGTATCCCAGCTTGCGCACCCGTTTTACGACAATGGCCCGAATGACAAAGGGATTGGTATCCAGATCGCCCACTCCCTGGGGCGCGTCGCAGTTGGTTTCAGCATGGCGGCGCTGATTGCCATCCCGGTGGGTTTTCTGATCGGGATGAGCCCGCTGGCCTTTAAGGTGCTGGATCCATTTATCCAGATTTTGAAGCCTATCTCTCCACTGGCCTGGATGCCGATCGCCCTGTATACGATCAAGGATTCTACGGCTTCGGGCATTTTCGTGATTTTTATCTGTTCCATCTGGCCGATGCTGATGAACACGGCATTTGGTGTCGCAAATGTCCGGAAAGAATGGCTTAACGTGGCGAGGACACTGGAGGTTGGTCAACTGAGAAAGGCATTTTGCGTGATCCTCCCTGCAGCTGCGCCGACGATAGTGACCGGCATGAGAATCAGCATGGGCATTGCATGGCTGGTGATTGTGGCTGCGGAAATGCTGGTGGGGGGTACAGGGATTGGTTACTTCGTCTGGAATCAGTGGAACAACCTGTCTCTTTCTGACGTGATCTTTGCCATTCTGATGATCGGGATTGTGGGCATGATCCTGGATATGTGCTTTGCCCAATTACAAAAGGCGGTGACGTATGTCGACTGATACAACCGTGATGGGTAATGCCATCTCAAAGAATTTTCTTAAAGTTGAAGGTTTGGCCAAGCAATATCCTGGCGCTGCCGAGGCTACTTTCGATGCTGTCAATTTTTCGATTGCCAAGGGTGAGTTCGTCTGCCTGATCGGTCATTCCGGCTGTGGCAAAACCACTATCCTGAATGTGCTGGCAGGACTGGAAAGCGCGACAGAAGGTGTGGTCATTATGAATGGGCGCGAAGTGTCTGCACCCGGCCTGGAGCGCGGCGTCGTGTTCCAGGGGCATGCGCTTATGCCGTGGCTGACAGTAAGGCAAAACATTGCATTTGCTGTCAAGAGCAGGTGGCCGACATGGAGTGCAGCCAAGGTCCAGGAGCAAGTGATGAAATATGTTTCGCTTGTCGGCCTGCAATCCGCCGTGGATAAGAAGCCTTCCCAATTATCCGGGGGGATGAAGCAGCGGGTGGGTATTGCACGTGCCTTTGCCATCGAACCGAAGATGCTGTTGCTGGACGAGCCTTTTGGCGCACTGGATGCCTTGACCCGTGGCACGATACAGGATGAGCTGCTGAAAATATGTCGTGAAACCCAGCAGACCGTATTCATGATCACTCATGACGTCGATGAAGCCATCCTGTTATCGGACAAGGTGTTGCTGATGAGTAACGGCCCACGCGCCAGAGTGGCGGAAATTGTCGTGAACACCATGTCGAAAGATCGGCATCGTACTTCCCTGCATCACGATCCCCAGTATTACAAGATTCGCAATCACTTTGTTGACTACCTGGTATCGCGTTCCAAGGATTTATCTCATGGTCGCGCGCCAGAGCACCCGCCGCTTGTGTATCCGGGGCTGGATTATGTATCCCCGGAGGCAGGTGCCGCTGCCGATCAGTCGGTAGTGCCATTGCACAAGACCGCTTAACCGTTTCACTTTTTTACAGGAGCTAATGATGAGTCGCCTAGATGTAACTGAAAAAATTATCACCGCCAAAGTGATGAAAGGACTGAAGTGGGCCGAGGTTGCCGCCAAGCTGAACCTGAGCAAGGAATGGGTCACGGCTGCCTGCCTGGGTCAGATGGCCTTGAATGCCGAGCAAGCGAAAATCATTGCCGAGATATTCGATCTGAGCGATGAAGATCAGAAATGGTTGATGGTGCCGCCATCCAAGGGAACATTCACGTCGGCCATTCCCACTGATCCATTGATCTACCGATTCTATGAAATGATCAATGTTTATGGCAGCACCATCAAGCAGCTCATCCATGAAGAATTCGGTGACGGCATTATGAGCGCCATCGATTTCAAGATGGACCTGCAGCGTGTTGCTGACCCGATGGGCGACCGCGTCAATATCGTCCTGAACGGCAAGTTTCTCCCCTACAAGCAGTTCTAGGTAATAAAGAGGCTCACGATGAATGGTCAGGTAAAAGCATTTTATGATCAGGCGACCTCCACCGTGAGCTATGTCGTTTTTGACGAGCCTGGTGGGTACTGTGCAGTGATTGATTCTGTACTGGATTTTGACCCGAAAGCCGCCAGGACTTCCACTGCTGGTGCTGATGAGATTGCGGCATTCGTCAAGGCCATGGATCTTACGACGATATGGCTGCTTGAAACCCATGTTCATGCCGATCACATCTCAGCTGCTCCCTATCTCAAGAAGCGTCTGGGAGGGTCCATCGCCATCGGCTCGGAGATACAGGGAGTGATGGATAAGTTCAACCTGATCTATAACACCATGGAGTTCGTGGGTTTCGACCAGCTGTTCGAAGATGGCCAGATATTCTACATCGGCCGGCTCAAAGTGACTGCGCTCCATGTGCCCGGCCATACGCCAGCGGATACGGCCTACGAGGTGGACGGTGTCGGTATATTTGTTGGCGACACGATTTTTATGCCGGATGTGGGCACGGCACGATGTGATTTTCCGGGAGGTGATCCCAGGAAATTGTATCGATCCATCAAAATGCTGCTGAGTTATCCGCCTGACACCATCCTCTACAGCTGTCATGACTATCCAGGTGAGGACAGAGAGGCCAAGTGGTGCAGTACTGTTGCAGAGCAGCGCAAGGCCAATATTCATATGCATGACGGTGTAGATGAAGCGGAATTCTGCCGGATGCGCAATTCCCGGGACGCAACCCTTGCCTTGCCTACCCTGATGCTTGCCGCAGTGCAAGTCAACATCAGGGCGGGCCAATTCCCGCAGGCGGAGGATAACGGCGTGCAATATCTTCGAATACCTATAAATCTCCTTTAAATCCAAATGATTACATTTGTTACAGCACTGCTGTCTGGGACAGCGGTAGGGGTTCTGCTTGGCCTGACGGGGGGCGGGGCTGGTGTTTTTGCCATTCCGCTTCTAACCCTGTTGATGGGGTTCAGCTTCATTGAAGCCAAGCCCATTGCCTTGATTGCCGTCGCGATTGCAGCCTTTGTCGGAGCATTGCAATCGGCCAGATCGGGCCACTTGAGATGGCGGGCTGCTCTTTTCGTTGCGCTCATCGGCAGCCTGGTTTCTCCCTTAGGGCAATGGATTGCTTTCCATTTGTCGCACCAATGGCTGGTGTATTCCTTTTCGATACTGATGCTGGTCATGGCATCAGGTTTGTTCAGGCAGGCATTGGCGATGGTTGGATCGCGAGGCGCTGACAATGACAGCATCCAGCGGCCTTGCATGCTCAGCGAGCGAACTGGCCGGCTGATCTGGACCAAAAGGTGTGCATCCAAACTTACCGCAGCAGGGATTAGTTCAGGGGTGTTTTTGGGACTTTATGGTGTTGGTGTCGGATTCATCCTGGTGCCGGCCTTGTCGAGGTCCACCAATATCAGTGTGCAAGCAACCACCGCCACGTCGCTCATGGTGATCGCGCTGATGTCATCGATTGTCGCTGGCGGCATGTTGATCGATGGCGTCACGATCAACCAGACGGGCCTGACTTTTATTGGTGCCGCATGCGTAGGCACAGTGATCGGTCGGCTGTTGAGCTTGCGGCTCTCTCCTATGACTCTCAAGTGCGGGTTGGGCACGCTGATGGTGATCACAGCCATCCTGTTTGCCTTGATGAGTTAAGGAGCGAATGTTCACGAATATGCAATGTTTTCCACTTTTTTGAAACCGTAAATCAAGGAGCTATCCATGAGTGTCATCAGCCCAACCGCAAGACTTGGCATCATCAGTGCCCTGCTGGGAATCACTGCATTTTCAGCGCAGGCAGAAGAAAGTGCACCGCAATCCTTTATGGAGGCAATCAAGGCCGGCAAGAGTCTGTCCAGCCTGAGATTGCGATATGAAGACGTAAACCAGGATGGCTTGCAACCGCCAACCACTATCGGTACTCAAGTCAACCCTGGGGCCAATGAGGAATTGAGAGATACCTCTGCACTGACGCTCAGGACATTGCTTGGATGGCAGACTGCGCCATATCAGAACTTCAGTTTTACTGGTCAGATCATCAATGTCACGAAGCTGACGGATAACTTCAACGACAGCACCAATGGCACTATGATCAATGCGGTGTCCAATGATCCCAGCAATGTGGACAGGGCAAAAATTGTTGATCCTGACATTACCGAACTCAATCTGTTGTTTGTTGATTGGACCGGGATAAAGGATACGCGCATCCGTTTGGGCCGCCAGCAGATCAATCTGGATAACTACCGCTTCATTGGCGACGTAGTGTTCAGGCAAGTCATGCAAGTGTTTGACGGCGTGACCATGCTGAATACTTCATTGCCCAACACTGAGATTTATCTGGGGCATATTGAGCGAGTAAGGCAGTTGACGACAGAGCTACGAGATGATGGTGCTCTGGAAATCATCAATATGAAGTACCACGTGACGCCTACCACTTCTCTGACTGGTTACGGTTATCTCTCCAGTTTCGATGACCTTGGGTTTGGTCGGGCATGGTTCGGCAATGCTGCTGGTGCTGCCGGACTTGCGCAGGGGAAAAATGGAGCGGTCAACCAGCAGGCAGATCAGGGCAACAAGATCATTGGCGTGAGGCTGGAAGGTATGCAGCCCATCAACAAGGAATGGAAGGCCCTCTACAATGCTGAATATGCCAAGCAAACCGATTACAGTGGTGGTGATTCACGCATCGATGCGCACTATTACAAAATCGGCGGTGGCGTAGGGTATAACGGTTTTTCCTTGAGAGTCGACCAGGAGTTGCTGTCCAGCAACGATGGCCAATACGGATTTCAGATGCCCTATGGCACCAACCACTTGTTTCAGGGGTGGGTGGATAAATTTCTTGCCACACCACAAGAGGGGATGCGGGATACGTTTGTCACTGCGGGGTACAAGGCAGGAAATTTTGCCTTCTTCTTCGACTACCACATCCTGGATTCTGATGTGAGCTTCAATACCGTAGGCGGAGGTACGGGGTCAAAGTTTGGTAAAGAGTGGAATGCAGCGGTGACCTATACTTTCGACAAGCACTGGATGGCCAAGCTTGAGTACGGTAATTTCAAGGAAGGTGACCACTATGCTGCGCTGCCTGCAGCAGATACAGTTGCTGGAAACAGGGGCCGCTTCAGGGATACTGACAAAACCTGGCTGACCGTCATGTATAGTTTTTAAGATGAAAAATAAGGGTCAGTGTAAATGACGGAGTGTTACATACATCTTCATACCAAGATGCATGTAACACTGAATCGCGCGTGACTTTAAATGATCCAACCATTTTTAAATGGTATGTAGACTCTGCTATAAGCAGAGGGCATTGAACTAACCTACCGAGGGGGTTTTTCGGCGTGCACTACGCACCAGCAACCCCAAGCCCGCTAGCAGCATGGCATAACTGGAAGGTTCGGGCACTGGCATGAGCAGGTAGGCGTTGTAGTTGTCGTTGCTGTCTAGTCCACGCGCGATGATCCAGCCTTGGTCATTGATGCCGTAGGCGGAGTCCAGCATGATGCCGGAGGCGCTATCGATCAGGGAGTTCAGGTTGATGCGGCTACCGTCGATCCAGAGCGCGGCATATTCCTCCAGATAGCCGGTCGTGCCATCAATTCCGATAAAGCTGCCAACCACATGGCCCAGGTTGTTCAAGCCATAGGCAAAGCTGGCGTAGTCGTCAGGCCTACCAAGATCAATTGCTGTGCCATTGTCCCAAAGTGTAGCGTGTTGCTTGCCATCTGCCGATGCACTCCAGCCAATGATGAGGTTGTTGCTGTTGATGGCGTATGCTTCAGCGCCAATGCCGCCGATAGTATTTAATAGGGTAAGTTCATTGTTGTTGTTCCAGAGAGCGGCATAGTCTCCAAAGACTTTGGATAGACTTCCAACTATATTGCCTTGATCATTGATAGCGTTGGCCTCTCCTCGATAACCATCGAGACTGGTAAGTGCTGTGGGAAGGTTGTTGCTCCACAACGTAGCGGTGATCTGGTTGTCTGCACCCAGGCTCCAGCCGACAACTTGACCAAGATTGTTGATTCCTTTGGCTTGCGCATATTGTCCCGATAGGCCAGGCAATGTTGTCGCAGTGCTGTTTTGCCATAGGGTTGCTTGGCCATCATAAGATGGTGAAGAAGGTATCGTTTCTAATCCACCAATAGTGGGTTCATAAAATCCTGATCGGGTATAGCTGACCCCGACCACCTGTCCGTGATCATTGATGGAAAAAGCTGCGCTGTATCGGCCTTGTCCGTCTGTGAGGGCTGATGCTGTGCCGTTTGCCCATGAAGTGGCAAGCGTCTTCAATGGATAGGTTTCGAGATCGCCATAGCCAACTATCTGGCCATGATGGTTGAGTGCTGCTGCAAAACTTCCTGGGTAACCAGCCAGTGGACTAAGTGCTGTGAGTGAATATTGTGGTGATGCGTGCGATAGGCTGGCGATGGATAATAGGCTAACAGTCGCGAGTAGGTGTGCAAATGTCATTGATGTGGCTCCCCGAGAGTTTGGTTTATTGGCTTAAACGTTATTAATATTCATTTTCATTTATTTGGTGATTATATCGGCGGTGCCGAATGCTGGAAAGGTGGTCGTCGTAGTCAGAAAGCACTATTGGAATGACAGGGAAAATCTGGCAGCCATGCTAAAATCCCGGCCTACCTATGACGACAAACAGCCCCATCAATGAGCGCCAGATGCTCCAGCATTTACAGGCGCAACTACCCGATTGTCTATTGCTTGACCGTTTTAATTTCAAGCGACGCTTGCAACAAGTGAATGCCATGCTGGAGCAGGGCAAGCCAGTGGACAAATCATTGGCAGAACTGGCCGTGAAAATCCAGGCTTCAAGTGCTCGACTGAAGCTTAGACGAGAACAATTGCCCAAGCCGGAATATCCTGCCGAACTGCCGGTCAGCGCCCGCAAGGATGAAATAGCCGAGGCGATTAGCAAGCACCAGATCGTGATCGTCAGCGGCGAAACCGGCTCAGGAAAAACGACGCAATTGCCCAAAATCTGTCTGGAGTTGGGACGTGGTGTTGCCGGATTGATAGGTCACACCCAGCCGCGGCGGATTGCCGCACGCTCGGTCGCGTCGCGCATTGCGCAGGAACTGAAGTCTCCGCTGGGCGAGGCGGTGGGCTACAAGGTGCGCTTCAACGACCGCCTCTCGGAAATCAGCTATATCAAGCTGATGACCGACGGCATCCTACTCGCGGAAACGCAGGGTGACCGCTTCCTCAACGCCTACGACACCATCATCATCGACGAGGCGCACGAGCGCAGCCTGAATATTGATTTCCTGCTCGGCTACCTGAAGCAATTACTGCCGCGCCGGCCCGACCTCAAGGTGATCGTCACCTCGGCGACCATCGACGCGGAGCGCTTCTCGCGCCATTTCAACGGCGCGCCGGTGATCGAGGTTTCCGGCCGGACTTATCCGGTTGAAATCCGCTACCGTCCTTTGGGCAGCCGCCGTAGGGCGATCGCGGCGCCGGCGCCAGTCGCTGCGCCTGCGCCTGTTCCCGTAGTGAAAAGGGAAGCAGAAGCGCCGCAAGAAGATATCATTGACATCGGCATCAAGCGCAAGGCGGGCAATATCGACCCTTCCATCCGCAAATGGCTGGATGACGATGATGATGTGGAGCTGCTCGGCCAGGACATCATGGGCATCCAGCGCAAGCCGCGCGCCGAGGCCAAGTGGCTGGAAGAGGACGATGCCGAGGAGGCGATGGAAGAGGCGATCCTCGATTCCGTGGAGCAGCTTTCCCGGCTCGGCGGCGGCGATATCTTGGTATTCCTGCCGGGCGAGCGCGAGATTCGCGATACGGCGGATTACCTCAACAAGCACTTGCGCCATGTCGAGATATTGCCTTTGTTCGCGCGCCTCTCCATAGAAGACCAGCAGAAAGTATTCCGCTCCAGCGGCGGGCGGCGCGTGGTGCTCGCAACCAATGTCGCCGAAACTTCGCTCACCGTGCCGGGCATCAAGTACGTCATCGATACCGGCTTGGCGCGGGTCAACCGCTACAGTGCGCGCGCCAAGGTCGAGCAGTTGCAGGTGGAGAAAATCTCGCAGGCGGCGGCACGGCAGCGCGCGGGCCGCTGCGGACGCGTGTCCAACGGCATCTGCATCCGGCTTTACGACGAGGCGGATTTCAACAACCGTCCCGAATTCACCGACCCGGAAATCATGCGTTCCTCGCTGGCCGCCGTGATCCTGCGCATGGCCGCGCTCAAGTTAGGCAACGTGCAGGAGTTCCCCTTCATCGAGGCGCCCAGCTCGCGCTACATTGCCGACGGCTACCAGCTATTGCAGGAGCTGGGCGCGGTGGATGCGGAGCAGAACATCACCGAAACCGGCAGGCAATTGGCCCGGCTGCCGCTGGACCCGCGCGTCTCGCGCATGATCCTGGAAGGCAAGAAGCAGGGCTGCGTGCGTGAAATTCTCATCATCGCCAGCGCGCTGGCGATCCAGGACCCGCGCGAGCGCCCCATGGACAAGCGCGAAGCAGCCGACCAGGCGCATGCCAAGTTCAAGGTCGAGCATTCCGATTTTCTCGGCTTCATCAAGCTGTGGGAATGGTACGAGGACGCGTTCAAGACCAAGAAATCGAACAAGGACTTGCTCAACAAGTGCCACAGCAATTTCCTCTCGTTCCTGCGGCTCAAGGAGTGGCGCGAGCTGTACCAGCAACTCCGGGAGATCGCCGACGAGCTGGAACTCAAGCTCAATGAGCAGCCTGCCTCTTATGAGCAGGTGCATCGCGCCTTGCTTGCCGGGTTGCTGGGCAATATCGGTTTCAAGGATGGCGAGGCGGACAATTATCTCGGCGCGCGCGGTATCCGTTTCCATGTCGCGCCCGGTTCCACCTTGAAGAAAGCCCGCCCGAAATGGGTGATGGCGGCGGAACTGATGGAAACCACCAAGTTGTATGCGCGTTGCGTAGCGAAAATAGAACCGGACTGGATCGAGCCGCTGGCGCGCGGCCTGACGCAGAGCCATTACAGCGACCCGCGCTGGGACCGTAAGCCGGCGCAAGTGGCGGCCTGGGAGCGCGTGAGCCTCTACGGCCTTACCGTGGTGCCGCGCCGCCGCGTGCATTACGGCCCGATCAACCCCAAGGAATCGCGCGAGATTTTCATCCGCGAGGCGCTGGCGAACATGGAGTTCGATACCCGCGCGCCGTTCTTTGCCGCCAACCGCCGCCTCATTGCCGAGATCGAGGAGCTGGAGCACAAGGCGCGGCGGCAGGACGTGCTGGTGGACGAACATACGTTGTTTGCGTTCTACGACGCGGTCGTTCCAGAAGGCATCGTCAACGGCGCCGGGTTCGAGAAATGGCGCGAGGACGCGGAAAAGGACAACCCGAAAATCCTCTACCTTACGCGCGACCACCTGATGCGCCACGGCGCGGCGGGCATTACCGAGGTGCAGTTCCCGGAAAGCCTGGAGCTGGACGGCGTGAAGCTGCCGCTCAAGTACCGCTTCGAGCCTGGGCACCCATTGGATGGCGTGACGGCGACCGTGCCGCTGGCCTTGCTCAACCAACTCAACCCGGTGGAGGCAGAATGGCTGGTGCCGGGCATGATTCGCGACAAGGTCACGGCGTTGATCAAGGCGCTACCCAAGACCTTGCGCCGCGTCTGCGTGCCGGTGCCGGATTTCGTGACCGGCTTCCTGGAAACAGCATCCAAAAAAGACGGGGCATTGCTGCCGGCGTTGGCAAGCTATGTCCAGCAGCGCACCGGCTTGCAGCTGGGCGCCGGGGAATGGCAGGCCGATGCGCTGGATGCGCACCTTTACATGAACTTCCGCGTGGTGGACGAGAAAAACCGCGAGCTTGGCAGCGGCCGCGACTGGCATGCGCTCAAGGCGCAGCTGGGCCAGGCGGCGCAGCTGACCTTCCGCAGCAGTTCGCCCGGCATCGAGAAGTCCGGACTCAAGCAGTGGGATTTCGGCGACTTGCCGCCGACCCTGAGCTTCAGCCGCGACGGACGCCAGTTGACCGGCTACCCGGCGTTGGAGGACAACGCCGACAGCGTCGCCATCAAGCTGTTCGATACCGAGCTGGCCGCCCGGCTATCGCATCGCGCCGGGGTGCGCCGCCTGATGCGCTTCGAGCTCAAGGAGCAGATGAAGCAGCTGGAAAAAGGCCTGCCCGGCTTCAACCAATATGCCTTGCAGCTGCGCAACATCATGAATCCGGACGAGTTGCGCGAGGACATGCTGGTCGCGATCAGCGACCGGGCGTTCATCGGCGAGGATGAGCTGCCGCGCAGCAACCAGGACTTCATGGCACTGAAGACCCGCGCGCGAACGCGCCTGCCGGCGGTGGTCGAGGGTGCGGGCCGGCTGGCGACGGCGATTGCCGCGGAATACACGCAACTCACACAAAAGTTGAACGCCGCTCCCGCCAACCTGTCCAGAATCAAGAAGGAGCTGGAAGGCCAGCTCGCGCGCTTGCTGCCCAAGCGTTTTTTCAGCGCGACACCGTGGGAAACCCTGCAGCACTTGCCGCGCTATATCAAGGCCATGCGTCTGCGCCTGGAGAAGTATCCAGGCGCGGTAGAGCGCGATACGCGCAGCGGCCAGTCCGTGCAGCAAGTGTGGGAGCGTTGGGAGTCGCACGTGCTGGGCTTGCGCAAGGCCAACCATGAAGTGCCGCCGGCCGTGCTGGATTATCGCTGGCTGATCGAGGAGCTTCGCGTTTCCCTGTTTGCGCAGGAGTTGAAGACACCGTTCCCGGTATCGGTGAAGCGCTTGGATAAGGCCTGGGAAGACATGGTTCGCGCTTAGATCAGCTAACAAAACCCTTTTGGCGCCGTTGCTCTGCCTTGCCGTACTTGTTGTACTGTCTGCAGTAGAACGCCTAGCCAAAATCGCTTCGCTGGGTTTTGTTGGCGGCTCTTAATACGCATTGTCGCCAGCTAGTGCCTAATTTAATGATGCATTAAGCATTGCAGCAATATTAAGGAGGAAGCGTTGTTCAAATTGCGCCGTTCGCTAGCTTGTATATTGGCTTGCAGCCTGTTTTACAGTGTGCTGTCGCATGCCGACGGGCAAAGCTTTGACGAATGGGTGCAGGATTTCAGCCGCGATGCGCAGGCGCAAGGGATTTCAGCGGCGACGTTGCAAGCGGCCCTGGCGGATGCCCAGCCGATAGACCGCGTGGTCGAGCTGGACCAAGCGCAGCCTGAGTTCGTGCAAACCTTCCTCGGCTACCTCGGCCGCCGCGTGACGCCAAAGCAGATCGCGCGCGGGCAGGGCTTATTGCAGGAGCAAGCGCCTGTGCTGCAGGCCGTGGAGCAGAAGTACGGCGTGCCTGCCGCTGTATTGCTGGCCTTCTGGGGGCTGGAAACCAATTACGGGCAGACGCTTGGCAGCTTTTCCACACCCAAGGCGTTGGCGACGCTCGCTTACGAGGGGAGGCGCCATGCGTTCTTCCGCAGCCAGCTGCTGGATGCCTTGCGCATCATCGATGCGGGCCATATCGAGGCCGGCAACATGGTGGGGTCATGGGCGGGCGCGGTCGGGCACATGCAATTCATGCCCTCGACTTTCCTGGCCTATGCCGAGGACGGCGACGGGGACGGTAGGATCAACGTCTGGCAATCCATCCCCGATGCCATGGCTTCCGCGGGACATTACTTGAGCTCGATAGGCTGGAAGCGCGACGAGCCCATCGCCGTAGAGGTGGCGCTGCCCGAGGATTTTGCCTGGCAGCAGGCCGCCATCAACCAAAAGCGCAGCGTGGAGCAATGGCAGGCCCTTGGCGTGCAGGCGGCGAACCAGACGGCGCTGCCAGCCGGCCTCAATGCGGCGATTGTGCTGCCGCAAGGCTGGCGCGGCCCGGCCTTCATGGTGTTCGATAATTTCAACGTGGTGATGCAATGGAACCGTTCCACCAGTTATGCGCTGACAGTGGCGCACCTTGCCAGCCGCCTGCAGGGCGGGCCTGCGTTGGTTGGCGGCGCCGGGGCCGAGCAGGAGGCGGTGAGCATCGATGCCGTCAAGCGCCTGCAGCGGCAATTGACGGACCTGGGCTTTGATACCGGCGGCAGCGACGGCCTGCCCGGCCCCAAGACCCAGGCGGCAATCCGCGGCTATCAACTGGCCCATGCCTTGCCTGCGGACGGTTACGCATCGCCCAACCTGATGCAGCACGTCGCCACCACGCTTGCAAGCCAGACGGTGGATACCGAGTTGATTCCGGGCTTTCCCGGCACGCAGCCTTGACCAAGCTTGCTGACAAAATTTCAAAGAGTGAAATATTCAAATAATAGTTAAAGGAGAACCGCACATGAGTCAGGATCGCGTGAGTCAAGATCGAAAGCTGCGCTGGGGCATACTGGGCGCGGCCCGCGTCAACGAGCGCCTGTTGCCCGCCATCGTCGATGCGGCCAATGCCGAGCTGGTGGCGATTGCCAGCCGCCGTCCGGGTGCCGCCGCTGCAACCGTGCAAAAGCATGCGCCCCAGGCGGCAAGCGCGGTGAAAAGTTATGACGAGCCGGAAGCGCTGCTCGACGACGACAATGTCGAGGCCGTCTACCTGCCGATGTCCAACCACGAGCATACGGAATGGGCGTTGAAGGCGATTGCGAAGGGCAAGCACGTGCTGATCGAGAAACCGCTGGCGCTGACCGTGGCCGACGTGGATGCCATCGCGAATGCAGCACAGCAGCAGGGCGTGATCGTGATGGAAGGCTTCATGTACGTCTTCCATCCGCAATTCGCGCGCGTACAGGAGTTGCTGCGTTCCGGCGTGATCGGCGACGTGAAGTTCGTGCGCGCAAGCTACTCCTTCATCATGAAACCCGCGCGGCTCTACCGCCTGGAAAAAGACGTGGACCATGGAGGCGGCGCGATGTGGGATATCGGGCCCTATGCCATCCATTCATTGCGCAGCGTTTTCGGCACCGAACCCAAGAGCGTCGTGACGATAGCGCAATACACGGAAAGCGGGGCGGATATCGCCACCAGCGGCGTATTCGATTTCGGCGAAGGCAGGCAAGGGCAGTTCGATATCGGCTTCGAATGCTCGCGCCGCTCCGAATACCAGGTCACGGGCAGCAAGGGCGGCCTGAAATGTCACACCGTCTGGCAGCAGGCGGGCGACGTGCCGGTGATCACCTGGTGGACTGAGGACGGCCATTTCTGGGAAGAACGCCTGCCCGCCAGCAGCCATTTCATCCTCGAAATCGAGCATTTCAGCGATTGCGTGCTCAACGGCAAGCCGCCGTTCCTCAGCCTGGCGGATGCGCGCGGCAACTGCAAGGCGATCGTGGCGGCGATGCAGTCCGCCGCGCAAGGCCAGCGGGTCGAGATTTCCCCGGATTGAGCCGGGAACGGTAGGCCGCCAACGGCCCTGCCGTTATACGGTCTACGGGCCTTTCCTGCCGGGTAGCTGAGGCAGGATCGCTCGACCCTGTCCTGCAGCAGGCCCAAGCCGCCTTCCGTGCCGCCGCTTGGCCAGGCTTGCCGGCCGATATAATTCCTGCTCCAATTTTCCAAGTTTGCTTTTTGAAAGGGATGTAATGAATCAGGTAATGCTCGTGGCCTTGGGCGGCGCAATTGGCTCAGTTGCACGCTTCAAGCTTTCAGGCTTGGTTTTGCGCTACAGCCTGGATTGGCGGTTCCCGTTCCCCACTTTCACCGTCAACATCATTGGTTGCCTCGTCATCGGCATCCTGGCCGGGCTTGCCTCGAGGGAGGGATTCATTTCAGCCGATATGCGCGTCCTGCTTTTTACCGGGTTGGTGGGCGGGTTCACCACGTTTTCCGCCTTCGGGCTGGAAACCATGGTATTGCTGCGTGAAGGCCATATCGGCATTGCTGCCGCGTACGTCGTTGCAAGCATCGTCGTTGGGCTGGCGGTGATGTGGCTCGGGTTCGAGCTGGCAAAGATTGCGATGCAGGCTTGAACGCATTGTCCGGCTGAAGCGCGGCCGGCAAAAGCTTAAAGCAGCCTGATGTCGCTCAGCCTTTCCGCGCAGGTATCGCGGATGATGCGCGCAAGATCCTGCGTGTAGGGCCTTGCCATGACGTCCGGCATGCCGAGCGCATGCAGCTCGGACCAAAGCCCCTTGCGGCCGATGGGCTTCGCAATCACGTACTCATGCTCCACGTAGCTCTGTATGCCCCAGTTGGGCAGGGCGGCAATGCCGCGGCGGCTGGCGACCAATTGCATGATGGCGATGGTGAGCTCGCTGGTGCGGCGGCTGAATTCGATATTGGCAGGTTTGAGCACCTGGCGGATGACGTCGATGCGCTCTTCCGGCACGGGGTAGGTGATCAGGGTTTGTCCCGCGAAGTCTTCCGCCATCAGGCGCGGCTTGTTGCGCAGCTCGTGCTCGGGCGGCAACACCCCCATGATCTCGAACTTGAATAGCGGAATCGCGCCGAGTTCGCGCTGTTTCTCCGGCAGGCTGCCGATCACGAGATCGGCCTTGCCGTCGTGCAGCAAGTGCCAGGGATCGCTATGGAAACCGGCCACCAAATCCAGCTCGACTTCCGGCCAGGCGCGGCGGAAGGCGTCCATTACCGGGGTGAGCCAGTCGAAGCAGGTGTGGCACTCCAGCACGATCCTCAACTCCCCCGATTGGTCGCTCTTGAGGCGGATCAGGTCGCGCTCGGCCTTTTCCTGTGCCTCCAGCATTTCCTTTGCCAATGCCAGCAACCGTTCCCCGGCGGGCGTGAAGCGGATGCCGTGCGCGGTGCGCTGGAACAGGGTGGTGTCGTAATGTTTCTCCAACACGCGGATCTGGTGCGAGAGCGCGGATTGCGTGAGGAAGACCCGCTCTGCGGCATGGGCCAGTTTTCCAGTGTCGG
Source organism: Methylobacillus draconifructus (assembly GCF_045984355.1). NCBI lineage: Bacteria > Pseudomonadati > Pseudomonadota > Betaproteobacteria > Nitrosomonadales > Methylophilaceae > Methylobacillus > Methylobacillus draconifructus. The sequence continues at coordinate 118,111 of NZ_JBJQII010000003.1, read as the reverse complement.
CAATCGCGATCAAGGATTTCAGGTGGCGGATTTCCAGCATAAGAAGCTTGGATAGATATGAAATGAATTCAATTTTACCAAAAAAACTTTCGCTTTTTTAAATTGCTTGCCTGCCGGAAAATTCGCGGTTTCGTTAAAAATTCAAGCAAGGCATTGGGTATGGCAAGCGCACATATTCTCGGGTATCCGCGCATCGGTGAAAAACGTGCGCTCAAATACGCCCTGGAGGCGTTCTGGAAGGGCGACCTGACTGCGGCGGGATTGCAGGAAATAGGCAAGGGTCTGCGGGAGCGGCATTGGAGCAAGCAAAAGCGGCTGGACTTCATCACCGCAGGGGATTTCTCATTTTACGACCACGTGCTCGACCATGCGGTGATGTTCGGCGCGATTCCCAGAAGATTTGGCTTTCAGGGCGTTTTATCCGAACATGACTATTTTGCGCTGGCGCGCGGCAATGCCGTCCAACCGGCCATGAAAACCGCCAGGTGGTTCGATACCGACTACCACTATATCGTGCCGGAGCTCGATGCGGATACCAGCTTCACGATCAACGCCCATGAATTCCTGAGCCAGCTCGACGAAGCGCAGGCGCGTTCCATGCCGGTCAAGGCGGCGTTGCTGGGGCCTGTCAGCCTGCTGTATTTGAGCGGCGCGGATGGCTGCGACCGTTTGCAGCTGCTGGATAGGCTGGCGGAACAGTATGCGCATTTGCTGAAGGAGCTGTACCACCGCAAGATTGCCTGCCTGCAGCTTGAAGAGCCCATTCTAGCCTTGGACCTGGATGATGCATGGCTGGGCGCTTTCGAACGCGCATATGCCTGGTTCCGCACGCAGCGGCCGGCGATATTGCTCGGCACCTATTTCGGCAATGTCGCCCGCTATCAAGGCTTTGTCACGCATTTGCCAGTGGACGGCATTCATCTCGACCTGGTCAGTGCGCCTGAGCAATTGGCGCCATGGCTCAATGCCTTGCCTGGGCATTGGATATTGTCCGCCGGCATCGTGGACGGCCGTGGCATTTTGCGCAATGACCTGAGGCAGAGCCTCGGTCTGTTGCAGCCATTGGCGCATAAGCTCGGCGACAGGCTTTGGGTAGCCCCCAGCTGTTCCTTGCTGCATGTGCCGGCGACGCTGGCGCATGAGCAGGCGATGGATGCGGCAACCAGGTCCTGCCTGGCCTTTGCCGATGAAAAGATTGCCGAGGTGGTCGCGCTGGCGCGCGGCCTGAATGAAGGCGAGGCCAGTATTGCCGAAGATTTGCTGGTCTCCGACGCCGCTGTGCGGTTGCGTCACGCTTGTTGCGTGAAGGCCGATGACAATCTGACTGTCCTGGTAGCCCGTAAACCGGTGGCTTGAAAAGGGTGTAGCGCTGGATTGTTAGGATGAAGGCAAGTGCGCCTGTAGCAGCGCCGAGATGTCTTCCCGGCTTTCCGGGCGCACCACGCGCCCGACTTCCGTCCCACCCCGCAACAGGATCAAGGTAGGCCATAACTTCACCTTGAAGCTGCGGCCCAGCCGCCTGCCTCTGCCGTCCTCGATGCGTTCGTGACGCAGGGCGGGGAATTGCCGTAATGCCGCGCTGAGCGAAGGCTGCGCCGCCTGGCAAAAGCCGCACCAGCTGGCGCCGAACTCCAGCAACAACCATCCCGGCGTTGCATCGATATCGTCGCGGCTTGGTTCTGGATTCAGGGCTGGTTTCATTATCTGGCTTGGCGGAACTTGCGTTTCATGATAGGGGATTGTGGCATGGTGGCCGTGTCCATGAATGACCAAAATCCGAGTAAAAAATTCGCAAAAAAATTCCCCTTAAAAATCCTGCATATATCTCAAAAAAACAATATCTAGTGTTTTTGAGTGTACACAAGCACATTTTATTGCGCTATAGTCCATCCCATCTACGGTGTTCGACGGTTGTTCGATTGAGTCGGAAAAAGGGAATGCGGTCGCAGGGCGGTGCCTTGCCAAGCCGCAGCTGCCCCCGCAACTGTAACCAGTGAGTGGCATGCCAACAAGGGTCACTGGGCCTGAAAGTGTGAGGCCCGGGAAGACAGGCCGGTCATGTGGACCTGGGAGCCAGGAAACCTGCCGTAGATCATTTTCATAACGTTTGAGGCGGGGTGTCCTCGGCCGGATAGGGTATTGCGCTGATGCGTCGGCGCCTTGCCCGTCATGCTGCTTTGTGATTGTTGCTCGGTTGCCTCGGCAATCGATGCGTGGTCATGAGGATGCCTTGCTTCCTGACAGGGAGCCTTAGATGACAAAGTATGAATCCATGAATGCCACCAAGCGGGATGGTCGCCGGGAACCGATCAACCTGGACAAGATCCATCGCGTGATCGATTGGGCGGCGCAGGGACTGGACAACGTATCGGTATCGCAGGTCGAGCTGAAATCGCATATCCAGTTCTACGACGGGATTCGTACCGACGTCATCCATGAAACCATCATCAAGTCCGCCGCGGACTTAATCTCCGAGGATACGCCGGATTACCAGTACCTGGCGGCGCGCCTGTCGATTTTCCACCTACGCAAGATTGCCTACGGCCAGTTCGAGCCGCCGCACTTGTTCGACCACGTCACCAAGCTCACCGAGATGGGCAAGTACGACCAGCATCTCCTCGCCGACTATAGCCGTGAAGAGTTCAACGAGCTCAACGACCATATCGACCACTGGCGCGACATGAATTTCTCCTACGCCGCCGTGAAGCAGCTGGAAGGCAAATACCTGGTGCAGAACCGGGTGACCAAGAAAATCTACGAAAGCCCGCAGTTCCTCTATATCCTGGTGGCGATGAGCCTGTTCGCCAAGTACGAGGGCAAGGCGCGCCTGGAATACATCAAGCGTTTCTACGATGCGGTGTCCACTTTCAAGATTTCCCTGCCTACGCCCATCATGTCCGGCGTGCGCACGCCGACGCGCCAGTTCAGCTCCTGCGTGTTGATCGAGTGCGACGACAGCCTGGACAGCATCAACGCCACCACCAGCGCGATCGTGAAATACGTCTCGCAACGCGCGGGCATTGGCGTCAACGCGGGCCGCATCCGCGCGCTGGGCAGCGAGATCCGCGGCGGCGAGGCGCAGCATACCGGCTGCCTGCCGTTCTACAAGTTGTTCCAGGCGGCGGTGAAGTCCTGCTCGCAGGGCGGCGTGCGCGGCGGTGCGGCGACCTTGTTCTATCCCTTGTGGCACCTGGAAGTCGAATCGCTGCTGGTGCTCAAGAACAACCGCGGCGTCGAGGAAAACCGCGTGCGCCACCTAGACTACGGCGTGCAGATCAACCGCCTGCTGTACCAGCGCCTGATCAAGGGCGGCGACATCACGCTGTTCTCGCCGCACGACGTGCCCGGCCTCTATGACGCCTTCTTCGCCGACCAGGACGAGTTCGAGCGCCTGTATACGCAATACGAGGCGGACGACAGCCTCCGCAAGCGCACGCTGCCGGCAGTGGACCTATTCTCGCTCCTGATGCAGGAGCGGGCGGGCACGGGCCGCATCTATATCCAGAACGTCGACCATTGCAATACCCACAGCCCGTTTAACCCCAAGCTGGCCCCGGTGCGCCAATCCAACCTGTGCATGGAAATTGCGCTGCCGACGCACCCGCTCGAGGATATCAACGACGAGAACGGCGAGATCGCATTGTGCACCTTGTCCGCGTTCAACCTCGGCGCGCTTGAAAGCCTCGACGAACTGGAAGGGCTGGCCGATCTCGTCGTGCGTGCATTGGACGCCTTGCTCGAATACCAGGATTACCCGGTCAAGGCCGCGCTCAACGCTACCGACAAGCGCCGCTCGCTGGGCGTGGGCGTGATCAACTACGCCTATTACCTCGCCAAGAACGGCACCGGCTACACCGACGATGCGGCGCTAGGGCTGACCCACCGCACCTTCGAGGCGATCCAGTACTACCTGTTGAAGGCCTCGGTGCAGCTCGCGCGCGAGTTCGGCCCTTGCGGCGCGTTCAATGAAACCACTTATTCGCAAGGCCTGCTGCCCATCGACACCTACAAGAAGGACCTCGATGCGGTGTGCCAGGAAGCATTGCAACTGGACTGGGAGCAACTGCGCAAGGACATCGTCGCGCACGGCTTGCGCAATTCCACCCTGACCGCGCTGATGCCTTCCGAGACCTCCAGCCAGATCGCCAACGCCACCAACGGCATCGAGCCGCCGCGCGGCCTGGTGTCGGTCAAGCAGTCCAAGGACGGCATCCTGCGCCAGGTGGTGCCTGAGATCGAGCGCCTGCGCAACCAGTACCAGCTGCTGTGGTCATTGCCCAACAACGACGGCTACCTCAAGCTGGTGGGCATCATGCAGAAATTCGTCGATCAGTCGATTTCCTCCAACACCAATTACGATCCCAAGCGCTTCGAAGGCGGCAAGGTGCCGATGAAGCAATTGCTCAAGGACCTGCTGCAAGCCTACAAGCTGGGCGTGAAGACCCTGTACTACCACAACACCCGCGATGGCGCGAGCGAAGGCGGCGATGCTGGGGACGACGGCTGCGAAAGCGGCGCGTGCAAAATCTAGGCAACGGGACTAATTAATGGCTAACAAAACTAAGCGAAGCGCTCCTGGCTAGGCGCTCTGCCGCAGGCAGTACAATGAGTACGACAAGGCAGGGCAACAAAGCCAGGAGAGTTTTGTTAGCCGTTCTAAATAGAGCAGGGCGGCCATGCGCCGCCCTGACGGGATATATCGGGACAAGTCATGGCATACAGCATTTTTTCCAAGGTCGACAACGAACAACTGAAAGAGCCGATGTTCTTCGGGCAGCCGGTCAACGTGGCGCGTTACGACCAGCAGAAATATCCGGTGTTCGAAAAGCTGATCGAAAAGCAGCTTTCCTTCTTCTGGCGTCCGGAAGAGGTGGACGTGTCGCAGGACCGCATCGACTACCAGGGCCTGCCCGACCATGAGAAGCACATCTTCATCAGCAACCTGAAATACCAGACGCTGCTGGACTCCATCCAGGGCCGCAGTCCCAACGTCGCCTTGTTGCCGCTGGTGTCGCTGCCGGAGCTGGAAACCTGGGTCGAGACCTGGGCGTTTTCGGAAACCATCCATTCGCGCTCCTACACCCACATCATCCGCAACATCGTCTCCGACCCGGCGCTGATCTTCGACGATATCGTGCGCAACGAGAACATCGTCGCGCGGGCGAGCGATATTTCCGCCTATTACGATGACCTGATCCATTACACCATGCTGTATTCGCAATTGGGCGAGGGCGACCACGTCATTAACGGCGAGACCAAGACCGTCAACCTGCGCGAGTTGAAGAAGCTGCTGTACCTGTGCCTGATGAGCGTCAATATCCTGGAGGCGATCCGCTTCTATGTCAGCTTTGCCTGCTCGTTTGCATTCGCCGAGCGCAAGGTGATGGAAGGCAATGCCAAGATCATCCGCCTGATCGCGCGCGACGAGGCGCTGCACCTCACCGGCACCCAGCATATGCTCAACATCATGCGCAGCGGGCAGGACGACCCCGAGTTCGCCGGTATCGCCAGCGAACTGCAGGACGAATGCTTTGAGATGTTCAAGCGCGCGGCGGAGCAGGAGAAGAAATGGGCCGACTATTTGTTCAAGGACGGCTCCATGATCGGCCTCAACCGCGACATCCTCTGCCAGTACGTGGAATACATCACCAACAACCGCATGGCCTCGGTCGGTTTGCCTGCCGCGTTCCCCAATGCCAAGAGCAACCCCATCCCCTGGATCAATACCTGGCTGGCGTCCGATACGGTGCAGGTCGCTCCGCAGGAAGTAGAGCTGAGCTCCTACCTCATCGGCCAGATCGATTCCGAGGTCAGCTCCGACGATCTCGGCGACTTCGAGCTTTGAGCACGGTCCGCACCCAGCACACCAGCTTTAGCCTCATCCCCCAAGAAACCCTGCTCGACGGTCTCGAACGTACCGGCCACGAAGTGGAGTACCAGTGCAGGGGAGGCTATTGCGGCATGTGCCGGGTGCGCCTGCTGGACGGCGAGGTGCAATACCTCGAGCAACCATTGGCATTCGTTGCCGCCGACGAAATCCTGCCATGCTGTTGCGTGCCCCGGTCGGATGTCAGGGTGGATTGCGAACTCAGGCCCGAACTGCGGGATTGGCAAGGGCAGGAAGACATGTTCCCCGTGCAGCAGCCGCTTTTCGCCGATGCGTTGCCTCTACCGGAGCGGCCTCCTGCGAAGAAAGCGCGTAGAAAAAGAACCACCAAATCCGCTGCATCGGCAAGCAATTTATCTTTATTCTAAAAGTTGTTGTTTTTTTGCCGAACTCATCAGTACAAAAGTGTAAATAAAATGTAACAATTATTATTTCCTAATGCTGTTGAGAATGATTTTTAATAAAATCGCTGCTTTTCTTTCGTCAGGGAAAAGCAATGAAGCAAACTCCAATATTGGCAGTCCAGAAGCCAAAGCTTGTGTATCTCGTGGTCGGCGCATTGTTCGCAATGCCTGCCATCGCAGCGGATAGCGATAGTTCGGTATTACCAGAAGTAGCCGTCGTCGGCGCCAAGGCTGGCGATGAAAGCGGCAGCTATGTCGCCAAGAAGACCAAAAGTTCAACCAAGACCGATACGCCCGTTGTAGAAACGCCGCAATCCATTTCGATTGTCGATCGCAAGGAACTGGACGACCGTAATGCGCAGACCTTGAACGAGGCAGTTGCATACACTGCAGGCGTGAGATCCGAGGTCGGCGGTATGGATAGCCGAGCCGACAGTTATTCCATTCGCGGTATCAAGGGCGGTATGGAAGCCGATGCCGGCATTTCCAACCTATTCCAGGACGGCCTCAAAGTACCCGCTGGCGGCATGTGGAACCGTGCCAGTTTCGACAACTTCGGTTTGGAGCGTATAGAAGTGCTCAAAGGACCATCGGCCGCCGTGTACGGACAGATTACTCCCGGCGGCATGATCAATCTTGTCAGCAAACGGCCAACGGCAAACCAGGTCAACGAAGTGCGTTTGCAAGGCGGCAGCTTCGATCAATACAAAGCAGCATTCGATATCGGCGGCAGCCTCGCTGACGATCAGTCGGTTTTGTTCAGGCTGGTGGGTTCGTTCAATGATGGTGGTTCCCAGATCAAACATAACGATTTGCAACGGACCTACTTCGCACCAAGTCTGCTCTGGCAGATTTCGGACAAGACTAGCCTGACATTGTTGGCACAGTATCAACGTGACAAGGGAGGAGCAACTTTCCAGTTCCTGCCATATTACGGCACGGTGGCATTCAACTCTGCGATTGGCGGCCGTCTCGATCGCGATACGTTCTATGGTGACAAGGACTGGAATACTTATGATCGTGAACAGTCTACGGTAGGCTGGGAATTCGACCATCGTTTCAATGATACATGGCAGTTCCGCCAGAATTTGCGATATACAAGTATTGAGAATACCTATAAGTCGGTAATTGGTGGAAGAAATGATGGCTCTAATGGATTACTTCAGCGTCGGTCTACTTTGGGTGAAGGTAAGTCTGATGGCGTAGCGGTTGATAATCAGTTGCAAGCCGATTTTGCGACCGGAGAATTGCAGCACACGGTGTTACTCGGATTGGATGCGCAACGGTTCAGTTGGAAGAATGAACGTTCTAATGGTACTGCAACTGATATTTCCCTGTTGAATCCAAGATATACCAGTGCGGGTGACTATGCGATGACATTGGGTTGGTCTCAGGATGTAGATCAAAAGCAAACAGGCGCTTATATTCAAGAGCAGGCTGCATTGGGCAACTGGCGCTTCAGTCTGGGCGGTCGCTACGACTACTTCGACAATACGATGTTCAATGCCGTCAATGGTCGTCGATTTGCTTATAATGATCATGCGTTTACATGGCGTACTGGCGCAGTTTATCAATTCGATAATGGCATTGCTCCGTTCGTCAGTTATTCCACTTCGTTCGATCCAGGCATGTTAGGCGTTGCAATGCTGAACGATGCAGATGTGAAGCCTGTAAAAGGTAAGCAGTACGAAGCAGGCGTGAAATACCAGCCACCAGGCAGCAATAGCTTGATCACTGCTTCTGTATATGAGTTGACGCAGGATAATCGGGTAGTGACGGCTGGTGTCCCTAATACAATTGTTTGCCCAGATGCAACCGGGAATACGTGTTATACGCAGGTCGATGCGAGGATACGTGGTTTCGAGCTGGAAGGTAAAGCTGCTGTTACCGATAATCTGAGCTTACTCGGTAGCTATACCTATATGGATAGTGAAATTACCAGTAACAACAGTTTGACCGAAAGCAAAGGCGCGGCTATTCCTCAAGTTGCCAAGCACATGTCTTCATTGTGGGCAAATTACGTTTTTACTACTGGTTATTTGGATGGTTTAAGCGTAGGACTAGGCGCTCGCTACGTTGGTGGGAGTTATGGTGTCGCCCGTGCTGCAGGGCCAGCAGATAATCTTTATCTGCATACCGATGCATATACGACTTATGATGCTGCACTACGATATAACCTGAAGTCATTGGGATATGCTGGCGCCGAGTTTGCAATCAATGCCAGCAACCTGACGGATAGGTTGTATGTGACTACTTGTACAGGTTCAACTGCTTGCTACTACGGTTCAGGCCGTGTAGTCAACGCTACCCTGAAGTACAACTGGTAATTTGATCCAGGGCGATTGTCCGCGATGAGCGGGCAATCGCTTTTTTATGGATGAATAATGTGAAGCTGAATCCGATTTTATTTACAGGCCTCTTGTATTTATGGGCAATGCAGCCTGGTGCCAGTATTGCGGAAGAGAATAGTGCTTGGCGGGAAGCGACTTTGCCGATAGCCCAGCAGCAGGATATCCGTTCGTCAGCGACAGGCAAGACTTACCGTATTTTTATTTCCAAGCCCATGTCTGAACCGCCTGCCGGCGGCTTCCCCGTGATTTATGTGCTGGATGGGAATGCATTATTTTATCCGGTTTCCATGCTGGTACATGGGCAGTCCCAACGGCGCGATGCGACCGGCATAGTGCCGGCAGTGGTGGTGGGGATCGGTTACCCGACGCAGGCAATGCTGGATGAGGTATCCCGCGCTGAGGATTTGACGCCGCCAGCACCCGACTTATCCAATACCGGCGACCAGCGTGCTCCCAGGCAGGGAGGGGCAGACCGTTTTCTGGATTTTGTCGAGCACGAGTTGAAGCCTATGATTGCCAAGGAAGTCAATATCGATCCGAAGCAACAGGCCTTGTTTGGACATTCATACGGCGGCTTGTTTGCCCTACATGCATTATTCACACGCCCCCAGGCTTTCCAGGTTTACATCGCTTCCAGCCCTTCCATTTGGTGGAACAAGCAATTCATTCTCGAGGAGCAGAAACGATTCTCTGCGCAGTCGTCTATCGACCTGGGACAATCTCGCTTGCTGCTGATGGTGGGCGGTCTGGAGCAACGGCCGCTGGCCGGCTCAGCTTCACAATCGCCCAGAATGGCCCATATGCAGCAGAGGCGCATGGTGGATGCCACGCGCGAGTTGGCTGAAGAGTTGCAGCATAGCCGTCCGCATGGGTTGGATACTTTCTTCCGGTTGCAGAAAGGGGAGAATCATGGCACCGCCATGCTGACGGGCAGCATCCGGGCAGTGGAGTTTTTCCTGGGCAGGCATGAGCAATTCAATGCGGGAACATTAGGTCAATGAAACCGTCTCGCGATATCGGCTTAAGGGTGCTGGCTGCGTTTGTCGGCGGTTATATCCTGACGGCCTTGTTCAACCTAGTGTGGGTGCTGTGGTGGCCCGGTCATCGTGCGGATGCGGTCTATTACGGCACCTTGTTGCCGTGGACGGTATATTGCGCGGTGATGATATGGGCATTTTCCGCGCGCAGCGCCTGGCGTGCCTGGGGCTGGATTGTCCTGGTCGCGCTTGTACTTGCCATATTGTGGGGACTGGCCCGGCTCGTAAAATGAAGAAGACGTTTTCCTTATCGATGGCCTGGCTGCACACCTGGTTTGGCTTGTACCTGGGATGGCTGTTGTTTGCGGTATTCCTGACCGGCACCATGGCGGTATTCGAGCACAGCATTACGCACTGGATGCAGCCCGAGGCCAGCATTGACCGCTCTGTTCCTCTGCCTTCCTTTGAAAAACAGCTTGAGGTAGGCCAGGCTTACCTGGAGCAGCATGCGCTGAGGGAGAAAGGCAGCCTTTGGAGAATTATCCCGGCAGGGGAGCATCATCCCACTTTGGACGTCGGATGGCGTGACAAGGGAAAGAATCATGAAGTGGCCCTTGATCCCTATTCCGGCCAAGAGATTGATATACGTGAAACCGAAGGCGGGGAAATGCTCACCCATTTCCATTACACCCTGTTGGCCGGTATCCCCGGCACCATCATTGTCGGGCTGGCTGCGGTCGTCATGCTGGTAGGGCTGATTAGCGGCATTGTGATTCACAAACGCATATTCAAAGACTTTTTCACATTTCGCAAGCAATCATCTTCACAGCGCTCATGGCTAGACGCCCACAACGTAGCAGGGGTCATGATGCTGCCATTTCTCTTGATGATTACCTATACAGGATTGGTGATGCAGCCGCTGGTTTTCCTGCCTTTAGGTATCAAGGCCGCTTATGAGGACCCTCGGGCACTTCGTGCAGACGCGGTGCAGTCTTTCGACCTGCCTTACGTCGGCGAACAGGCGGCATTGCTCAATATATCTTCATTGCTACCACGGGCGAGGGAGTCGCTTGATACAGTGGAGTGGGTGGTCATCAAGAACGGCGGCGACGCTTCCGCGGTCGTCGAATTCTACGAGAGCATCGATCACAAGATTTCCGCAGTGGCTAATCATGCCGCATTCAATGGCGTCAACGGGGAGCTGATCGGGGCGCAGACAGAATGGCGCGACTCTGCCTACATTTTCCGCGCTTTTGTCGGCACGCATGTGGCGGTGTTCGGCGGCTGGACGGTCTCCTGGCTGTATTTCATTGGCGGCGCCGTGAGTTGCGGCTTGATTGCCACAGGGATGGTGCTGTTCACCATCAAGCGCCGCAAGCGGCCTGAAAATGAGTTCGGCGCTGCCAGTGGCCGCGTATATAGGTTGATCGAGGCGCTTAATGTGGCAGCCGTCATGGGCAGTATCAATGCCATATTGATCTATTTCTGGGCGAATCGCGTATTGCCGGCTGACTTGGCAGGGCGCTCCGACTGGGAGGTGCGCGCCTTCCTGTTCACATGGCTGGCAAGCCTTGCGCATGCCTTGGTACGCAAGCCATTGGCTGGCTGGCGCGACCAGCTTGTCTTTGCCGTTGCGCTGTGTTGGCTGTTGCCGGTGTACTCGTGGCTGAGCGGTCAGCCCAACTTGCTGTCTTTCTTGCAAAGAGGCGACGGCGTAGCGTTAGGCGTTGAAAGCACGATCGTGGCATTCGGCGTGTTGCTTGCCGTCGCGGTGCCCAAGGTTTCCGGCGCGATGCGGGGCGTGCCTGCCAGGCGGAAAGGCTAGTGTTTTTTTATTCCTTGATTGCTGAAGTGCGGTTGTTCTGGCTTGGCACTGCGCCAGCTGATCCTGCTAAGAATATGGGTTGATTTGATGGGTAATACTTCTTTGTTGGCTGCTTGCTTTGTGACGTATGCCCTGGCTTATGCGGGCATGACTGCGTTGTGCCTGGCCATGGAAAAACATTATGCCCAGGCAATGCGGGGAGCCGATCTGCCTGCGGGCAGGAAAAAGTGCTTGAAGGTGACGGGCTGGAGTCTTCTCGCCCTGGGCATATTGTCCAGCATCCATGGATGGAACCCGACCATAGGCATCGTGGTCTGGAGCGGCTTTGTGTCGGTGGCAGCAATCAGCATGGTGCTGGTGCTTTCCTATTTTCCTACCCAGGTTGTCCGGATAGGCGCAAGCGCTTTGGTTATGGGCTTGCTCAACCTGCTGGCTCTCATGCTCGGCTAAGCGCCGCGAACTAAATCCTTAGGCGTCGTTGCTCTGCTTGCCGTACTGTGTTTACTGCCTCGGCAGGGAGGCTCGCCAGAATTGCCGCACTGAATTTATTCGGGGCTTTCAAGGCCATTGTTACCGACTTAATCGGGTCTAATTCTTGTCAATGACGCGCGAGCTGGCAAAAATATCCCACATGGTGATGAACAGCGCGGCGATCAGCGGCCCGATCACGAAGCCGTTGAGGCCGAACACCGCCATGCCGCCCAGCGTGGAGATCAGCACTACGTAGTCGGGCAGCTTGGTATCCTTGCCGACCAGGATGGGGCGCAGGATATTATCTACCAGGCCGATCACGAAGACCCCGAATGCAATGAGGATGACGCCTTGCCAGATGGCGCCTGTCGCGAGGAAATAGACCGCAACCGGCGCCCAGATCAGGCTGGCCCCCACCGCCGGCAGCAATGAGAGGAACGCCATGATCACGGCCCATAGCAGTGCCGCCTGGATGCCGAGTATCCAGAAAATCAGCCCGCCGAGCGCGCCTTGGGTAATCGCGACGAGAATATTGCCTTTGACCGTGGCGCGGATGACGGTGGTGAACTTGTTGAACAGGTGGCGCTTGTGTTCGGCGCTGAGCGGGATGGCTTGCTTCACGCGCATGGAAAGCGAGGTGCCGTCCCTTAGCAGGAAGAACATCAGGTAAAGCATGACGGCAAAGCCGACCACGAACTGGAAGGTGTTCTGCCCGATACTGAGCGCCTTGGTCGCCAACAGTTGGCTGCCCTGCATGGCCAGCTGCGAAAGCCTGTCCTGGAAGCTCCTGACGTCGGTCAGGCCGACGCGTTCCAAAACCCGGTGTACGGGAGCCGGCGCGGCATCCAGTATTTCCTGCGTATACACGGCAGGATTGATCTCCCCCGTCTTGAGTTTCTGGAACAGCGTAGCGCCCTCATGCACCAGGGAGCTGGCAATGATGACGACCGGCACGATGACGATGACGATGCAGGTGCTCAGCGTGCCGAGCGCCGCGAGGTTACGGCGGTTTTTCGTGGCTGCAAGCAGGCGCCGGTACAGCGGCGTGAACAGGATGGAGAGAATCACGCCCCAGAATACCGCGCCGTAAAAAGGCAGCAGGATGATGATGAGCCCGGCGGAAACCAGCAGGAGCAGGAAGATGAAGGATTTGTTATGGAAATCGGCACTGTTCATGAGGCGGGAGTCTACTGGTTAAACACGCTGGCGCACAGCTTATTTCCACATCACGTCGCTTTGGTTCTGGATAGCGGATTGCAGCAGTTCTATCAACGGCAGGGCCCGATTCTTCAGGCTGACATGAGTGGCTTCGTCCTCAGTAGCCGGCGATTCAGCGCTATCGGGTGCGGTTGCGCCTTCGAGACCTTGCTGCAAATGCTGCAACGCCTGTGGCACGTCGGCGGCGAGGATTGCTCCGGGAATCGTGCCGCTATGGCCCATGAGTTGGAGCAGTTGCTTGGCGACATCGCCAAACAGCATGATGTCGCTATAACGGGAGGTGGAAAAGGTGACGAGCATGGTGGCGGCCTTGAACTTGAATATGTGGGCAGGCCATCTGGCAAACGCAAGACAGCCCGCGGTAGGGATTAGTCGGTTTTGCTGCCCGGGCCGGCCAGGTACCAGACAATCAGGCCAAGCACAGGGAAGATCAATACGCCAAGAATCCATAGGATTTTCTTTACCGTGTCTGCCGAGCTCTGGATAATCTTGATAATCGCATAAATGTCTGCAATGAGGATCAATAGACCGATGACGCTTTGCATGATGTTTTCCTTTTTCTTGGTGGTGGAAGAGACGGCAGAGACTCCCTGCTGCAGTTCGGATAGGAGCGTACGCTGCACATGCAATCCGTAATATCAGACTACACTGAATTACAAGTAGGACTTTACCGACTCGCCGCAGGGCTTGGCAAGCGGAGATTGCATGCCTTGACGGGGCGAATGCGTGGCTGACAGGATGCGTTTGCCTGTCACGGTATTGACCGGGTTTCTCGGCGCCGGCAAGACCACCTTGCTCAACCGATGGCTGCGGCATCCGCAGGCGCAGGATACCCTGGTCATCGTCAATGAGTTCGGCGAGACCGGCCTCGACCACTTGCTGGTAGCGCATCAACAGGAACAGCCCATGATAGTGGAGCTGAGCAATGGCTGTCTGTGCTGCCGGCTGCGTAGCGACCTCAAGCAGACGTTGAAGGACATCCATTGGCGCTTTTCCCGCAACGGCGTGCGGCAATTCAAGCGCGTGGTGATCGAGACCAGCGGGCTGGCCGATCCCGCCCCTGTCCTGCATACCCTGATGACCGACGCCTATGTTGCATCAGCCTACCAGCTGGATGGCGTGGTTACGGTGGTCGATGGGCTGTTGGGGAGGGCAACCTTGGAGCGTCATCCGGAGGCTGTGAAGCAAGTGCAGCTGGCAGACCGCCTGTTGGTTTCGAAGACCGATCTGGCCGGCAGCGACGTATTGCATCGACTCGAGGCATGCCTGCATCAACTGAATCCTCTAGCGACGTTAACCAGGCTGGATCCAGCCCGGCCTGACGCATCAGGATTCTCACTCTTATTTGGGTCGGCGCCAGCCGCAGGTTTCCCGCATTGGTTATCAGCGCTGGCGACGCCGGCCTTGCATGGCGGCGAGGCAACCACCTTGAGCCTGTCGCTGGACAAGCCTGTTCCCAGGGCGGATTTCGAGCGCTGGCTAGAGATACTGCGCGATGACGACAGCCCGGGACTGTTGCGTCTCAAAGGCGTGTTCCATATTGAGGGAGAGCCCGACCCGATAGCGGTGCACCGCGTACAGCACGTATTGCATGCGCCCGAGCCCTTGCCGCATTGGCAGGGCCGGGACCGACGCAGCCGACTGGTGCTGATTACCCAGTCGGGAATCGGCAATGACGAGAGGCAATTGTTGCAGCCTCTTGCCAGGTTTATGGATTAAGTTTGGCAGCTCAAACCCGTGGTTGCCTTCTTGAGCAACTCGTACTGCCCGCAATCAAAGCTTCCACAGGCACTATATCTGCATCAACGCATCGCGGATCCTGATTTCATCCAGCCCCTTGCCGATCAGGACAATCCGGGTAATCGGCTCGTCTTCATCCCAGCCTTGCAGCAGGTTGGGCGGGTAAAGCGTGTGGTGCACTGCATGCACCGCCAGGGGCGCCGGCTGGTCCTCGGCATGGATGATACCCTTCATGCGCAGCAGGTTTTCGCCATGCGTGGCGCAAAGCCATTGCAATACGGGTTCGAGCTGCAGCCAGGTTAGCGGCTTGGGCATGGTCACGGTAAAGCTGCCGATTTCGTCCTCGTGCACGGCTTGCGGCAGCATGCCGCGCCTGGCCTTGGAGCGCGACGGCGCACGCAGCCAGCGCTGCGGCTGCGCCTGCGTGCCGCCGGGATTGAACAGGCCTGCGTCAATCACCGCGGAGGGATCTATCTCGCCATGGCTGATGCGGTATTGGGTGGCGCCGGGGTTGAGCTCCTGCAGCGCCGCCGAGAGTGTATCCAAGCTTTCCGACGATGCCAGGTCGGTCTTGGTGATGAGCAGCACATCCGCCACGGCGGCCTGCTTGCGCGCCTCGCCGTGGCCTGCAATCTGCTGCAGGCCGTAGGTGCTGTCTATGGTGACCACTACCGCGTCCAGGCGGTAGGTGGAGGAAATCACCGGCTCGTTGAGCAGGTTGGCCATGATGGGGCCGGGGTCCGCCATGCCGGTGGTCTCGATCACCAGGCGGGAAAAAGCGGGGATCGCTTCCAGCTGGCGTTTGAAGAACAAATCGCGCATGGTGTCCGCCAGCTCGTTGCTCAAGGTGCAGCACAGGCAGCCGGACTCCAACAGCACGGTGTTGTCGGCAATATGTTGGCTCTCGACCGTGCGGGCGAGGATATGGTCCAGCCCGGCGCTGCCGAGCTCGTTGATGATGACGGCGGTGTCCTTCATGCCGGGGTGGTTGAGCAGCTTGTTGAGCAGCGTGGTCTTGCCGCTGCCGAGAAAACCGGTCAGCAACGTCACCGGGATGCGATGGTCCAGCGTCATTGAAAAATTCCTTGAGTCCCTTGGGTATGTTGTGAGGATAGCAGGATGCCGTATTGGGGTTACGGCATTCGCATTTTAAACGAGAATGGCGGTTCCTGGCCAAAGGCAAGCGTGCCGGCAGTAGTCAGGCGGCGCTTTCTTCCGGTTGGCGGTCCCAGGCGGGGAAAGGGTCGTTGAAATCCCCCCATGCCTGCATGCCGAGCATGAGTTCGGCATCCGTCAACAGGCAGTGGTCGAATTCCCGCCTCAGGTCGGTTTCGTCCATCTTGCTACCGATCAGCACGATCTCCTGCTGGCGGTCGCCGAATTCGCCGGAAAAGCGCGAGCGGATGATGCTGAGCGATTCCATGTCCTCGGGCCAGTAGGCCTTGGGCGTGGCGGCCCACCAGTATCCGGCCGGTCCGTGCCGGGTGATGGAACCGGCCTGGGACCAGCTGCCGCAATAGGCGGGGCGGCTGGCAATCCAGAAATGTCCCTTGGAGCGGACGACGTTCGGCCACTCGCGCGAGAACCATCGCCACAACCGTTCCGGGTGGAAAGGTCGGCGCGCGCGGTAAACGAAGCTCGTGATGCCGTATTGCTCGGTTTCCGGCGTGTGCTCGCCGCGCAATTCCCTGAGCCAGCCCGGGGCGGCCTGGGCTTCGGCAAAATCGAACAGCCCGGTGTCGAGCACCTGGTCGAGCGGCACGCGGCCGAATTCGCTTTCCACGATCCGGGCGCGCGGATTGAAGCTTTTCAGGATGCCGTGCAATTGCTGCAATGCCTCCTGGCCGACCAGGTCGGTCTTGTTCAGCACGATGACGTCGCAGAATTCCACCTGCTCGATCAGCAGGTCGACGACGGTGCGCTCATCCCCTTCGCCCATCGAGGAGCCGCGTTGCGCCAGCATGTCGCGTGAGGCATAGTCGCGCAGGAAGTTGAAGGCGTCCACCACGGTGACCATGGTGTCGAGCCGTGCGATGTCGGAAAGGCTGGTACCGTTTTCATCGCGGAAGGTAAAGGTTTCGGCGACGGGAAGCGGCTCGGAAATGCCGGTGGATTCGATCAGCAGGTAGTCGAAGCGCCCGGCTTCCGCCAGGCGCTTGATCTCGACCAGCAGGTCTTCGCGCAGGGTGCAGCAGATGCAGCCGTTGCTCATTTCCACCAGTTTCTCTTCCGAGCGCGACAAGTCGGCTCCGCCCTCGCGGACGAGTTGCGCATCGATATTGACCTCCGACATGTCGTTGACGATGACAGCGACGCGCTTGTCCTCGCGGTTGTTCAGGATGTGGTTGAGCAAGGTGGTCTTGCCGGCGCCGAGAAAGCCGGACAGCACGGTGACGGGGAGTTTGCGGGTGGTTTGCATAGTGGTTCCTGGAGTTTGATGATTCTTACAAGAGTGGCTGACAAAACTCTCCTGGCGTTGTTGCCCTGCCTTGCCGTACTGCTTGTACTGCCTGCGGCAGAGCGCCTGGCCAGGAACGCTTCGCTGAGGTTTGTTAGCCGCTCTTAATGGCTGTATTGGCGTTCGCGCCTTTCATGCCGCTCCTGCGCCTCCAGCGAAAGGGTGGCGGTAGGGCGGGCGAGCAGTCGTTGCAGGCCGATAGGCTCGCCGGACTCTTCGCAATAGCCGTATTCGCCATCGCGGATGCGCTGCAATGCCGCGTTGATTTTCTTTTCCAGCTTGCGCTCGCGGTCGCGCGTACGCAGTTCCAGCGTATGCAGTTCTTCCTGTGTGGCGCGGTCGGCCGGGTCGGGAAATTCTTCGTGTTCCCTCAGGTGCTTGCTGGTCTCGGCGGCGTTGTCACGGATATGGGCGAGCTGCTGCTCGAGCAGGCGTTGGAAGAAGGCAAGCTGCTGCGGGTTCATGTAATGTTCTTCAGGCATGGAAAGCAATTCTTCAATGCTGACGACGTCTGGATTCGGCATGGTTTTGAATAATAAATGCAACAAAGTTGCATTTTAGGGTGTGGCGTCTTGATGTGCAACTATGTTGCAATTAATTTTATCTTAAGGGGAGGTTGATGCAAAGACCGGCCCGCGCCTTAAAGAAAGCCTGGCCTAGAGGAATCAGTTTCTTGCGGAATTACAGTGGTCGCATTGACCTTTTATATTGAGTTCGACCGACTCGACGGTAAAATGGGAGGGTACGCTATTGGGAATGCGCGGCTTGACTTCGTCCAGGCAGAATATCTTGCCGCAGGAGGAGCATTCGAAATGCGCATGGTGGTGCTTGGCGTTGCGCTGGGTCAGCTGGAAGCGCCTGGCGCGGTCGTCGCCCATGATGGGATGCACGAGGTTGCACTCCACCAGCCAGTCGAGAACGCGATACAGGGTGACGCGGTCGAAGGGCGCTTCCTTGGTCAGCGTTTGCAGTAATTCATGATGCGTGAGCGGGAATTCCGACTCCATCAGGACATTCAATACAGCAACACGTGAGGAGGTCGGGCGCTGCCCAATCTCATGTATCATTCGTTCGGCGTTATGCATAGGCGCTAAATTACAGACAATCATCACGTGCCGTCAACAGGGCACGTCCAAAAAGCAGGATTATGAACGTATTTTTTGAAGAAGAGGGCAGTTTCAAGGTTGCCTCGGTCATGACGGAAAACCCCAGCTCTCTCCAAGTAGAGGCCATTTCCGGCAAACGCTCCAAGATCAAGTCCGCCAACGTCTTGATGCGCTTCGAGGGCGCATTGTCGGGATTCATGGAAAACGCCAGCGCAGAGGCCGAGGGCCTCGATGTCCCATTTCTTTGGGAATGCTGCGGCGAGCCCGAGTTCGGTTTCGAGGAGCTTGCCGAGGAGTATTACGGCGGCAAGCCGACCTCCATCCAGGCGGCCGCCGTCGCCATCCGGCTGCATGGCGCGCCCATGTACTTTTACCGCAAAGGCAAGGGGCGCTACAAGGCCGCTCCCGAGGAAACCCTGCAGGCCGCGCTGGCCGGGCTGGAAAAGAAGCGCCTGCAAGCCGAGAAGGTGGCGCAGTATGTCGAGCAGCTCAAGGCCGGACAGTTGCCTGCCGAGTTCGACGGCAAGGTGATAGACGCCTTGCTCTACCAACCTGACAAGAATAGCCTGGAATGGAAGGCGCTGGAGCAGGCGGCGGGAGAAAGCAACCAGCATGTCGTCCGCGTGCTGGCGTCGTGTGGCGCAATTTCATCCGTGCATGATTACCACCTCGGCGCGTTCCTGCGGGAATACTTCGCCGAAGGGCAGGGCTTCCCCGACATGGACCCTCCCGTATTGCCGGCGGATCTGCCGCGTGCCGAGGCCGAGGCATTCAGCATCGACGACAGTACGACCACCGAGATCGACGATGCCTTCACCCTGGTGCAGCTGGCCGACGGCGTGACCAGGGTGGGCATCCATATCGCCGCACCTGCGCTGGGCATCCTGCCGGGCAGCCAGCTGGACCAGGTCGTCATGCAGCGGCTTTCCACCGTCTATATGCCCGGCAACAAGATCACCATGCTGCCGGAGGATGTCGTGACGCCGTTCAGCCTGAACCAAGGCGAATGGCGGCCGGCGCTTTCGCTTTACCTGGACGTGGCGCCCGACTTGAGCATCATCAAGCGGGAAAGCCGCGTCGAGCAGGTCAAGGTGGCCGAGAACCTGCGCCATGACACGCTGGAGCCTTTCTTTAACGAGAACACGCTGGAGCAGGATACGGGCCATCCCTATTGGCAGCGCCTGCTGTTCCTGTTCCGGCTGGCCGAGTCGCTGGAAAAGGCGCGCGGCAAATATGATCCCACACGCCCGGTCCAGCTCGACTACAACTTCTACGTCGACGACGGCCGGGTGCGCATCGTCGGCCGCCGCCGCGGCGCGCCGATCGACAAGCTGGTCGCCGAACTGATGATCGAAGCCAACAGCCATTGGGGCGGCCTGTTGGCCGAGCACAATGTGCCGGGCATCTACCGGGCCCAGAACGGCGGCAAGGTCTACATGACGGTCAAGGCCGAGCCGCACCAGGGGCTGGGCGTGAACCAGTACAGCTGGAGCACTTCGCCGTTGCGCCGTGCGGTGGACCTGGTCAACCAGCGCCAGATCGTTGCCGTGGTGCAGGGGCAGGAGCCTGTTTATCCGCCAGGTAGCGACGAGCTGGCGGTGGTGATGCGCAACTTCGACCTGACCTACAACGCCTATAACGAATTCCAGACGCGCATGGAGCGCTACTGGTGCCTGCAATACCTGTTGCAGGAAGACATCCATGAGATCGGCGCCACTGTCTGGCGCGAGAGCCTGGTGCGCCTCGACGGCATGCCGCTGATCGCCAAGGTGCACGGCATGCCCGAGCTGGCGCCCGGCAGCCGCGTGATTATTGAAATCCAGAAGGTCGATACCTTGCTGATCGAGCTCGAAAGCCGCTTCAAGGCGGTGGAGCATGCCGAAGCCGCGGCAGAAAGCGAGGCGGCCTGATGTTCAGGGTGGGGCGCAAGATCGCGCGCAGCATACACAAGGCCATTACCAGCGAAGACAGCGTCGATGTGAGCGAGATCGACGGCGTGCGCTCCCTGCACCTGGGGTCGGACACCATCCAGAGCTCGATGCGCATCAAGGACCCGTACGCGCTGGAGCTGCGCTACTCGCGCGGCATGATGGTGTACCTGCTGTTCCAGAAGCAGCCGCGCGACCTGGTGGTGCTGGGTCTGGGCGGCGGCTCGATTCCCAAATACGTTTACCACCACATGCCGCAGGTGAAGACGCGGGTGGTGGAAATCAACCCGCGCATTATCGAGGTGGCGCGCAGCCACTTCTTCACCCCGGAAGACGACGAGCGTTTCGAGATCATCGAGGGCGATGCCGCCGCTTTCCTGCGCGACAACCCGGGCACGACTTCCATGCTCATGATGGATGCTTTCGGCAGCAACGGCTTGCCGCCCGACCTATGCTCGCAGGATTTCTTCGATTCCTGTTTCGAGGCGCTGACGCTGGACGGCATGTGCGCGATCAACCTCTGGGGCAGCGACAAGAATTACGACGTCTACCTGCAGCGTATCGAGACCAGCTTCCATGGCCGCATCCTGGTGATGCCCACAGGCAGACCCGGCAATGTGGTCGTGTTCGGCTTCAAGCGCGCGCCGAACGATTTGCGCTGGAGCACGCTGCGCGTTCGCGCCAAGGCGCTTGAAGCCGAGCACAAGGTCGAGTTCCTTGAGTTCGTCGAGCGCTTGCGCGAGCACAACCCGAGTACCAGCAACCGCTTGTTGCTGGAATCCTAACAGCCTTCAGGATACCGCATGCATTATCAATTTTTTGCCACTTGTCCGCGCGGACTGGAATCCCTGCTCGAATACGAGCTGAAAAGCCTCCATGCGCGGCAAATCAAGCCGACCGACGGGGGCGTGGGTTTTGCCGGGGATATGCTCCTCTGCTACCGCGCCAACCTCGAGAGCCGCATCGCCACGCGTATCCTGCTACAGGTCGGCAAGGGGCGCTACAGCAACGAGGACGAGCTTTACCAGGGCGCATACAAGATCGACTGGGCGCAATGGTTCGAGGTGGAGCAGGATTTCATGGTCAAGGTGACCGGCGTGAAATGCCCGCTCAAGAGCCTGGAATTCGCGACGCTGCGTATCAAGGACGCTATCTGCGACCGCTTCCGCGAGGAAGTCGGCAGCCGGCCCTCCGTCGACACACGCGAGCCGGATGTGCGCGTGCACGCCTACCTGGGCGCGGAGGAGTACCAGCTTTACGTGGATACTTCCGGCAATGCCTTGTATCAGCGCGGCTTGCGCCGTTCCAGCATCGAGGCGCCGTTGCGCGAAAACCTGGCCGCAGGCATCCTCAAGCTTTCGGGCTGGCAGCCAGGCATGCCCTTGCTCGACCCGATGTGCGGCAGCGGCACTTTCCTGCTGGAGGCGGCGATGATCTCCCTGGATATCGCGCCCGGAAGCAACCGCAGCTTCGGTTTCGAGCGCTTGAAGAACTTCAATGCCGGCGCATGGCAATCCCTGCTCAAGCAGGCGAAGAGCCGGGCCAAGCCCGTGACATTCCAGGGCATCTACGGCAGCGACGCGGACCTGCGCGCGGTGAGGGTGACCCGCAAGAACCTGGAGCAGGCCGGATTGCTGGAAGCGGTGCAAGTCGCGCATCGCGATTTCACCGAGGCGGTTCCTCCTGCGGCTGAGGGTATCCTGGTCGCCAACCCGCCGTACGGCGTACGCATCGGCGAAGATGAGGAGCTGGCGGCGCTCTATCCCAAAATGGGCGAGGCGCTGAAAAAGAAGTTCGCCGGCTGGAACGCTTATTTCCTTACCAACGACATGCGCCTGCCCAAGCTGATGCGGCTATCGCCCACCAAGCGCACGCCCCTGTTCAACGGCCCGCTGGAATGCCGCGTGTTCGAGATTAAGATGGTGGCCGGCTCCAACCGCAAGGAGAAAAGCAATGACTGACGACAGCAGGCGGCCGGATTCCCTGGAAAACCTGCGCGCGAGGATCAACCATTTTGTCGCCGAGCGCGAGTGGGATCAGTTCCATACGCCCAAGAACCTGGCCATGGCGATGATCGTGGAAGCGGCGGAAGTGGTGGAGCATTTCCAGTGGGACAGCCCGGCCGAGAGCGCTGCGCTGACCGATGAACGCAAGACCGAGGTCGGCCACGAGCTCGCAGATACCTTCGTTTACCTGCTGCGTATTGCCGAGGTGTGCGGCATCGACCTGATTGCGGCAGTCAATGCCAAGATAGACCTCAACGCGAAGAAATATCCCGCCGACAAGGTGCGCGGCAGCAACGCCAAATACACCGCATACCAGGAGCAGTGATGGTCGGTGACGAATGACTACCATAGACCTGGTTTGCTTGCGTCATGACGTCGAGCGATATGCCAGAGACGGAATCTCTTGCTACTATTGAGTCTAGTTAACCCGAAAATTCCAGCCCGAAAATCCAGCCAAGAAGAAATGCCATCCATGTTCCCAGATACCGAAGCCGCGCCAAAAACCATCTACCTCAAGGACTACACGCCTGCGCCTTACCTCGCCTCGCACATCGCGCTCAAGTTCGAATTGTTCGAGGACAAGACCGTTGTCAGGTCGGAAGTCGCCTATGCGAAGAACCCGTCGGCCACCTCGAACCGGCTGGTATTGAACGGGCAGGACCAGGTCGTCCAGTCCGTGGAATTGGACGGGGCGCCGTTCGACGGCTATGTGCTGGAAGGCGACAGGCTCGTCATCGACGATGCGGCGGAGAAATTCACGCTCGCGATCACCTCCGAGATACACCCGGAAACCAATACCGCGCTCGAAGGGCTGTACAAGTCCCAAGGCACTTTCTGCACCCAGTGCGAGGCGGAAGGGTTCCGCCGCATCACTTACTTCCAGGACCGGCCAGACGTCCTGGGCATCTTCTCGGTGCGGATCGAGGCGGACAAGGCGCATTACCCTGTGCTGCTGTCGAACGGCAACCTGGTGGCTGCTGGCGATCTGGAGCAAGGCCGCCACTTTACCGAATGGCACGACCCGTTCCCCAAGCCTTGCTATTTGTTCGCCCTGGTCGCCGGCGACCTGGTGCGCATCGCCGATAGCTTCCAGACCAGGTCCGGCCGCAATGTCGATCTTCATATTTACGTGCGCCAGGGGGACGAAGGGCAATGCGGCCATGCCATGGCGTCGCTCAAGAAAGCCATGAAATGGGACGAGGACAAGTACGGGCGCGAATACGAGCTTGACCTGTTCAACATCGTGGCGGTCAGCGACTTCAACATGGGGGCGATGGAGAATACTTCGCTCAACATCTTCAATACCAAGCTGGTGCTGGCGCACCAGGAAACCGCGACCGATGCCGACTTCATCAGCGTCGAGGCGGTGATTGCGCACGAGTATTTCCATAACTGGACCGGCAACCGCGTGACTTGCCGGGATTGGTTCCAGCTTTCATTGAAGGAAGGCCTGACCGTGTTCCGCGACCAGGAGTTCAGCGCGGACATGAACTCGCGCGCGGTCCAGCGCATCGACGACGTCGACCAGCTGCGCAGGCTGCAGTTTCCCGAGGATGCGAGCCCGCTGGCGCATTCGGTGCAGCCCGACCACTTCATCGAGATCAGCAACTTCTACACCATGACCATCTATGAAAAAGGGTCGGAGCTGATCCGCATGCAGCATGCCCTGCTTGGCGAGGAGAAGTACCGCCAGGCCACCGATCTCTATTTCCAGCGCTACGATGGCCACGCGGTCACCATCAACGATTTCGTCCAGTGCATGGCGGACGCCTCAGGGCGCGATATGTCGCAGTTTTTCCGCTGGTACAAGCAGGCTGGCACGCCGAGCCTGCAGGCGAGCGGCCGTTACAACCCGGAAGCCGGGCAATATACCCTGACCCTCAAGCAATCCCAGCCGGACACGCCAGGGCAGACCGGCAAGCAGCCGTTGCTGATCCCGGTTGCGGTGGGATTGCTCAATGAGGCTGGCGAGGAGACGCATGCCACCCGCGTGCTGGAGATGACGGAGCCCGAGCAAAGCTTCACCTTCGACAACGTGCCGTCGCGTCCCGTGCCTTCCATCCTGCGCGGATTTTCCGCGCCGGTGAAATTGTCCACCGACCTCAGCGACGACGACCTGCGCCTGTTGCAGCTCAAGGACACGGACGGTTTCAATAAATGGGAGGCCGGCCAGACCATTGCGTTGCGCACCATTCAGCGGGTCATGGCCGACAGTGAAGCGGATATCGCGCAATTCATCGCCGATTTCGGCGTCCTGCTGGAGCAAGGCTTGAGAGAGGACACAGACAAGGCCTTGTTGGCGCGCGCCTTGTCGCTGCCCTCCATCGCGGTCATCGCCCAGGCGCAGGACGTGGTCGACCCAGCCGCGATCGACCAGGCGCGCAGCGCCATCCTCAATGCCATCAAGCGCGCGCATAAGGATACGCTGGCCTCGCTGTACGAGCATAACCGCGGCGCGGGAGAGTTCTCCATTTCGCCGGCGGCGATGGGCCGCCGCGCGTTGCGCAACGCCTTGCTGGATTTGCTCACCGTGACCAATGGCACCGGGTGCGCCGCGCGCGGCAAGGCGCATTACGACCAGGCCGACAACATGACAGACCGCGTGGCCGCCTTGTCCAGCCTGGCGGACAGCAACAAGCCGGAACGCGATGAGGTGTTTGCGGATTTCTACGAGCGCTTCAAGGGCTACCAGCTGGTGGTGGACAAATGGTTCTCCCTGCAGGCGATTGCCAACCGGGAAAGCGTTTTCGAGGATTTTGCCCGGCTGCGCCAGCATCCCGAATTCAATATCCGCAATCCGAACCGCGTCAGGGCGCTCTATTCGGCGTTTGCCGTGAACAACCCGGTGAAGTTCCACGACCCCAGCGGGCAAGGCTACGCCTTGCTCCGGGACGCGGTCATCGAATTGAACGCGATCAACCCGCAGATCGCCGCGCGCCAGGTAACGCCTTTCCGCGAATGGAAACGCTACACGCCGGTGCTGCAAGCCCAGATGCAGGATGCCCTGCGCGCCATCATGGAAACTCCCAACCTCTCGAATGACGTATTCGAGGTGGTGAGCAAGTGCCTGCAGGCATAGGCATGCCCGTAGCGGCTCATAAGACTTGATGAGCCGCTACGGGCCTTCAATCCAGCTTACTGATTTACGCAGTTTGCCTTGATTGTATTTTGACGGTCAATTGTTGAAACAATTGGTTTTCAAGCGGTTTTCTTAATCGAGCGACGAAGGAGAGGGCAATGGGCAATCCGATCTGTACGGAAGACGAAATCAAGGCATTGGTGCATGCTTTCTATGCCGACATCCGCCAGGACGAGCGCTTGGGACCGATATTCAACGGGCATATCGCCGACTGGGATACGCACCTGGCGAAGCTGGAGGATTTCTGGTGTGCGATTTTGCTGGGAAGCCGGCGTTTTTCCGGGACGCCCATGCCCAAGCATATTGCCTTGCCGGACTTGAGCGCTGAGCTGTTCGAGCATTGGCTGGCCTTGTTCCGCCAAACGCTTGCCGTTCAACCCAACCGGGCCATGCAGGCGCAGGCCGAGCTCATGGCAGGCAAGATCGCCAACAGTTTGTGGATGGGCTATCAGATGCACCGCCAACCGGGAGAGTTGCCGGCCTGTCTGGCAACGGACTGACTCAAAGCCCGCTAAAAGTGTCGCGGGCGTGCAGGGCGCTCATTTCCAGCGCCTCCTGAAACCGCAACCTTGCGCTTGCGATACCGAACTGCACGATGACGACATCCCACTCCCTGTGGCTGCGGTTGGGCGTGCAGCAGGCGCGGATGTATGGTCAGTACGTCGCCTGCCTCGACATCCGGGTGGGCAGTAGCGTCTTTATCCAGTGTGTTCTTGTCCATGCTGTCGTCCAGGTGGCTGCCAGGAACGACTGCCGTTCCGCCGTTTTCCTGCGACATGCCTTGCAAGGGAATCAGCAGGCGCAGGAAGCTGTCATCCTCCGGGCAGAAAAAAGTATTCTCATTGTCACGGTGCCAACTGATGGCCGGGCCTGTTCCTGCAGGTTTACGCGTCAGATTGGCATAGTGGAATACGATGTTCCCGGCTTGTGTGTCCAGCAGGTTCGCCGCGATCGACCAAAGCGGCTCTTCCGACAGCAATGAAACAAAGCGCCTGTCCAACGCAAGCATATCGCCGATGATGAAGGGCTCATTGATCAGCTTGCTGCCGTCAATGCCGGGATTGCGTTCGGGTTTCGCCAGGGCGAATTCTCCCAGGCTGACACCGTTCTGTTGCGCCAAGGGCTCATTGGCGCGGTATTGCCTGATGATGGATGCGACGGCATCGCGTGCGCGTTGCAGCCAGGATGGCGAAAGCGCATGCCTGAAAACTTGGAACCCATGCGCGGGGTAACGGGCAGTGTTGCCAGGGGGCATGATGAGGGGAGGAAATGCAGCCGCGGGCTGGCCACGGCTGCGTAAGTCGTTACAGTGCGGCTAGTGCGGCGTCGTAATTGGGTTCATTGGCAATTTCGGATACCAGCTCGCTGTGCAGCACCTTGTTGTTTTCATCGAGCACTACCACGGCGCGCGCAGTCAGGCCCGCCAGGCTGCTGTCGGCGATTTGCACGCCGTAATCCTTGGAGAACTTGGCGGTATCGCGGAAGGTGGAGAGCGTGACGACATTTTCCAGGCCTTCGGCGCCGCAGAAACGGCTTTGCGCAAACGGCAAATCTGCGGAAATGCATAGCACCACGGTATTGGCCAGGCCGCTGGCCTGCTTGTTGAACGTGCGGACTGAGGTGGCGCAGGTCGGAGTATCGATACTTGGGAAGATGTTCAATACCTTGCGCTTGCCGGCAAAGTCGGCGAGGCCGACCAGGTTGCGTTTCGCATCAGCCAATTGGAAATCGGGAGCGGTTTCGCCTTTTTGCGGCAGGTTGCCGCCGATTTGTACCGGGTTGCCTTTGAGGGTGACGGTTGCCATAAATCAAGTCCTTTTCTATCTGGTTGAGTGGTGTCGGTTATTGACCAGCCATCAGTGTTGCTATTATTAAAGCTTCGTTATTTTAGAGCTCGGCTATCATAACGCTTCGCTCAAGTAACCTATGGTCATGGTCTGGTTGTGCAATACATTGTCCGTGGTGTTGGGCCGCGGACAGAATTCCCCGTAAGAGTAGAAGCCGGTCAGCACGGTCTGGCTGCCCAGCGTTTGCTGCACTGCCTGGATTTCATCCGCGATCTGGTCGGCCATGACCAGTTTGCGCCCGACGCAGCTGACGCACAAGGCCAGGCCGGGCTGGCTGGTATCCAGGTTGCCGGTCACCAGCCTCGCAGCGCCGCTTGCGCCTTCCACCAGCCTGTCGTGCGTGGTTTGGCAGAGTCGCACCGTTTCGCCTTCCTCCACATTGCCTGCGAAGGTAAGGCTGTTTTTTGCGGAGTCGATGGCAAGCAGGGTACGGACTTTTTCCACTTCGCGCTTGCCTTCCTCGATCACTGCGAAGGGGAAGCGCAGGCCCGAACCGGGCAGGGTCTTGGCATTCTGCTCGCCGATGTACATGCGGTAGAGCGGCAGGGCGGGCTTGCCGTCCATTTCATACACCACGTTTTTTTCCGAGCGCGTGATCTTGCGTGGGGGGCCGTAAGGTTTCCATCCGCCTAGCGCCCCGCTGGCGGTGATCAGCTTGTCGCCGTAGAGGCCGATGGCGATGACCAGGCCTTCTTCAACGCTGTCGTTGAGCAGTTGCAGCGTCTTGGAAAACTCGGCATTGTCGCCCGCCATGCCGCCCACGATCGGGATGTCGCCCAGCACGCTCTGAAAGCCCTGCAGCAATTCCGAGCCATTGATGTGCAGGCCGTCGGAAAAGACCAGGACGGTGCGCAGGCTGTCCGATTTGAGTTGCTTGGCGAGGTTGATGGCCGTCTCGGCCGATGTCTGCATGTTGTTGGCGCGGGCGTAGGTGACGCGCTGCATGGTCTTGTCCCAGGCGATGGCCGTGATCTGCAGGCTGTCGTCGCTGACGCCATGCGGGCCGATTTCACCGGATGTGGTGCAGCCGACGATCTGGGCGGCAGGGTAGCGCTCCTTGAGCTGGGCCGGCAGCTTGCCATCGCTGAAGCGCCTGACCGAGCCGAATACCAATACGAGATTGGCATTGGGTAATGGTGAAGACGATGGCAAATCCTTGATGCTCATCTTCGTCGTGAGGGCTTCCTGTCTGACTAGCATGATCTCCGTTCCCTAGTACGGCCGCTTATGGTTGGCGCGGCGCTTCTGGTTATTGTTGTTTTGTGCGACTATGCAGATGACGTTTCAGGTCATCGTGCCTGATAGGCAGGTTATTTAACCTTTTTGTTCGCGGATTGACAACCTGCTTTTTATGGCGCCGGTATTGCACGGCGTCGAAGTCTGTAGATAGAATGGTGCGAAAACCGGGCGCTTTCTCATGAGCGCCGATTAAGAGCGGCTAACAAAATTCAATGTAGCGATCCTGGCTAGGCATCTTGCCGAAAGCGTTACAAGACAGGGCGGCCCCAGGGGAGTTTTGCTAGCCGTTCTAAGCCTGCTGCTCAATGCAGCCTGTCAATACAGGGGATAAAGGGTGGGGGAAACTGATCTATCTGGTGTGAAGGTGATGGTCATTGATGACAGTCATACCATACGCAGGAGCGCTGAAATTTTCCTGCGGCAATCGGGGTGCGAAGTGTTTCTGGCCGAGGACGGCTTCGATGCTTTGTCCAAGATCGCCAACCACTTGCCGGACGTGATTTTCGTCGACATCATGATGCCGCGCCTCGACGGTTACCAGACCTGCTCCCTGATCAAGCGCAACGCGCGCTTCAAGTCCATTCCCGTGATCATGCTTTCCAGCAAGGACGGCCTGTTCGACCGCGCACGCGGCCGCATGGCCGGTTCGGATCAATACCTGACCAAGCCTTTTACCCAGAATGCCCTGCTGGATGCCGTGCGCCAATACAGGCACAGTCCGGGCGAGCTGACCATGGAACAAGAATAAATGCGACGGGACAAGAATAAATGACGATCAAGAAAATCCTCGTAGTGGACGATTCGGCGACCGACCGCCTGTATTTGAGCGAGCTTCTGCAAAAAGCCGGCTTTGAGGTGAGTACGGCAGAAGACGGCCAGGACTGCCTGGACAAGGTGAGCACGGCCATGCCGGACCTGGTGCTGATGGACGTGGTCATGCCGCGCCTCAACGGTTTCCAGGCGACGCGGTCTTTATCCAAGAATCCCGCCACCGCGCATATCCCCGTCATCGTCTGCACTGGCAAGGAGCAGGCCACCGACCGCATGTGGGCCTTACGGCAGGGTGCCAA
This sequence comes from Methylobacillus draconifructus, assembly GCF_045984355.1. Lineage (NCBI taxonomy): Bacteria > Pseudomonadati > Pseudomonadota > Betaproteobacteria > Nitrosomonadales > Methylophilaceae > Methylobacillus > Methylobacillus draconifructus. The sequence goes on along the minus strand of NZ_JBJQII010000003.1, from coordinate 88,445 downwards.
GGACTGTGTCATCAAGCCTGTGGACGCGGACGAGCTGCTATCCAAGATCGCGGAGATCGATTGAGGTGGCTAAATCCAGGCTCAATCTGCAGGCTTATCAGCAAAGCATCCTGGAGCGCCTCCAGCATGTGACCGCCGACACGGGGTCGGACAGTTCCAGGCTGGGCATCCATGCCGGGGGGCAGCGCTACCTTGTTGCCTTGCGGGATATCAGCGAGGTGTTGCCGGTGCCGGAAATCCAGCCCGTGCCACTGGTGCAGCCTTGGTTTCTCGGCATGTCCAATATTCGCGGCAACCTCTATGCTGTCACCGATCTGGCAAGGTTCCTCGGGGTAAGCCATCAGCCATCTGTCATCACGGCCGAGAGCAGATTGCTGCTGGTACATGATGATTTCGACATCAATGCCGGCTTTCTCATCGACAGCCTGGCCGGGCTGCGCAGCCTCGAGGATTTCAAGCCGCTGAACATGGTGGCGGATGTGCCATTCCATGTGGCGGCCCGGTACGAAGACGATCAGCATCATCAATGGGAGGTGCTGGATATAGCCCTCATTCTCGAAAAAAAAGAATTTCTGCAGGTAGCCGCCTGACGGAAAAGGGGAGATATTTATGGCAGCAAGTTTTGCAATATTAAAGAACCTATTCGGCAGGAAGAAGGCCGAGGACCCAGCCCTGCCGCAGGTAGGCAAGACCAGCAAGGCAATGCTGGGCGCCTTGCTGTTGGCGCTGGTGCTTGCCTTGCTCGGTTTGTTGTTCAACCAGTTGCAGGTGGCCCGCAACAACCACTTCGCCGACATCGCCACCAGCCTGAAGGTGGAGGCGCAGCAAGTGGCGCGGGATGCCGCCTTGAGCGCGGGAGGGGACGCTACCGCCGGCGACCGTCTGCGCACCACGCTGGACCAGGCTTTTGCCCGCTTGGCGGATTTGCGCGAATTGCAGGAGGCTGCCTTGTTGCAAATCAGTGACGTGGCCGAGAACTTCACGCGGCTGGAGCAGGTTTGGAACGACCTGCGCGAGCAGGCTTTGTCCCCAGGGGAATTGGCCCAGCTGGCCTCGCAGAGCGACCTGGCCGTGCAGGCCACACACCAAACCTGGCAAGCCTACCTTGATCAAGGCAAGGCAGGATGGTGGCTGGCCTTGTCAGTTGTCGCTGGCCTGCTGGCACTGGCCTTGCTCGTGCGCATCGGTTATCAGCAGGTTGTGGGCGCGCGCGGCCGGTTTGAGGAAATCGAACAGACCAACCTTAATAACCAGGAAGCGATCCTCAACTTGCTGGATGAGATGGGCGACCTGGCGGATGGCGACCTGACGGTGAAGGCCGAAGTGGCGGAAAACATCACAGGCGCGATTGCCGACTCCATCAACTACACCATAGACAGCCTGCGCGACCTAGTGACCGAGATCAACCGCGCGACCGAGCAAGTGAACCAGGCGACCGCCCAGGCGCAGGAAACCTCGGCCGCGCTCCTCAACGCGGCCGAGCTGCAGTCGCAGCAGATCACGGAAACAGGCGAGGCGGTCAACCACATGACCCAGTCCATCATGCAGGTTTCAAGCAATGCGGAGGAGGCTTCGGACGTGGCCCGGCGTTCGCTCGACGCGACCAACCAGGGGACGAGGGCCGTGCAGAACACGATCGCCGGCATGAACGAAATCCGTACCCAGATCCAGGAGACTTCCAAACGTATCAAGCGCCTGGGCGAGAGTTCGCAGGAAATTAGCGAAATCGTCGACCTCATTTCCGACATTACCGAGCAAACCAATATCCTGGCCTTGAATGCCGCCATACAGGCGGCGTCCGCCGGCGAGGCCGGCCGCGGCTTCACCGTGGTGGCGGAAGAAGTGCAGCGTCTTGCCGAGCGCTCCTCCGAGGCGACCAAGCAGATCAGCGCAATCGTGAAGACGATCCAGACCGATACCAACGGCGCCGTTGCGGCGATGGAGAAAAGCACGGAGGGCGTGGTGGAAGGCGCACGCCTGTCCGATGCCGCGGGCAAGGCCCTGGGCGAAATCGAGAATGTGACCAATAATCTCGCGCGCCTGATTGAGGAAATCTCCAACGCAACTGAGGCGCAAACCAAGGCGGCTGCTACCGTGAGCTTGAATATGCAGCAGATTCAAAGCATTACGTCCCAAACTTCGGAAGGCACCAGGAAAACGGCCAATTCCATCGGCCAGCTCACCAGCCTGGCGGAGGAGCTGCGGGCCTCGGTGGCTGGCTTCAAGCTCAATTAGGACATATTGGTGGAAGATTTCGATATCGGCCCGCTGAGCTGGGTCAAGGGTGAAATAGACCAGGCCCTGGAGCAGGTGTTGGCGCAACTGGCCGCGCTCGGGGCCAACCCCGCCGATCTGTCGCCATTGCGTTTTGCCAAGACGCATCTTTATCAGGTCAATGGCGCTTTCGACATGGTGGGCCTGGAAGGATGCAAGCGCTATTGCAACGAAATCGAAACCATCGTTTCCAAGCTGGACAAGTCGGAGCTCAGCCTGGAGCCTGAGTATCTGGACACGCTGCGCTACGCCATCCTGCATTTGCAGCAATACCTGCAGGAGCTCATGAATGGAGAGCCGGACCAGCCCTTGCGCCTGTCCTTGCCCTTGCAGAAACTGGCGTCCTTGTACGGTGAAACCTTGGAGGATTCGGAACTGTTCTTCCCGGATACCAGCCTGCGCCTTCCCAAGAACATCCCCACCGAAACGCTGGACTCGCAAAGCTTGCTGGCTACCCTCAAGGAACAACGCGCCCAATTCCAGAAATCCTTGCTGTCCTGGCTGAAAGGCGATGCAGAGGCGCTACAGGACATGACCGCCGCGCTGGAGCGCGTGCAGCTTGTGCAGTCCCAGGCAGTACAGAAAACCTTGTGGTGGGTGGCGACTGCATTCACCGAGACCCTGGCCGAGGAAACCCATCGCCAGGATGCCGGCGTCAAGCGGCTGTGCCGCCGCCTTGACCAGGAGTTGCGCTCTGCCGGCGAGGGCGTGAACCGCCCGGCCAGCCTCTTGTTGCGGGACCTTTTATATTTCCTCGCCATCAGCAAGCTCGCTACCGAACGTATTGTCCAAGTGAAAGCGTTGTTCGAGCTGGACGGGTTGATCCCCGCCGAGGCGACTTTCGTGCCCGACGTCGAAGAGCAGCAATATATCAGGCAATGCCAAGTGGCCCTGGATGCGCTCAAGGAGTTGTGGGCGCGCGCGCATGAAGGCGAAGCCGTCTTCAATGAGTTCATGACCCGCTTTGCGGGCATCCTCAATACCTATCCGGCGTTATCGAATGAACCGGTGAAGCAGTTGTTCGCTGCAGTACATGACCAGGTGTTGGTCTTGCAGCAAGGCCATCATCCCCAGCAGGATATTGCCCTGGTCGAAGTCGCCTCTGCCTTGACCTTGTTGTCGGATGCTCTGCAGCATTACGGCCGGCAAGGCGAGCAGGCTGAGCTTGAAATGGAAAAGCAACTGCAGCGCTTGCAAACCCTATTGCATGGCGAACTGCCTGCCTTGGCGCCTGCGCCTGCGGTGCAGCAGGCGGCGCAGCATGCATTGGCGCGCGAGACGGCGGCGGCATTGCAAGAGGTGGAGCAACTGCTGGATGCCTATTTCCGCCAGCCGGGCGATGCCGCCCCGTTGTCTCAGGCAAGCACGCCTTTGCAGCAAGTCTCCAACGCCCTGGACATACTGGAAATGCCCGAAGTGAAGGCTCTGGCACAGGTCGCCCAGGAGGTGATCGCCGGGTTGCAGCAGGGGAGAATAGCTACAGGGCAGGAGGTGTTTGAATCGCTGGCGGACAGCCTGAGCCTGGTCGGGATGACGGTCGAGCAATATCCTCATGCCGTGGGCGGGGCGTTTGCGCTCGAGGATGCGCTGGCAAGGTTGAAGGCAGTGCAGAATGCAGAACCGGGGACGCAGCCTGCCGAGGCGGCGGAAATCCCAGAGACTCATACCGCAACGCCTGAATTGCCTGACGACGAGCTGCTGGATGTCTACCTGACCGAGGCCGAGGATGTGCTGGCGAATGTCGCGCAGCATTTGCAGGCATTGCGCGTCAATGCAACCAATCACCAAGCCTTGGTCGAGGTGCGCAGGGGCTTCCATACCCTGAAGGGCAGCGGCCGGACAGTCGGCTTGGCCGATCTCGGCAATGTGGCTGCCATCGTCGAGACCTTGCTCAACCGCGTGATCGAACGCAAGCTCACGCCAACCAGCGCAATGATTGCCTTTATTGAGGATGCGACGGCTGCTTTCGCCGGCTGGGTCGCGTCATTGCGCGACAAGGCGCATCAGGCGGTCGAGGCTGCGCTTTGGCAAGCGCGTGCGGACGAGCTGGAATCCAGTCTGTCTGGATTGGCGGCCAAGGAGCAAGCGGAGGAAGTGCTGATCGGCGGCACGCGCAAGATCAGCCGCGCCTTGTTCGAAGTGTTCCTGCAAGAGGCAGGACAGCACCTGGAACAATTGCAGGACTGGCTGCAGGTCGTGTTGCATCGCAGCGAGCCCGTGCTCACGCCGGACAAGGAAACCTGCAGGGCCGCCCATACCCTGGCCAGCAACGCCGGTTCCACCGGGTTCAACGCATTGTCAGACCTGGCGCGTGCGCTGGAGCATTGGCTGGACGCGCACCAGGGCAACTGGACGGAGCAAACCGCGGCTTTGTTGCAGAATGCGGTCTCTACCTTGGAGAAAATGCTGGGCAAGGCCCGCGAGCGCAAACAGTCGCGCGCTGCCACGGCCTTGTTGCGCGCACTCAAGAAAGCGGCGGCGGAGGCGGCGATACCGGTGATTGATGCCTCTACCGGCAGCAATGTCGTGCCATTGGCCCCGCGCCTGGCCAAGACCGAGGATGCCGTGGCCAGCCTGCTGGAAGCCGAGGCCAAGGTGAGCGGCCTGATGGAGCAGTCCCAGACGCAGGAGCCCTCTACGGAAACCGAAGAGGCCGCACCTGCTGAATCCGTTCGCGACCAAGATACCTCCGAAGCTCCGACTGCCGACCTTCCTGCCTCACAACAGGCGGTGGACCAAGAGCTGTTTGCCTTGTTCGTCGAGGAGGCCAGCGACCTCATGCCCATGGTCGGCAGCGAACTGCGCGCCTGGCATGCGGCCCCGTATGAGGCTGAGCATCCGGACATGCTGCAACGTGCCTTGCATACCCTCAAGGGCAGCGCGCGCATGGCAGGGCAAGGCAGCCTGGGCGACGCGGTGCATGGCATGGAAGACCTTGTCATGCGCGCCTTGAAGCAGGTGCCGCAGGCCGAGGATTTCGCCGAGATGTTTGCAGGGCTGGACCATATCGGCGCCTTGCTGGAAGAGGTACTGGGCGGGCAGACCACGCTGGCCACGGGCCGCCAGTCGGCGATCCAGCGCGCTGGGCGGGAACGCCGCGTTCAATACCTGCGGCTGCGCGCCGAGGCGCTGGACCGGCTGATCAACGAGGCGGGAGAAGTCAGCATCGCGCGCTCGCGCCTGGAGCGCGAAATGCAGGCGTTCAAGCAGTCCTCGCTCGACCTGACCGAAAGCGTGCAGCGTCTTCGCAGCTACTTGCGCGAACTGGAAATCGAGGCGGAAAGCCAGTTGCAGTCGCGCATGACATTGCTGCAGGAGTCGAACGAAACATTCGATCCGCTGGAATTCGACCGCTTTACGCGCTTGCAGGAGCTGACGCGCATGATGGCGGAAAGCGTCAACGACGTTTCCACCATCCAGCAGGGCCTGTTGCGCAACCTCGATGAGACCGAGGCTGCGTTGCAGCAGCAGGGGCGCATGAGCCGCGACCTGCAATATGGCCTCATGAACGTGCGCCGGGTGCCGTTCTCGCTGGTGACGGAGCGGCTGCACCGCATCGTGCGCCAGACGGCGCGCGAGCTCGATAAGCGGGTCGAGCTCGCGCTCGACGGCGCTGACACCGAGATCGACCGCAGCGTGCTGGACCGCATGGGCGCGGCGGTGGAGCATATCCTGCGCAATGCGGTGGCGCACGGCATAGAGTCGCCCGACGTGCGGCGCAAGCATGGCAAGCCCGCGGCGGGCATTATCACGCTCAAGGTGCGCCAGGAAAACGATGAAATCATGCTCACGGTCAGCGATGACGGCGCAGGCGTCGACCTGGGGCGGGTGCGGGAACGGGCATTGGCGCAGCACCTGCTGCAGCCCGACCAGGAGGTGAGCGACCAGGCTTTGCTGGCATTGATTTTCGAGCCGGGCTTCACCACGGCGCGCACCGTGTCGCAGATATCGGGCCGGGGAGTGGGGTTGGACGCCGTGCGCAGCGACATCACGGCGTTGGGCGGTCGTATCGACGTCAACAGCACCCAGGGCACGGGAACCATATTCAGCATCTTCCTGCCCGTGACCCTTTCCGTGTCGCAGGCGGTCTTGGTCAGGTACGGCAATCGCCAGTTCGCATTGCCGGCGGTGATGGTGGAGCAGGTGGTGAAGCTGAAGCCGGACGTACTGACGGCGGCGTACGCGGATGGCAAGTTGAGCTGGGCCGGTCATGATTACCCGATCTACTTCCTCGGCAGGTTGTGCGGCGATGCCCAGGCAACGGCGGAAAGCCAGCGCTATACGCCGGTCATGCTGCTGCGTAGCGGCCACTACCGTGTGGCACTGCATGTGGACGATATTGTCGGCAACCAGGAAGTGGTGATGAAGCAGATCGGCCCGCAACTTGCCCGCGTGCCCGGCTTGATTGGGGCCACCGTGCTGGGCGATGGCGGTATCGTGCTGATCGTCAACCCATTGCAGCTTGCCAACCGCGAGACCTTGTCGGCAGGCAGCCTCAACATCGCCGTGACAGTTGACACCCCGTTGGCGTCAAGCAAGCCGGTGGCATTGCTGGTGGACGACTCCCTCACCATGCGCAAGGTGCTGGGACGCTTCCTCGAGCGCGAAGGGTACGAGGTCGTCACGGCCAAGGACGGCATGGAAGCCATCCAGGCCATGCAGCAGTCCTTGCCGGCCGTGATCCTTACCGACATCGAGATGCCGCGCATGGATGGTTTCGAGCTTGCCCGCAATGTGCGCGACGACGAACGCACGCGCCATATCCCGCTGGTGATCGTGAGCTCGCGCATGGCGGAAAAGCACCGGGCCCTGGCAAAAAGCCTGGGCGTGGATGCTTTCTTCGGCAAGCCGGTACAGGAAGACGAGCTGGCTGCCGCGTTGCGCCAGTTGCTGGCCTGATATTGGTCCGGCCGGGAGGCCCGGATGCAATCTCCTGATAGCAAGGCCGCCTGAATCAGGTAAAATCAGGGCAGTATGTCGAATCCCTCATTCATCCATCTGCGTTGCCATAGCGAGTATTCCGTGGTCGATGGCACCGTGCGCATTGGCGATTACGTCAAGCAGGCGGTGGCTGACCAGATGCCCGCATTGGCCTTGACCGACCTCAGCAGCCTGTTCGGTGCGGTCAAATTCTATAAATCCGCCCGCGGCAAAGGCGTCAAGCCGCTGATCGGCGCCGATATCTGGCTGGAGAATGATTCCAAGCGCGATCAGCCCCACCGAGCGCTGTTGCTGTGCCAGACGCATGCGGGCTACCTGCGCCTGTGCGAACTGCTAAGCCGAGCCTTTCTGCAAAACCAGTATCGCGGCCGCGCCGAGGTCAAGCGCGAATGGCTGCACGAAAACGGCACCGAGGGCCTGATCCTGTTGTCCGGCGCCATGGGCGGCGACATAGGGCAGGCACTGCTGCAGGGCAACTACGCCCAGGCCCAGGCGCTTGCCGGGCAATGGGCGGCGCTGTTCCCGCAGCGGTTCTATATCGAGCTGCAGCGGGCAGGCCATGCCCAGCAGGAAACCTATATCGCCAGTGCGCTCGCGATCGCCAGCGAATTGGAGTTGCCGGTGGTGGCGACCCATCCCGTACAATTCATGACGCCGGACGACTTCAAGGCGCACGAAGCGCGCGTCTGCATTGCCGAAGGCTATGTGCTTGCGGATAACCGCCGCCCCAAGCTGTTTACCCCTGAGCAGTATTTCAAGTCCCAGGCGCAGATGGCGGAATTGTTCTCCGACATCCCCGAGGCGCTTGCCAACAGCGTCGAGATCGCCAAGCGTTGCAACCTGACCCTGACGCTGGGCAAGAATTACCTGCCTCAATTCCCGACACCCAATGGCGAGAGCCTGGATGAGTACCTGGTCGCCCAGGCCAAGGCCGGCCTGGAGGAGCGGCTCAAGGTGCTGTATCCCGATGAGGCTAGGCGTGAAGCAAAGCGCCCGGAATATGAGGCGCGCCTCGAATTCGAGACCAACATCATCATCCAGATGGGTTTCCCGGGTTATTTCCTCATCGTGGCGGACTTCATCAACTGGGCCAAGAACAACGGCGTTCCGGTCGGGCCGGGCCGGGGTTCCGGCGCCGGATCGCTGGTCGCCTATAGCCTGGGGATTACCGATCTCGACCCGATGCGCTACGCATTGCTGTTCGAGCGCTTCCTCAACCCCGAACGGGTTTCCATGCCCGACTTCGACATCGACTTCTGCCAGGAAGGCCGCGACCGCGTCATCGATTACGTCAAGCGCAAGTACGGCCTGGACTCGGTCTCCCAAATCGCCACCTTCGGGACCATGGCCGCCAAGGCCGTGATCCGGGACGTAGGCCGGGTGCTGGATCTGCCGTTCAACTTCGTCGATAGCGTGGCCAAGCTGATCCCGAACGAGCTGGGCATCAGCCTCAGCGACGCGTTAGAGAAGGAACCGCAGCTCAAGGAGCGCCGAGAGCAGGAGGAAGAGGTTGCCGAGCTGCTCGAACTTGCGCTGAGGCTGGAGGGCCTGACCCGCAATATCGGCATGCACGCGGGCGGCGTATTGATTTCCCCGGGCAAGATTTCCGATTTTTCTCCGATCTATTGCCAGGCAGGCGGCGAGAGCGTAGTCAGCCAGTACGACAAGGACGATGTCGAGGCCGTGGGCCTGGTCAAGTTCGACTTCCTGGGCCTGCGTACGCTCACCATTCTGGACATGGCGCTGGAAAGCGCCAACCAGCAGCGTGCGGAAAAGGGCCTGGAGCCGTTGCATTTCGAGACGCTGCCCATAGACGACAAGGCCAGCTACCAGCTGCTCAAGGCTGCCAATACCACGGCCGTGTTCCAGCTGGAATCGCGCGGCATGAAGGATATGCTGAAGCAGGCCAAGCCGGACGTATTCGAGGACATCATCGCGCTGGTGGCGCTGTACCGTCCCGGTCCGATGGACCTGATCCCGGACTTCTGCCGCCGCAAGCATGGCTTGCAGCGCGTGGAATACCCGCACCCGGCGACCGAGGCTATCCTGAAAGAAACCTACGGCATCATGGTGTATCAGGAGCAGGTGATGCAGATCGCCCAGGTGGTGGCGGGCTACAGCCTGGGCGGCGCCGACCTGCTGCGCCGCGCCATGGGCAAGAAAAAGCCCGAGGAAATGGCGCAGCAGCGCAGCATCTTCATCGAAGGGGCGGTCAAGAACGGCACGCCCGAGAAGCAGGCCGGCGAACTGTTCGACCTGATGGAGAAGTTCGCGAGCTACGGCTTCAACAAGTCGCACGCCGCAGCCTATGCACTGGTGGCCTACCATACGGCCTATCTCAAGGCGCATTATCCCGCGGCTTTTCTGGCTGCGACCATGTCGGCGGACATGAACAATACGGACAACGTCCACCTCTTCTATGACGATTGCATCGTCAATGGGCTGGAGGTGCTGCCTCCGGACATCAATGCCAGCGAATACCGCTTCAAGCCGATCAATGCCAAGCAGATCATTTACGGCCTGGGTGCGATCAAGGGCACCGGCTGGGCCGCGATCGAGCTGATCCTCGCCGCCCGCAAGGAAGGCGGCGACTTCAAGGACCTGTTCGATTTCTGCAGCCGCCTGGACTTGCGCAAGGTCAACCGCCGCGTGATCGAGTCGCTGATCCGCGCCGGGGCGTTCGACAAGCTCGAACCCAACCGGGCGGCATTGCTGGCAGGCGTCAGCCTGGCGATCAGCGCCGCGGAGCAGAGCGGGGCGGCGAGCGGACAGGACAGCCTGTTCGGCTCCGTGATCGACAGCGCCGTGCATGTATTGCCCGAAACGCCGCCATGGTCGGAAAAGCAACGGCTGCAGGAAGAAAAGGCCGCGCTGGGCTTTTATTTCAGCGGCCACCCTTATGCGGATTACCAGAAAGAAGTCGCGACCTTCGTGCGCAACAACCTCGCCAGCCTCAAGCCCAGCGACCAGCCGCAGCTGCTGGCCGGCATCGTGATGGGCGTGCGCGTGCGCATGACAGGCCGCGGCAAGATGGCGATCGTCACGCTGGACGACATGGCGGGGCGCGTGGACATTGTCGTGAGCGGGGAGCTGCTCAACGAGAATGCGGCCTTGATCAAGGAAGACCAACTGCTGGTGGTGGAGGGGCGCGTCAGCCATGACGACTTCTCGGGCGGCTTGCGCGTCAATGCGCGCCGCCTGACCGATATCGCCGGCGCGCGCAGTGCATATGCCAACCTGCTCAAGCTGAGCTGCAACGGCCAGTCCGATGCCGACAAGCTACGGGCATTGCTGGCCCCTTATTGCAAGCCTGGCAATCCCGAGGCTGGGCGCGGCTGCGCCGTGAAGGTGGCTTACCACAACAAGGATGCGCAAGTGGAGCTCATGCTTGGCGATAACTGGCGTGTGGAACTGCAGGATGAGTTATTGTATGGGCTGAAGGGTTGGCTCAGCGATGAAAACGTGAAAATACTTTATAATTGACGCCCTATGAACGCCAAAACCAACAACGTGAAAACCAGTTTCCTCGAGTTCGAGCAGCCGATTGCCGAACTGGAAGCCAAGATCGAAGAGCTGCGCTATGTGCAGGATGATTCCGCATTGGATATCTCGGAAGAGATCGAGCGCCTGCAACAAAAGAACAAGACCCTGACCAAGGATATCTACGCCAAGCTCACCGCTTGGCAGATTTCCCAAGTGGCGCGCCATCCGCAGCGGCCTTACACCCTGGATTACATCCGCGGCATCTTTACCGATTTTGAAGAGCTGCATGGCGACCGCGCTTTTGCGGATGATCCCGCCATCGTGGGCGGCATCGCCCGTTTCGAGGGGCAGCCGGTGATGGTGATCGGCCACCAGAAGGGCCGCGACGTGAAGGAGCGCCAGTACCGCAATTTCGGCATGCCGCGTCCCGAGGGCTATCGCAAGGCCTTGCGCCTTTACCGCCTGGCCGAGAAGTTCAGGCTGCCGATTATCACCCTGATCGATACGCCAGGCGCTTATCCCGGCATCGGTGCCGAGGAGCGTGGCCAGTCCGAGGCGATCGCGCGCAACCTTTATGTGATGGCGGAGCTCACTGTGCCGATTATCGGGGTGATCATCGGCGAAGGCGGCTCGGGAGGCGCATTGGCGCTGGGCGTGGTCGACCACCTGATGATGCTGCAATACTCCACTTACTCCGTCATTTCGCCCGAAGGCTGCGCCTCCATTCTGTGGAAGAGCGCCGACAAGGCATCGGAAGCCGCAGAGACGCTAGGCATTACCGCAGCGCGCCTCAAGACGCTGGGCCTGGTTGACCGTATCGTGCCCGAACCCATGGGTGGCGCGCACCGTGCGCCGGAAGACATGATGCAGAACCTGCGCCGCGCCCTGGCTGACGAACTGGCCCATTTGCAGGTCAAGTCGGTAGACAACTTGCTGGAGGCGCGCCATGAGCGCCTCATGAGCTATGGCAAGTTCAAGGAAGTCCCTGTCAAGTAAGCCCTTATCCGGGAATGAGGGAAAACCTCCCCGTTCCCGCGATCCTGCCACTTCATCCACTTGCGTATCCGAGCTGATGCGCCGGATGGGTAGTTTTATTTCATCCCATACCAGGCCAGGACAGCATTTGCTGCTCGCATTCAGCGGCGGGCTGGATTCGCGCGTGTTGCTGCAATTGCTTGTGCAAGCCAGGGCAAATCATGATTTCGTACTGGAAGCCATGCACGTGCATCATGGCCTGAGCCCGAATGCGGACCAGTGGGCCGAGTTCTGTGCGGCAGAGTGCCTCAGGCTGGAAGTGCCATTCCATTGTGCGCATGTGCATGTCGAACAGCAGTCTGGCATGGGCATAGAGGCGAGCGCCAGACGGGCACGGTATGCTGCCTTGCTGGCCCACCACGCTGATTATGTGTTGTTGGCGCATCATCAGGATGACCAGGCCGAGACCTTGCTGCTGCAGTTGCTGCGCGGGGCCGGCGCCAAGGGGCTGGCAGGCATGGCGATGCACGACCCGTCCCGCAGGCTGCTGCGTCCCTTGATCGACGTTTCCCGTACCGAGCTCGAAGCGTATGCCAGGCAAGCCGGCTTGCAATGGGTGGAAGACGAAAGCAACCTGGATATGCGTTATGACAGGAATTTCTTGCGCCATGCAGTTTTTCCAGTTTTAGAACAGCGTTATCCTGCTGCGAAAAGCACGTTAGCCCGCTCAGCCATGCATATGGCTGAGGCGATGGCTTTACTGGATGAGCTTGCAGCGCTGGATGCTGCGTCCGTGATCGCGGATGGCAAGGTCAATGTCGAGAGTCTGGGCATGTTGTCCGGCCAGCGCGCGCGCAACCTGCTGCGTTGGTGGCTGGCCTCATATGGCTTGCCGATGCCGGGATTGCCGCGTTTGCAGGAGATGTTGCAGCAGCTGCAACATGCCGGCGACGAGGCTATCATCAAGGTCCGGGTGCATGAAGCGAGTTACCTGCGGCGTTACCGCGGCTGGGCCAGCCTGAGCGTAGAGCCGCCTATTCCAGATCGGGCCGGTTTGCAGTGGCAGGGTGAAAATAGCCTGCTTTTGCCCGCGAACGGTCAATTGCTGGCCCGGTATGATGTTGCGAACGGCTTAGCCATGTCACGATTGCAGGGACGCAAGCTCGGCATACGCTACCGTAATGGTGGAGAGCGTTTCAAGCCTGATGCCAAGCGCCCGACCCGTACGCTCAAGCAACTCTACCAGGAAGCCAATATCGCGCCATGGCTGCGCGAACGCCTGCCGTTGGTTTACCTTGATGACGAGTTGGTGCTGGTGCCGGGGATCGGGGTTGCAGAAGGTTGGCAGGCAAGGCCTGGCGAGCAGGGCATGATGTTGGATTGGCAGCCCCTGCAGCCGGGTTCGCCATACTGACGCATAAGGAGAAGCAGCGCGGCCGTGCTAGGACGGCTTGCCGGACTTGAGCAGCGGCTCCAGCTGCTTCCAGACGTTTTCCAGGATGGCTTCCTGGGCATTGGCTTTAGGGTGCAGTCCATCCTGCTGTGTGAACTCGACCTTGCCGGCGACGCCCTCCAGCAGGAACTCGACCAAGGGCAGCTTGAATTCTTTTGCCAGCGCTGCATAGCTGGCAGTGAACTCTCGCGTGTATTTAGGGCCATAGTTCGGTGGAATCATCATGCCTACCAGCAGCACTTGCGCCTTGGCTTCCTGGCCGGACTTGATCATGCCGGCAAGGTTGTTGCGCATCTGGGCGACAGGCAGGCCGCGCAGGCCGTCATTGGCGCCTAGCTCCAGGATGACGATACCTGGCTTGTGCTGAGCGAGGGTTGCGGCAATCCGGCTGACCCCGCCGCTGGTGGTCTCTCCGCTGATGCTGGCGTTGACGACCGTGTAGCCGGGATATTGCTGTTTGAGGCGGTTTTCCAGCAGGGCTACCCAGCCTTGCTCGCGCGGAATGCCGTAAGCTGCGGAAAGGCTGTCGCCATAGACCAGGATGGTGGCGGCATGCGCGGTGTTGGCCACCATGGCGCAGGCAAGGCTGAATAACAATATGAAACGGAACATCATTGATGCAAACACCTTTGGCAGTTGAAGCGGTTAATCTCGACAAATATATAGAAAACGGGGCGGGCAGGCTCGATATTTTGCAGTCGCTCTCGCTCCAGGTGGCAGCCGGGGAGAAAGTCGCCATTATCGGCAGCTCGGGCTCGGGCAAGTCTACATTGCTGAGCCTGCTTGCAGGCTTGGACAGCCCCAGCGGCGGAAAAGTGCTGGTCAACGGCACCGAGATCAGCCACCTGGACGAAGACGGGCGGGCGGCTATCCGTGGCAAGAGCATGGGGTTCGTATTCCAGTCATTCCAGTTGCTGCCATCGCTTACGGCTTTGGAAAACGTCATGCTGCCCTTGCAGCTGGCCGGCCGCAAGGATGCCAGGGAAAAGTCAGCCGCCGCGCTCGAACGGGTCGGGCTTGGGCGCCGTCTTTCGCATTACCCACGCCAGATGTCCGGCGGCGAGCAGCAGCGCGTTGCAATCGCGCGCGCCTTTGCCCCGCAACCCGCCATCCTGTTTGCAGACGAGCCGACGGGAAACCTGGACGAGCATACCGGCGAGCGCATTGTCGAGTTGCTGTTCGGCCTGAATGCCGAATCCGGCACGACCTTGATCCTCGTAACGCATGACATGCAGCTGGCATCGCGCTGCCAGCGCAGGCTGCGCCTGCATGACGGCCAATTGCACGAAGAGGGTGCTGCATGATGGCCTTCCTGATTGCCTGGCGCCAGTTGCGCAGCCAGTGGGCGGCTGGGGAGGTGCGCGTGCTGGTCTTCGCCCTCGTATTGGCCGTGGCTGCCACGACCTCGGTCGGCTTCTTTACCGACCGCATTGAGTCCGCCCTGGTGAGGCAGGGCGGCATGCTGCTGGGCGGCGACATATTGGTGGCAGCGGACCATGCCATTCCGGACAGCTATATCGATGAAGCTAGGCAGCGCGGCTTGCAATCGACGTATGCCGCGGAGTTTCCCAGCATGGTGCTGCATGGCGATGACAGCCAGTTAGCCGAGATCAAGGCGGTGGGGGAGGGCTTTCCCTTGCGCGGCGAATTGACGGTGTTGCAGCAGCGGGTTGAGCCGGCCTTGATGTTGACGGGTGGACAAGCCGCAGCCGGCATACCGACGCCGGGTACGGTCTGGATAGAGCCGCGCCTGGCCTCCAAGCTGGGTGTGAACGTGGGCGACAGCCTGGAAGTAGGCGAGCGCAATATGCAGGTGTCCGCCATCCTGCAACGCGAGCCGTCACGTGGCGGGGACATGTTCAGCATCGCGCCCCGCGTGATGATGAATGCGGCTGACCTGGCTTCGACCGGGTTGATCCAGTTCGGCAGCCGAGTCAAGTACCAGGTATTGCTGGCCGGCGAGGCGGCCGGGGTAGATGATTTCGCTGCCTGGCTCAAGCCCAGGCTGGAGCGGGGGGAGCAGCTACAGAAGGTCACTGATGCCCGCCCCGAGATGCGCAATGCCCTGGAAAAGGCGCAACAGTTCCTCGGCCTCTCCGCCATGGTGAGCGTAATCCTGGCCATGGTGGCGATGTTTCTCGCCAGCCAGCCCTATGTGCAGAAAAGCCTGGACAGCTATGCCCTCATGCGTTGTTTCGGCGCTTCGCGGCGTTTCATTTTTCGTATCCTCATGAGCCAGACCTTGCTGATCGCCGCTTTCGGCAGCGGCTTGGGTGTGTTGCTCGGCTTTGCCGCGCAAGCCGGCCTCGCAGTGCTGGCGGATAGGTTGTTGCTGGAAACGCTGCCTGCGCCTGGCGTCATGCCGGCTGTTTCCGGCCTCACGGCGGGCTTTGCCACCATGCTGGCCGTGGTCTGGCCGCATCTTGCCCGTTTGCGCGACGTGCCTGCCTTGCGCATCCTGCGGCGCGACCTGGGGGAGCAATATCAGGCGCATTGGCTGCATTTCGTTCCGGCCCTGCTGGTGTTGGCCGGGTTGATCTTGTGGCAGGCGGGCGACGCAAAGCTGGGGGCCATCGTGCTGCTGGCATTGGCAGGCCTGTTATTGGCAGTCGCCTTGCTGGCCTGGCTGGGAGTGCGCCTGCTCGCACGCTTGCCTCAGAACGCGACCGCTTCCTGGCTGCTGGGCCTGGCGGCCTTGAAGCGCAGGCCCGGCCTGGTGGTAGCCCAGGTGCTGGGATTCAGCCTGGGACTGACGGCGCTGATCCTGCTGGCGATCGTGCGCGGCGACTTGCTGTCAAGCTGGCAGCAGACCTTGCCCGAGGATGCGCCGAACCGGTTCATTATCAATATCCAGCCCGGCCAGATTACGCCGATCAAGCAGTTTTTCGACCGAAGCGGCCTTCATCATGTCGACATATTCCCTATGGTGCGCGGACGCTTGCTGGAGATCAACGGCAAGCCGCTTAACGTGGAAGATTACCAGGATGACAGGGCGCGGCGGCTGGCCGAGCGCGAATTCAACCTTTCCTGGGCAGCTGACATGCAGCAGGATAACCAGCTGCTTGAGGGACATTGGTGGCAACCGTCGGAGCACGGCAAGCCCATGCTGTCGCTGGAGCAGGGGATCGCAAACGACCTGCACCTCAAGCTGGGCGATCGCTTGACCTATGATGTCGCCGGGACGCGGCTGGAACTGGAAATCACCAGCCTGCGCAAGGTGGAGTGGGATACCATGCGTGCCAATTTCTTTGCCGTGACGCCGCCAGGCGTGCTGGATAATTATCCTTCCAGCTATATCACCAGTTTCCACCTGCCAGGCGGCCAAGAACAGTTGCTCAATCAGCTGGTACGCGAGTTTCCCAACCTGACGGTGATTGATGTCGCAGCCTTGCTTGACCAGGTGCGCGAGATCATGAACAAGATGAGCCACGCGCTTGAATATGTATTTGCCTTCAGTTTGTTGACCGGGCTGGCGGTGCTTTATGCCGCCCTGGTGGCCACTCGCGAAGAGCGCGTCAAGGAGGCAACGCTGTTACGCGTGCTGGGGGCCTCCAGGCGGCAGGTGTTGCAGGCGCTCTGGACCGAGTTCGCAGTCATTGGTGCATTGGCTGCGCTGGTTGCCACGCTGGCGGCGGCCATCATGGCGTATTACCTCAGCAGCCAGGTGTTCAATATTCCTTACCAGTTCAACCTGCGGGGTGCCTTGGGCGTCATGGTGCTGGCTGCTTTGCTGGTGCCTGCCGCCGCATGGCTGGGCATGCGGCGCTTCCTCAACCAATCTCCGCGCGCTATATTGCAAAGTATATGAATGGGGTGGTTATATACAGCCAATTTGGCTATATATAACCACCATAATTGGTTGTTTATAACCGATTCAAACGAAGTTCTGATATTCTCTTTCACAGAAATCCATGAATACAATCACTTACCGCCTACCTGAAATCCGGCATGAAACTTGATAGATGGAGATGCCGGAATCATAAATATAAACCGGCGATCACAACAACTATGGAAGGATTGTATGTTAAAGAGAGAGAATCTGAGGTTGAGCACGGTTGCTGTGCTGGTTGCCAATGCCTGTATCAGCTTCCAGGCATATGCAGCAGATGCAACGCCTATCACTACGGATAAGGTCAACGTGGTGGGCACGACGCCGCTGCCTTCGCTCGGTCTGCCATTGGCGCAAGTGCCTGCAGGCATCCAGCTCATCACCGGCCCTCAAATGCAAAAGCAGCGCAGCGTCACGATTGCAGACTACCTGCAAAACAATGTGCCTGCGGTCAATGTCAACGATACGCAGAATAATCCGTTCCAGCCCGATATCAGTTTCCGTGGCTATTCCGCATCCCCATTGCTGGGTACGCCGCAGGGCTTGTCCGTATACGTGGACGGCGTGCGCGTCAACGAACCGTTTGGCGATGTCGTGAGCTGGGACCTGATCCCGGTCAATGCGCTTGCCAATATGTCCTTGATCCCTGGGTCCAATCCGCTGTTCGGCTTGAATACCCTGGGCGGGGCCTTGTCCTTGCAAACCAAGAGCGGCCGCGACAACCAGGGTGCTGCCCTGGAGGCCAGCGTTGGCTCATGGGGCCGCAAGACTGGATCTGTCGAGTATGGCGGTGTTTCCGAGGACGGCTCGGTTGATTTCTTCATCACGGCCAATTCATTCCGTGAGGACGGCTGGCGCGACCATTCCCCGACTGATGTGCGGCAATTGTTCGCCAAGGTGGGCTGGCAGAATGAAACCACCAAACTGGACCTAAGCTATACCGGCGCCGACAACGACATGATCGGCAACGGACTGGTGCCGTCGGAAATGATGCGCGCGCTGGGTCGCGACACCATCCTCACCCGTCCGGACCAGACACGCAACACCCTGTCTTTCCTCAATCTGACCGGTTCGCATTGGTTCAATGATGAAGTGATGCTGAGCGGCAACGTCTATTATCGCCAGTCCAGGACCCGTACCTTGAACGGGGATGGCAACGATGACGTGGATGATAATGATTATATGGCGGACTGTAGTAGTTTGACTAACCCCGAAGATGCCGAGGAGTCATGTGCAGGCGCCCTTAATCGTAGCCGTGCACGTAAGGACAGTTATGGCTTTACTACTCAGTTGAGTTTCAACCAGGATTGGTTGCAAAAGAAAAACCAATTCATCGTTGGGTTCGGTTTTGATCAGAGCAAGACACGGTTCAGCCAATCGACAGAGTTTGGAAACTTGACGTCAAGCCGCGGCGTAAACGGCATTGGTTTGTTTGGCGATGAAGGCGAGGTTGAACTGACAGGGCGCACGCGTACCTGGAGCCTGTTTGCAACTGATACCCTGTCGCTCAACGACTTTTGGCACCTGACGATGTCCGCGCGCTACAACCATACAAAGGTGGAGAATCGTGATCATCTGGTTGCGAGTGGTGACGAATCACTGTCTGGCGATCACAGTTTCAACCGCATCAATCCGGCAATCGGCCTGAATTTCACGCCAACCAAGGATTGGACGTTCTATGGTTCCTACAACGAAGGCAGCCGCGCGCCGACCGCTATCGAATTAGGGTGCGCCAATCCTGAAGAGTCTTGCAAGCTGCCTAATGCGATGGCGGGTGATCCACCTCTGAAACAGGTGGTGGCGAAAACCTACGAAGCAGGAGTACGTGGCAATTTGACCGAGGACTTGCGCTGGACGGCCAGTGTGTATCGTGCGCAGAACTACGACGATATCCAGTTCATCTATGTACCTGGAACTAACGGCAGGGGCTACTTCGACAATGTGGGTAAAACCCGACGCATGGGCTTGGACACCAGCCTGATGGGCAATCACGGCGGTTTCAACTGGATGCTGGGCTATAGCTACATCAAGGCGACCTATGAGAGCGATCTTGAGTTGGTCAACGAGGTGAATACCACCGCCTCTGGTGGCAGCATCAACGTCAACAAGGGTGATCGCCTGGCTGCCATTCCTGCCCACCGCCTGAAGTTCCGTGGTGAATATGCCATTACGCCGAAGTGGAGCATAGGAACCAATGTCCTGATGTTCTCCGATCAATATGCCCATGGCAACGAAAACAACAAGGACCAGGGAGAAGGTGCGAAGCTGGGCGGCTACACCATCGTTAATCTGGATACCCGCTATAACTTCGGCAACGGCTGGCAATTGTTTGCCAAGGCCATCAATATTTTCGATCGCGAATACAGCAGTGGCGGCATGATCGGGGAATCCTATTTCCTGGCTGACGGCACTTATGATGGCGGCGAAGATCACCGGGCGAGCTTGCGGGCTCCTGGTGCTCCACGCGCAGGCTGGGTAGGCGTGCGCTGGGAGTTTGGTGGTCCCAAGAATTTAGTATCTTCCAACTAAGCTAAGTTGTATTAAGGAGTGACCTCGCGATGCAGGAACAGGTAGCTGGGCAGGATCAGAAGTTTCAGGTCGGACGATCTGGGCCCAAGGTACGTGTCCTGCTCGTCGAGGATGAAGTGATTTTTGCGCGTGCTGTGGCCAAGCGGCTACAGCAGGCGGGATATGACTGCGAGCATGCCGCCACGCTTGAAGAGGGGCGTGAGCTTGTGCGGCAGATGGCGCCTGATCTGGTATTGCTGGATATGCGCCTGCCCGACGGCAACGGCCTGGATTTATTGCCAGAGCTGGTCGCCAAAGGCATTTCCGTGATTTCCATGACGGCCTACGGCGAAGTGGCGGATGCAGTGTATGCAATGAAGCTGGGGGCAACCGATTACCTCAAGAAGCCGGTGGATCTTGATGAGCTGCTCCTGACGATAGAAAAGGCGCAAGCTGCCACCCAATTAAAACATCATCTCGATTATTCGCGGCAGCGCAACATGCATGCTGCCGAAGGCGTCGAGCTTCTGGGCGACAGCCCGGCCATGAGCAGCGTGAAGGCGCAGATAGCGCGATTTGCGCAGCTGGTGGCTTTTTCCGATGCCATTCCGCCAACCGTATTGATCCAGGGAGAAACCGGCACGGGCAAGGACGTGGCCGCACGGTTGCTGCACTTGTCATGTGCGAACAGCGACCGGCCTTTCGTGCATGTGGATTGCGCTTCCTTGCCTGCCGAGTTGATCGAGAGCGAGTTGTTTGGCCACGAAAAAGGCGCTTTCACGAGTGCGCAAGGCTCCCGTTGCGGCCTGATCGAGGCCGCCGAGGATGGCACCCTGTTCCTGGACGAGATCGGCGAGTTGCCGTTGGCCCTGCAGGCAAAACTGCTTAACGTGCTGGAAAGGCGCATGGTGCGCCGACTCGGCTCGACCAAGGAACATCCCGTGCTGGCGCGGTTCGTGGCCGCAACCAACCGCGACCTGCACCAAATGGTGCTGGAGGGCCGTTTCCGCTCCGACTTGTTCTACCGCCTCAACGTATTGACCATGAACATGCCGCCGTTGCGCGAACGCGGGGATGACATCCTGCTGTTGGCCAAGCATTTTGCCGCTCAAACCGAACGTCGCTACGGGTTGCAGCCGCGGCCGTTCTCCGTGGACGCCAGCCAGATGATCCGCGATTACCACTGGCCCGGGAACGTGCGCGAGCTCAAGCACCAGGTGAGCCGTGCCGTGTTGCTCAGCCGCGAAAGCCAGATCATGCCGCATGACCTGGCCTTGCCGGGGAGCATACAGGCCGAGCAGGCCATGGCGATCCCGGAGCGTGGCGTCACCCTGGAATCCGCAGAAAAAGTGCTGATCGAGAACGCGCTGCGCCAATCCAACAACAATGTGTCGGAAGCCGCCCGCCAATTGGGCATTACCCGCATGGCGATGCGTTACCGCATGGAGCGTCACGGCATCAAGATTTGAGCGTGCAGGGTATCGTCTGGCGCTTGCCTGAACGGCGTCAATGCGCTGCTCGTGGTATCATTCCGGGCATTTCCATGCTATTCAATTCCGGAGTGTTCATGAAGATCGGTACCCCTCTCAGTCCTGTGGCCACGCGTGTCATGCTGCTTGGCAGCGGGGAATTGGGCAAGGAGGTGATCATCGCCTTGCAGAGGCTGGGGGTCGAGGTGGTTGCAGTTGATCGTTACCAGAACGCACCCGGCCACCAGGTCGCGCATCGCGCTTATGCCATCGACATGACGGACCCCGTTGCCTTGCGCGAGTTGATCGACAAGGAAACCCCCCACCTGATCGTGCCCGAGATCGAGGCGCTGAACACCCGGTTATTGGCCGAGGTCGAGTCGGCCGGGCATACCCGCGTGGTTCCCACCGTCAAGGCCGTGCAGCTCACCATGAATCGTGAAGGCATACGCCGCCTTGCTGCGGAGGAGCTCAGGCTGCCGACTTCGCCTTATGCGTTTGCCGATAGCGAGCAGTCGTTGCGGGCAGCGATTGAAAGCGGCATCGGTTATCCCTGTTTCATCAAACCCACCATGTCGTCGTCCGGCAAGGGTCAATCCCGCATCACTTCCCCCGAGCAGATTGCCGCCGCCTGGGAATATGCCGCCACGGCCGGACGGGTGAACCAGGGCAAGGTGATTGTCGAAGGGCAGATCGATTTCGACTATGAAATCACCCTGTTGACCGTACGCGCCTTGAATGCAGGGGGCGAAGTTGAGACGAGCTTCTGCGAACCTATCGGCCATTTGCAGGAAAAGGGCGACTATATCGAGAGCTGGCAGCCGCAGCCCATGACGGCATTGGCATTGGATCGTGCGCAGGAGATTGCACGGGCGGTGACCGAAAGCTTGGGAGGGCTGGGGTTATTCGGGGTCGAATTGTTCATCAAGGGCGACCAGGTCTGGTTCTCCGAAGTCAGTCCGCGCCCGCATGATACCGGCATGGTGACGATGGGCAGCCAGCGTTTCAGCGAGTTCGACCTGCATGCGCGCGCTATTCTGGGCTTGCCGGTCAATGTCAGCTTGAGCCGGCCCGGGGCCAGTGCCGTGATTTATGGCGGGCGGGACAGCGGGCAACTCGTGTTCGAGGGCGTCGAGCAGGCGTTGGCCGTTCCGGAGGCCGATGTACGACTGTTCGGCAAGCCGGAGTCATTCGAGCGCCGCCGCATGGGCGTGGCCTTGGCGACCGCAGACGATGTACAAGAAGCGCGCGAGCGCGCACGCAAGGCGGCAAGGCTGGTCAGAACGCACGATGGAATTTGAGAGATGCTGGACAAGATAGGCGAGCCAGGGAGCAGCAAGGCTACCCTGTTCGAATTGCTGGGCGGGACGGAGCAGGTTCGCGCCATCGTGGAGCGCTTTTACGACATCATGGATACCGACCCGCGCGCTGCGGGAATTCGTGCCATGCATACGCCAGACCTGACGTCGGCACGCGAAAAGCTATTCATGTTCCTGACCGGGTGGACCGGCGGGCCGCAGCTTTACATGGAGCGTTACGGGCATCCCCGGCTGCGCATGCGGCATATGCCATTCCCGATTGATGAGTCCGCCCGCGACCAATGGATGTATTGCATGGTCAAGGCCATGCACGATACCGGCGTGGACGAGGCCATCATCGAGAAAATGGGGGCTGCGCTTTATGGCGTGGCGGATTTCATGCGCAACCGCGAAGGTTAGCCCAGGATGATTTGCTGGATTGTCTGAAGGTAATAAAAAAGGCGCTGGATGCGCCTTTTTTATTACTTGCGGTTCAACCCGCCGAGCAGGGCGGGAATCTCTTTCTTCGACTTTTCCCGGGAATGCATGGGCTTGGGCGTCGGCGCATCTGTGGAAGGCTCATATGGCTTGAAGAACCATTCATCTTCTTTATTGCGGGCGGTTTGGCGCTGGCGCGGCGCAACGCTGCCTGACTTCTGCCGCTGGGTTTCCTGGCCGCGGCGTGAAGGCTGGGGAGCAGTGGCCTGTTCCTTCGGCAATTCGCGCTTGATGAGCTTCTCGATTTCCTTGAGGAATTTCTCCTCCTCGCTGGCCACCAGGGAAATCGCGATGCCGGAAGCGCCTGCGCGGCCGGTACGGCCGATGCGGTGTACGTAGTCCTCGGCGGCGCTGGGCAGCTCGTAGTTGATCACCATGGGGAGCTGGTCGATATCGAGGCCGCGTGCGGCCACGTCGGTCGCCACCAATGCCGTGATCTTGCCTTGCTTGAAGGCGTCCAGCGCCTGGATGCGCTCAAGCTGGCTCTTGTCGCCATGAATCGCGCCGGCGGCAATGCCCTCACGCTCCAGGTGGCGCGCCAGGCGGCTTGCGGAGAGCTTGGTCTTGGTGAAGACGATGACCTGCGTCGCTTCCTTGCGCAGCAAGTCGGCCAGCACGTGCTGCTTGTGCTCGCTTTCCACCAGCAGGATTTTTTGCGTCACGTTTTCGGAGGTCGCGTTGCTGCGGGCGACTTCGATCAGCGTGGGCTTGGTCAGGAACTCTTCGGAAAGCTTCTTGATTTCAGGCGAGAATGTCGCTGAGAACATGAGGTTCTGCCGTTTTTTCGGCAGCAGCGCGAGGATGCGCTTGAGGTCGGGCATGAAGCCCATGTCCAGCATGCGGTCGGCTTCGTCCAGCACCAGCATCTGCACCTGGCCTAGTTGCACCGTGCGTTGTTCCACATGGTCAAGCAGGCGGCCCGGGGTGGCCACCAGGATTTCCACCCCTTTCATGAGATAGGGCGTCTGGGTCTTGATATCCACTCCGCCGAAGACAACCAGCGAACGCAGCGGCGTATGCTTGGCATAGGTCTTGACACTTTCTTCCACCTGGATAGCCAATTCACGTGTCGGCGTCAGGATCAGCGCCCTGACCGGGTGCCGGGCAGGCGATGCGCTGGAACTTGCCAACGGAAGTAGCTGTTGTAGCAGGGGCAGGGTAAACGCGGCGGTCTTGCCGGTCCCCGTCTGCGCGCCTGCCATCAGGTCGCCGCCTTGCAGGACCACCGGGATGGCCTGCGCCTGGATTGGCGTTGGAGTAGTGTAACCCGACTCATCCAGCGCCTTGAGCAGTTCAGGCGCCAGATTGAGCGATGCAAAGCTGATAGTCTCTGTATTCACGTTTTCTTCGGTAGTGTTGTACAAGTTTAATTAAGCAAAACTACGTGGGCGGCGTGCCGGGCGGTCACCGTCATGGCGCTTGGCGGCACCGAACTTGTCGCCCCCTCGGGAGGCATTGCCGCGGGCAGCATCACCGCGACCGCTGGCAGCGCGGTCGCCGAAGGTACGGCCTTCCGGGCGTGAGCCATTGTTGTCGCGATTGCCGGCATAGCCTTGGCCTCGCGACTTGTAGCCGCCGCCATTGCCGCCTGGACGCTGGCCGGGGCGGCCGCTGCGCGGCTTGTCGTTGCGATCCATGCGCGGAGCGGGGCGCTTGGGCTCCAGGCCTTCGATCACGGAAATTTCCAGGCGCTGGCCGGTATATTGCTCGATCTTGCGCAACTGGTGCCTGTCCATGTGCGAGGCAAATGAGAGCGCAACGCCGGTATTGCCTGCACGGCCGGTACGGCCGATGCGGTGGACGTAGTCTTCCGCAAACTTCGGCAGGTCGTAATTGATGACGTGCGTAATACCGTGCACGTCGATGCCGCGGGCCGCGACGTCGGTAGCCACCAATACGCGCACATCGCCATGACGCAGCTTGGTCAGGGTGCGGTTGCGTGCGCCCTGTGTCATGTCGCCATGCAGGGCGGCGGATTTGTGGCCGGCGGCATACAGGTCTTCCGCGAGCAGGTCGGCATGACGCTTGGTCGAGGTAAAGACGATGGCCTGGTTGACGTCAGGGGCGATCAGCAAATGCTCGAGCAATTTGTTCTTGTGTGCCATGTCGTCGACGAACAGTAGTTTCTGCTCGATATTGGCGTGCTTTTCCTTTTGCGCCGCGATCTGGATGACCTTGGGATCCTTGAGCAGGGTCTTGGCGATATTGGCGATCTGGCCTTCGAAAGTGGCGGAGAACATCAATGTCTGGCGTTCGCCCGGCAAGGCGGAGGAAATGCGCTCGATATCCGGCATGAAGCCCATGTCCAGCATGCGGTCGGCTTCGTCCAGGATCAGCATCTGCAGGCGGGACATGTCGATGCGGCCGCGCTCCATATGGTCGAGCAGACGGCCTGGCGTTGCTACCAGAATATCAATCGGCTGCGACAGCAGCTTGTTCTGCAACGGGTACGGCATGCCGCCGACGATGCTGACAGTACGGGCGCGCAGGAACTTGCCGTATTTGCGCGCCGCATCGTTTACTTGTGCGGCCAGTTCGCGGGTCGGGGTCAATACCAGGATGCGCGGGCCGCGGCTCTTGGCTGGATGCGGTGTTGCAAGCAGGTTGAGTGCTGGCAGGGTGAACGCGGCGGTCTTGCCGGTGCCGGTCTGGGCAGAGGCCATGAGGTCATGGCCTTCCAGGACTTCAGGAATCGCCTGGGCCTGGATAGGTGTTGGGGTGTTGTAGCCAGCCTCGGTCAAGGCACGCAGGATGGCAGGATGTAGGTTCAAACTTTCAAAAGACACAAAATTCCCTTTCAAGGAAAACTGACGAGGCCTCGGAAAGGCCTCAAAAGGGCGCAAGCAGCCATAGTGAACCTGCCTTGTTGGCAGTATCAGTATCAGGCGCAATGACTAAATTTTTTTAGCATTCTTACCGGCGCACGGGCATAGCCACTAACCGGTAACAAAAGCAAGAGAGCCGTAAAATTGCACAGGCTTCGAGAGGCTAGGGCGATGAATCATCAACTCATAGAGAATTGAATCAGTCCGGCAGTATATAGCTTGTCCTCAATTTGTCAAAGGTTTTCACGCGGATTTAATCAAGTCTGTGTTAAAATCGCGCACTTTTTCGCAAATAGAGTAATCACACATGTCGCGCGCCCTCCGTAATATCGCCATCATCGCCCACGTTGACCATGGCAAGACCACCATGGTGGACAAGCTCCTGCAACAGGCGGGCACATTTGCCGCCCACCAGCAGGTTTCAGAACGTGTCATGGATTCCGGTGATATCGAAAAGGAACGTGGCATCACGATCCTTGCCAAGAACACTGCCGTCAATTACGAGGGCACCCACATCAATATCGTCGATACGCCGGGACACGCCGACTTCGGTGGCGAGGTGGAGCGCGTATTGGGCATGGTGGATGGCGTGGTATTGCTGGTGGATGCCGTTGAAGGCCCGATGCCGCAGACCCGCTTCGTGACCAAGAAGGCGCTTGCGCTCGGCCTGCGCCCCATTGTGGTGATCAACAAGGTGGATCGCCCCGGCGCGCGCACCGACTGGGTGATCAACCAGACCTTCGACCTGTTCGCCAACCTGGGCGCTACCGACGAGCAGTTGGACTTCCCGGTTGTGTATGCTTCTGCGCTGAATGGATTTGCCACGCTGGACATAAGCAAGCCTTCCGACAATATGCGCCCCTTGTTCGAGACTATCCTGAGCCATGTGCAGCCTCCTGCGGGCGATAGCGACGCCGGGCTGCAGCTGCAAATTTCCGCGCTGGACTACTCTACCTATACTGGCCGCCTGGGCGTAGGCCGCATCCGCAATGGCCGCATCAAGCCCGGCCAGGTCGTTTCCGTCATGAAGGGCGATGAGCAAGTCGCCCAGGGCCGCATCAACCAGGTGCTGGGCTTCCGCGGCCTGGAGCGCGTACAGGTGGAAGAAGCCGAGGCCGGCGATATCGTCATCATTTCCGGTATCGAGGAAATCGGCATCGGCGTCACCGTGGCCGACCGCGACAATCCTGCCGGCCTGCCCATCCTTGCCGTGGACGAGCCTACCCTGACCATGGACTTCATGGTGAATACCTCGCCGCTGGCAGGCACCGAGGGCAAGTTCGTCACCAGCCGCCAGATCCGCGACCGCCTGAACAAGGAGCTGCTGACCAACGTGGCGTTGCGTGTTGAAGATACGGCCGATGCGGATGTATTCCGCGTTTCCGGCCGCGGCGAACTGCACTTGACCATCTTGCTGGAAAACATGCGCCGCGAGGGATATGAAATTGCCGTGGGCAAGCCTCGCGTGGTGTATAGGGAAATCGACGGCCAGAAGTGCGAGCCATATGAAATCCTCACGGTGGACCTGGAAGACGACTGCCAGGGCGCCGTGATGGAAGAGCTGGGCCGCCGCCGCGGCGAGCTGCAGAACATGGAGTCCGACGGCAATGGCCGCACCCGCCTGGAATACAAGATTCCGGCACGCGGCCTGATCGGCTTCCAGAGCGAATTCCTCACCATGACGCGCGGTACCGGCCTCATGGCGCACATTTTTGACGAATACGCCCCGGTGAAGGCGGATATGCCTGGCCGCCGCAATGGGGTGCTGATTTCTTCCGAACAGGGCGAAGCCGTGGCTTATGCCTTGTGGAAGCTGCAGGATCGCGGCCGCATGTTCTCTTCCCCTGGGGATAAGCTATACGAAGGCATGATCATTGGTATCCATAGCCGCGACAACGACCTGGTGGTCAACCCGATCAAGGGCAAGCAGCTGACCAACGTCCGCGCTTCCGGCACCGATGAAGCTGTGCGCCTGGTCCCGCCCGTGCAGCTCACCCTGGAATCCGCGGTCGAGTTTATCGATGACGACGAGTTGGTGGAAATCACCCCCAAGAACATTCGTATCCGCAAGCGCTACCTGCTGGAGCACGAGCGCAAGCGTGCCGCTAAGGACTAATCGTTCTTTATATCGGAATAAACCAAACCCCGGCTTGCCGGGGTTTTTTCTTTTCAAGGCCTGGCAATGGCGTCGTGTCTAAAATTGTTTCAAATTTGTAACAGAAACTATTGCCAGGGTGATGCCCCTTCATGCAGAATGCCTATAAATATACAAAATTGTATATATCCCGCACCGTGGGGAACGGTACGGTTTTGCATCAGCGGCCGATAGAGCCGCAATGCATATAATGAACTATGGAGATGTGGTATGAAGCAAGGTGTGCAGGCGGCCAGGCAGCCTGGCCAGGGCGAGGTTCATGCGCTTTTCAACCTATACAATACTGGCCAGTTGAATGCGGCGGAGGCAAGGGCGCGCGCATTGCTCAAGCAATATCCCGGGGCGCTGGTCGTCTACAACGTGCTTGGGGTCGCGCTCGAGGGACAGGGCAAGCTCCAGGACGCGGTGCAGTGCTACCGCAAGGCGCTGGCCATCAATCCCTCGATTTCCGAGATGCACTTCAATCTTGGATCGGTTTTGTCCCAGCTTGGGCATGACGATGAAGCGGTCACTTCTTATCGGCGGGCCATCCAGATCAGCCCGGGTCTCGCGGTAGCGCATTTCAACCTTGGCGCCTTGTTGCAGAAAAAACAGTCGCTTGACGAGGCGATCAAGCACTACCGCCAAGCCGTCGTGATCGAGCCGGGTTTTTTCGAGGCTTATGGCGCCATGGGCACCGCCTTGCAGCAGCAGGGCCATCTCGATGATGCGATTGCATGCTATCGCCAGTCGCTGGCGATTTCCGACCATGCGCAAGGACATTTCAACCTGGCGACCGCCTTGCGCGACCGCGGCGGGCTGGAGCAGGCCATTTCGCATTACCGCCAGGCGATTGCCCTGCAGCCGAACTATGCCGATGCGCACAATAACCTCGGCGAGGTGTTCCGCGACCAGGGCAATATGGAAAACGCCGTGACCTGCTACCTACAGGCCTTGCGCATGAAGCCAGGCCACCGGGCGGCCTCCTTCAATATGGCGCAGTTCCTTTACGATGCCGGGCGCTTCATCGAAGCGATCCCCTATTTCGAGGATTCGCAGCAGGAAGACTGGCAAGAGAGAATCCTCTATTGCCTCTACAAGTCGGAGCAGTACGAGATATTTCGCCGCCGCTTGCTGCCCATGCTGGCAGCCAGGGAGCATGTCTCGCCTTTCCTCGCGACCTTGTCCACGCATTATGCGACCAACTTCCATATCGAGGATGCCTACCGCTTCTGCAAGCAACCCATGGATTTCATCTTTCACCGCAGCATCAAACCCCTGGCAGAGCCGGGCAGCGCTTTGCTGTCGCAATTGCTCGACGACATCCAGCTCACGGAAATCGCCGAGCGCAAGCAAGGCCGCCTGCACCATGGCATGCAGTCTGCCGGCAACCTGTTCAAGCGCAAGGAGGATTCATTCTGCGAGCTTGCCGACTTGATCCGCGCCGAGGTATCGGCCTATGCGCAGGCATTCCAGGGACGGGACTGCGACCTCATGCGGCACTTTCCCGAACAGGTCGAGTTCGCCAGCTCCTGGTACGTGCGCATGCGCCAAGGCGGGCACCTGACTTCCCATATCCACGAGATCGGCTGGCTGAGCGGCTGCGTCTACCTGGCATTGCCGCGGCAGGTGGAGGGAGGCGACGACGGTTGCATCGAGTTCAGCACCCATGGCGACGACTATCCCAAGCTGCATGACGATTTCCCTGTGAAGACCATCAGACCTTCGGTAGGCGATATCGTGCTGTTTCCATCCTCGCTCTTCCACCGCACCGTACCGTTTCACTCGGACGAGGAGCGCATCTGCATTGCGTTCGATATCAAGCCGTCGGCGCGGTTTTCCCAAGGCATGCTGAGCTTCAACAGCATGAAGGTCATGGCATTGGCAGCATTCAACCTGATTGTGGCCGAGATTGCGGAATTATCGGCCTGGTCATTGAGAGTATTCGTCTAGATCGTTTTCTGGCCGCCCCGGGCTTCTCCTTGCTTTCCCTGATCTGGTCCGGGCGGCCTTTTTTTGCTGGTTTTTTCTTCCTGCTGGAAGCGCAATCCGGCCGCCAACTAAGAGCGGCTAACAAGACTCCGTGAAGCGATCCTGGCTAGGCGCTCTGCCGCAGACACTACAAGCAGTACGACAAGGCAGCGCAACAACGTCGGGAGAGTTTTGTTAGCTGCCTTAAAAGGTCAGCAGACGCCGGCGAGGGATGCGTTATAATTTCATCCCTATGATAGATATATTGCTCCTCCTTGCCGCATTCGCCTCCCTGTTGCTCCTGCTCTGGCTCGCCTATCGCCAAACACGGGGCGGTGACGCCAACCGGCTGCTGCAGCAATTGGAGGAAAAGCACCGCGAGATGCTGCGCGATCTCAATGACGGTCTGAATAAACTGGGGGACCGCCTCAACCAATCTTCAAGTGAACAGGCGGAGCGCCTGCGCACTGCGGTGGCGCAAGAGCTGCAACAGACGCGCGATGCCATGAAGGCGCTGGAGTTGAGCCAAATAGCCAACCTGGCGCAAACGCGCGAAACCATGCTGGAGCGCTTGCATGTCACATTGGCCGAACAGGGCAAGGCCGAGCAGGCATTGATCCAGGACACCATGCTCAAGGCCACGACGCAGCTCACAGGCAGTATCGAAGCCTTGACCAAGACGGTGGATGGCAGGCTGGAGCAGATCGG
Source organism: Methylobacillus draconifructus (assembly GCF_045984355.1). Taxonomy (NCBI): domain Bacteria; kingdom Pseudomonadati; phylum Pseudomonadota; class Betaproteobacteria; order Nitrosomonadales; family Methylophilaceae; genus Methylobacillus; species Methylobacillus draconifructus. Next base: position 58,079 of record NZ_JBJQII010000003.1, on the reverse strand, counting down.
CGGCAAGGTCTCGGAGCGTCTCGACGAAGGCTTCAAGAAGACCAACGATACCTTTGTGCGCGTCATGGAACGCCTGGCCACCATCGACGAAGCGCAGAAAAAGATCGACGGCCTGACCACCAACGTGGTGAGCCTGCAGGAACTGCTTGGCGACAAGCGCTCCCGCGGCGCTTTCGGCGAAGTGCAACTCGAAGCCTTGGTGCGCAACGTATTGCCGGTGACCTCCTATGCCATGCAGCACGTGCTCAGCAACGGCACGCGTGTGGATTGTGCCTTGTTCCTGCCCGAGCCCACCGGCACCGTGGCGGTGGATTCCAAGTTCCCGCTGGAAAACTATCATCGCATGCTGGATCGCGACATTGCCGATGCGGAACGCATTACCGCGCAACGCCAGTTCAAAACCGATGTCAAAAAACATGTCGATGACATCGCCGGCAAGTACATCATCCCCAACGTCACTTCGGACGGCGCGGTGATGTTCGTCCCGGCAGAGGCGGTGTTTGCGGAGATCCACGCCTATCATCCCGACCTTGTCGATTACGCGATGAGCCGCAGGGTATGGGTCGTGTCTCCCACCACCTTGATGGCGGTGCTCAATACCGCGCGTGCCGTGCTCAAGGATGTGGAGACGCGCAAGCAGGTGCATATCATCAAGGACGAATTGGGCAAGCTTTCCAAGGAGTTCTCGCGCTTCGACGTGCGCATGAAGAAGCTTGCCGACCATATCCGCCAGGCGCACGAGGACGTGCAGGACGTGCACACCACCAGCCAGAAGATATCGCGCCGCTTTGCGCAGATCGAGCGCGTGGAACTGGAAGGCGAGCCGCAGGCCGGCCTGGCATTGCCCGACAACGATTTAGAGGAGTAAGCAATATGAGCGATGAACAAGGCCTGATCATGCTGATCCAGCAATATGCCAGCAAGTTCGGCATCACCTTCAGTTCGAGCCTGATGGACAATGAAGAGCACAAGCAAAAATTATTGGTGCTGATGATGGATGCCATCAATGGCAAGCGCGGCCCGGTGACCGATCAGGACGTGACCGGCGCATGATTCAACTGCTGTATTTCGCCAGGTTGCGCGAAACGCTGGGTATCGATGGCGAAAACCTGGAATGGCCTGAGCCTGGAACTATCTCCGCATTGAAGCACAAGCTGGCCGGGCGCGGCGGTGCCTGGCAGGAACAGTTTGCCGGCAACGCCAGCCTGCGTGCGGCCGTCAATCAGGAACTGGTGCCGGATTCGGCGCTGGTGCAGCCGGGCGACGAGGTAGCATTCTTCCCGCCCGTCACGGGAGGCTGAATGACGGCACGCGTGCAGGAGAAGGATTTCGACGTAGGCGAGGAAATCACCCGCTTGCGTCTGCAGTACCCCCAGGCGGGCGCGGTGGTGTCGTTCACCGGGCAGGTGCGCGACCTGAATGACGGCAATGCCGTTTCCAGCCTGACGCTGGAGCATTATCCAGGCATGACCGAGAAATCGCTTGCCGCCATTATCGAGCAGGCAAGACAGCGCTGGCCGATACTCGATGCGGTCGTGATCCATCGCATCGGGACGCTGCAGCCGCAGGCGCAGATCGTGCTGGTCGTCGTGGCAAGCGCACACCGGGGCGATGCCTTTGCCGCCTGCGAGTTCATCATGGACTATCTCAAGACCGAAGCGCCTTTCTGGAAAAAGGAAGCGACTCCGGAAGGTGAAAAATGGCTGGATTCCCGCGAAAGCGACCAGTCTGCGCGCGAGCGCTGGCAATAGCATTCCTGCAACCTCAACCCTGACAACATGCCCATCTGATGCTAAGCAAGCTGACACCGCAACAACTCAATATATCCATTCATCCGCACACCCTGGGATTCGATACCACCGCAGAATTGCTGCCGGATGACCGGCATGCGACACAATGGATAGGCCAGGAGCGTGCATTTGCAGCGGCTAGCTTAGGCTTGCGCATGCAGCATCCCGGCTACCATATGCTGGTGATCGGCGAGCCCGGTTCCGGCCGGACCTCGTTGATGAAGAGCCTGATGGAACGGGCGCTGGCGCAGCAGCCGGTGCCGCCGGACCTGGTGTACCTGCTGAACTTCCAGCTGCCGGAAAAGCCAATCCTGCTGCGCCTGCAAGCAGGCAAGGGGAGCGAGCTGCGGCATTTGCTCGACCAATTTGCACGCAGGCAATTGCGGACCATTCCCGCCCTGCTGCAGTCAAGAATTCCGGGCGAGTCCCGGCATGGCAGCCCTGCAGTCATTAGCCCCGAGGGCAATCTCAAGTCGTCCCTGGAGCAAGAGCTGGCGAAGATTCGCCAGCAAATACTGCCGGGCCTGCTTGAACCTGAACTGTTCGACCGCTGGTCAGCGCAGCTAGTGCAGGAAGTGCTCGATAATACCGAACTGTTCGCCTTGGCGGCCAATAACGAAACCGATGAAATGCAGGAAGCTTTTCTCGGGCGGTTTCGCGCCAATCTCCTGCTCAGCAACCACGACCTCGCCGGAAGCCCAGTCATCTATGACGACGATCCCAGCCATACCTCGCTGTTTGGAGGCGTGGAGGCATCGGCTGACCATCATTTGGCGGATTTCATGCGCCTCAAGGCAGGCAATTTGTTGCGCGCCAACGGCGGCGTGCTGATCCTGCACCTGGAGGATATCCTTGGCGACCAGCAGGCAGGGGCGAACCCATTGCTGGAAAAGCTGGGGCGCGTATTGCGCAACCGCAAGCTGCAGATCGAGGATGCGGGCAGCGCCTCAGGCAATGCCGCATTGAATGCGCTGACGCCCGATGCCCTGCCGCTCGATTTCAAGCTGATCCTGGTGGCGAGCCGCGACGATTATTATCACCTGCACGAGCAACATGCAGCCTTCCTGGAATATTTCCGCATTAAGGTCGAGTTCGCGGACAGCGCAAAAGCCACGCCCGATGTGTATCGCCAGGTAGCCGGCTATATCGCGCGTTGTTCGGCTGAAAATGGCTTGCCGCATTTCACTGCCGCCGCGGTAGCGCGTTTGCTCCAGGTATTGCACGAGTGGGAGGAGGACCAGTCCCGGGTCAGTCTGGCGCTTGGGCGCTTGCTGCCTTTGCTGCATGAGGCGGCGGCCTTGGCGTCACAGGGCGGCGCAGTCGATGCGGCAGAGGTCGAGCAGGCGTTGTCGGCAACGCGGCAGCGCCACGATTATGCCGAGGAGCAGATCAGGGATTCCATCCTTGACGGCGAGCTGAAGATAGCGGTGACGGGGCGCCAGGTCGGGCGCATCAACGGCCTGACCCATATCGACATGGGGGATGCCGCGTTCGGGTCGCCGGTGCAGATTTCCGCACGCTGCCATCCCGGCCGGCACGGCATCATCAATATCGACCGCGAGGTCAAGCTGACGGGGCCGCAGCATGACAAGGGCATGTTCATCCTGCAGCACTGGCTGGCCGCCATGTTCGTGCAGCAGGCGCCTTTGTCGCTCAACGCTTCACTGGTGTTCGAGCAGGAGTATCACGGCGTGGAGGGCGATTCCGCTTCGTGCGCCGAGCTGTATGCCTTGCTTTCCAGCCTTTCTGGCCTGCCGTTGGCGCAAGGCATCGCAGTGACGGGCGCATTGAACCAGCATGGGGAAGTGCTGCCGATAGGCGGGATCAACGAAAAAATAGAAGGGCATTTCCGCCTGTGCGAAAAGCTGGGGCTCGACGGCCAGCAAGGCGTATTGCTGCCGGCAAGCAACCTGCGCCACGTGCTGCTGCATCAGGATGTCATCCGTGCAATGACGGAGGGCAGGTTCCATCTCTATGCCATGGAGCATGTGCTGGACGGGATAGAGCTGTTGACCGGGTTGGCGGCAGGCAGTGCGGATGCGGCCGGTGTTTATCCGGCCGGCAGTGTGCTTGGCCATGTGCAGCGCAGCTTGCAGGCCTACCAGGACATCTACCAGCGTAATCACCACCCTACAGGCCGATAGCATGAGCGAACAGGACAACAAGTGCCGCCTGGACAAATGGCTCTGGGCCGCAAGATTTTTCAAGACCCGCAGCCTGGCGACGGATGCCATCGATACCGGCAAGATACATGTGGACGGAGACCGCGTTAAGCCGGCTAAGGAAGTCCGTCTGGGGCAAGTGATTCACATCCGCCGCAAGGAGCTGGAAATGGAAGTCATCGTGCGCGGGCTTAGCACGCAACGCCGCGGCGCGCCAGAAGCGGCGCTATTGTATGAAGAAACCCCTGAAAGCATGGCCAAGCGCGAGAACCTTGCCGTGACCCGCGAGCATGAGCATGCACAGCGCGAACGCGGCATGGGGCGCCCCACCAAGCGCCAGCGCCGCGATATCAAGAAGTTTACCGGTATTGATTGGTGACTAAGTACTGCAGGCTTGTTCGTTGCAATACCTGATGATATTAATGAAAAAGCCCTCATGAAGAGGGCTTTTTAAATTTAGATGAATGCTATTTGTCTAACTCAAGAACAGCTTCACAATAACAATGGCAGCACCAAAAATACCGGCCACTGCAATGAATGGATACCATTTTGCCTCGGCATTGATCTTGCTGGTTTCAGCGATCAGTTTGGCAATCTCTGCGTCGATTTTCCTTAAATCGTGTTCTTGTGTGCTCATGTGCTAGACTCCTTTCGCTCGTATCTTACGCTTTTTATCTTGAGTGTTAAAACTCCACCTTTCATATTGCAGTAAAATCGCGGCTGGTTGCTTTTGTTGGGAAGCTTGATATATTGCTTGATCTAATCGAACAAGCCAATTTGTTCAGGTTTCCCTGGCGGTCGGAACAGCCCGGCATTCATCTCCAGGTTGCGCTGGTTGAGCCCTAGTTTCTTGGTCGCCAGCTTGAAGCGTTGGCGGATCATGTCGGCGAATATGCCCTTGCCCCTCATGCGCTCATGGAACTCGGACTGGTTGTTTTGCCCGCCCCGGCTTTGGCGGATGATGCTCATCACATGGCTGGCTTTGAGCGGGTAGTGGTGCTGCAGCCATTCCTCGAACAGCGGCGCAACCTCCAGGGGCAGCCGCAACAGCACATAACCCGCGCTGGCGGCCCCGGCATCGTGGGCGGCAGCCAGTATCTCTTCCATTTCCGGGTCAGTCAGCACCGGGATAACCGGCGCCGTCATCACGCCAACCGGAATCCCGGCCGCATGCAGGCGCCTGATCGTCTCCAGGCGGCGCTGTGGCGCTGCTGCACGGGGCTCCAGCGTGCGGCTGATCTGGTTGCTCAAGGTGGTGACTGAAATAAACACCTGGGCCAGCCCCTCACGAGCCATCTCGGACAGGATGTCGATATCGCGCTCCACCATCGCGGCCTTGGTGACGATGCTGACGGGATGCTTGAACTCCGCCAATACCTGCAGGATCTGCCGTGTGAGCTGTTGCTGCCTTTCCAGCGGCTGGTAGGGGTCGGTGTTGGTTCCCATCGCCATGGGCGCGCAGCGGTAATTCTTATTGCTCAACTCCTTGCGCAGCAGGCGTGCCGCATCCGGCTTGACCAGGATGCGGCTTTCGAAATCCAGCCCGGCGGAAAGGCCCAGGTAGGTATGGGTAGGGCGCGCAAAGCAGTAAATGCATCCATGCTCGCACCCGCGGTAGGGATTGATGGAGCGGTCGAAAGGGATGTCCGGTGATTTGACCCAGTTAATGATGCTGCGCGTGCTGTCGATCAGCACTTCGGTGGCAAGCGGCGCCAGGTCTTGTTCCAGGTTGCTCCAGCCGTCATCGATATCCGCATGTTGCAGATGATCGAAGCGGCCGCTGTGGTTGCTGATCGCGCCGCGCCCCTTGAACACCAACGGGCGCAGCACGGCATGGGCGTGCAATGGATTACCAGGGGATTTCTTGCCCGTCATATGCGTAAAATTTGCCTGCATCCGCAAGCGTGGCATGGTCTATCACCTGGCGCAGGCCGCTGATGCTCTGCTCGGTGTTGATCAATGCGTTGGGGCCGCCCATATCGGTCAGCACCCAGCCGGGATGCAGCACCAGAGTCGTAATGCCTTCTTTTGCCAGTTCGATCGCCAGGCTTTTGGTGATCATATTGAGCGCGGTCTTGCTGGAACGGTATATGTAGCTGCCGCCGCTGGTGTTGTCCGCAATACTGCCCATCTTGCTGGTCATATTGACAAGCTTCTTGACCTGCCCCTGTTTCAAATGGGGAGTGAAGGCCTGGGCCATCTTGAACGGCGCCAGACTGTTGATGCGGAATGCCTCGATCCATGCTTCATAATCCGCATCTGCAAAGAACTGGGTTGGGCCATCAGGGTAAATCCCGGCATTGTTGATCAATACGTCAATCGGCTGGCCTGACAACGAGGCGGCCAATTCGTCCACCTGGTGGAAATTGCCCACGTCCAGCTTATGCACGCTGACCAAGTCCTTGAAACGGGATGCAAGCTGCAACAGCTCCTCGGCCGATTCCGGCTGGCGACAGCAGGCCAATACATGCCAGCCGGCTTCGGCATATTGCCGTGTGAATTCAAGGCCCAGGCCCCGATTGGCGCCGGTAATGAGGACAGTTGCCATGCTTCAATGCTCCGTAGTGACTAGGGCTAACTAGGATAACATCCGGGGGTGAATTTTTCAGGGTTGTGAGGATTGAAAAGTTTTTGTAAACTGCGTTCATCATTTGAACGCAGTGCGATCCAATATATTCATGCTCACCGACGAATACCGGTACAAGATCCTCAAGCTGGTGCAGGAAAAGCCGGAGATCAGCCAGCGTGAGCTGGCGAAGGCTTTGGGTATCAGCCTGGGAAAGACGAATTTCTGCCTCAAGGCCTTGGCTGAAGTCGGCTTGCTCAAGGTTTCCAACTTCCGCAACAGCAAGAATAAGCTGGCCTATATGTATGTGCTGACGCCTAAAGGGATAGAGGAGAAAGCCGGTATCACCATGCGCTTCCTTAAATACAAAATGCAAGAATATGAAAACCTGCAGGCGGAAATTGAAGAGCTGCGCCGGGCAGCAGGTGAACTCGTAGATGAGGAGGCCAAATGAGCGAGCGCTATGCCGTGATGCTTTGCGGCGGTTCTGGGACACGGCTATGGCCGTTGTCACGCACATTGCGGCCCAAGCAACTGCTTGCCTTGAACGGCAAGGAAACCTTGCTTCAGCAAACTGCGCTGCGTCTTTCCCGTCATGTACAGTCCAGTAACCTGATTACCGTCACTCACGAGGATCACAAGTTCGAGGTCAAGGGCCAGCTTGCCGACATCCTGCCGGAGGCAATCAACGGCGTCATGGCAGAACCGTGCGCCCGCAATACACTGCCTGCCATTGCATGGGCTGTCAGCCGCATCCATCTTCGATCCCCGGACGCGATCGTCGGCGTCTTTCCTTCTGATCATTCGATTGATAATGAAGAAGCTTTCCATCAGGCTTGGACTGCTGCGGAAGAGGGAGCGGCCCAGGGATACCTCACCCTGCTTGGCATATCGCCGACCGAGCCGGCAACCGGTTACGGATATATCCAGCCTGCCGATACGACTGTCGGAGGCAATTCCGGGCATGCCATATACGAAGTCGCCCGTTTCGTGGAGAAGCCCGACCGGGCCAATGCTGAAGCGTTCCTGGCGCAAGGCTATTTGTGGAATAGCGGCATGTTCGTTTTCCGTGCCGATATCTTTATGCAATTGCTGGCCGAACATCAGCCTGAAATCAGTGCATTGATAAGCAAGCTCGATAGCGGAAACCTGGCCGAAGAATATGCAAAACTGCCCAATGTTTCCATTGACTACGGATTGGCTGAAAAAGTGAGCAGCGCCGCTGTCGTACCGGTCGATATGGCCTGGAGCGACCTAGGCAATTGGGATTCGATCTATCAGCGCAATGGCAAGAATGCCGATGACAATGTCTGCGAGGGCGACGTCATCGCTTTGGATACCAACAACAGCCTGTTATGGAACACGCATGGCTTATTGGCAACATTGGGTGTCAGCAACCTCGCCATCATCCAGACCGCTGATGCCACCTTGATCTGTGATCGCGGACGGACCGAGGACATCAAGCAGTTGGTGGCGTTGGTGCAGAAGCAAAAACCTGAGCTTACCGAGCTGCATCGGACAGTTCAGCGTCCCTGGGGAGCATATACCGTGTTGGAGGAAGGCATCAATTTCAAGATCAAGCGCATCTCGGTCAACCCCGGCGCCAGCCTTTCAATGCAAATGCATCACCACCGGTCTGAACACTGGGTGGTAGTGTCCGGCGTTGCCCGCATTACCAATGGCGATCGGGAAGTCACATTAACAGAAAACGAATCCACATATATTCCCAAAACCCACCGTCACCGATTATCGAATCCGGGAGATGTGCCGTTGCATATCATCGAAGTGCAATGCGGTGAATATGTTGGAGAGGACGATATTGTCCGCTTTGAAGATACTTATGGAAGGTGTGAGAAACAATGAGCAAGGTTGCTTTGATTACGGGTGTTACCGGGCAGGATGGCGCCTATCTATCTGAATTTCTATTGAGTAAAGGTTATATAGTCCACGGCATCAAGCGCCGTGCATCGTTGTTCAATACCGATCGTATCGACCACCTGTACCAAGACCCGCATGTCGACAATCAGAACTTCATTCTGCATTACGGCGACCTGACCGACTCCACCAATCTTATTCGCATCATCCAGCAAGTCCAGCCAGACGAAATCTACAACCTGGCTGCCATGAGTCATGTTGCCGTCAGCTTTGAAACCCCGGAATACACCGCCAATGCCGATGGTATTGGTACATTGCGCATTCTTGAAGCCATCCGCATCCTCGGCCTGGAAAAAAAGACTCGCTTCTACCAAGCCTCTACTTCTGAGCTCTATGGCCTTGTACAAGAAGTGCCGCAGAAAGAAACCACACCTTTCTATCCACGTAGCCCCTATGCCGTCGCCAAGCTCTACGGCTACTGGATAACCGTTAACTACCGCGAAGCCTATGGCATCTACGCCTGTAACGGCGTCCTCTTCAATCACGAAAGCCCGTTGCGTGGCGAAACCTTCGTCACCCGCAAGATCACCCGTGCATTGGCCCGTATCAAGCTAGGCCTGCAAGACAGTCTCTACCTCGGTAATCTCGATGCCTTGCGCGACTGGGGCCACGCCAAGGACTACGTCGAAATGCAATGGCTCATGCTGCAACAAGACCATCCAGAAGACTTCGTCATCGCCACAGGCGTGCAATACAGCGTGCGTGACTTCGTCAACGCTGCTGCCAAGGAACTCGATATTGCCATTACCTGGAAGGGCGAAGGCGTAGAAGAAAAGGGCTATGACGCCAATGGCAAAGCCATCGTCCAGGTCGACCCACGCTACTTCCGTCCGACCGAAGTTGAAACCTTACTGGGTGACCCGACCAAAGCCAAACAAAAACTCGGCTGGACTCCTAAGACCACCTTCCAGGAACTCGTCTCTGAAATGGTGCGTGAAGACCTCAAGAGCGCCGAGCGTGACGAACTTGTCAAAAAGCACGGCTTTGCTGCCTACGACTACAACGAGTAATTTCATGGAACAAAATGCAAAAATCTATGTAGCAGGGCATCGCGGTTTGGTAGGATCCGCTTTTATCCGTCAATTGCAGCGCCTTGGTTATCAAAACATTGTGACACGTACACACGCAGAGCTGGATTTGACAGACCAGTCTGCCGTGCAGAAATTTTTTGAAGCAGAGCAACCAAAGTATGTGTTGCTTGCGGCGGCAAAAGTAGGGGGCATCCACGCCAATAACATCTATCCGGCAGAATTCATCCATGAAAACCTGGCCATACAAACCAATGTCATCCATCAGTCCTATCTCTCCGGGGTGAAACGTCTGCTGTTTCTTGGCTCAAGCTGTATCTATCCACGAGATTGCACGCAGCCCATTAAAGAGGAGTATCTCCTGACCGGCCCGCTGGAACCGACTAACCGTCCTTACGCACTAGCCAAGATCGCCGGCATCGAAATGTGCTGGAGTTACAATCGTCAGTACGGTACGCAATACCTTGCCGTTATGCCTACTAACCTTTATGGGCCTGGGGATAACTATAATTTGCAGACATCGCATGTCTTGCCTGCACTCATTAGGAAATTTCATGAAGCTAGGCAATCCGGTAGCCCAACTGTTACTGTGTGGGGAACAGGTATGCCGAGGCGAGAGTTACTGCACAGCGATGATATGGCTGAAGCCTGCATCCATTTTTTGCAGATTTCTCCAGAGAAATTAGCGCAACATCTAGCAACGGATCAGCCGCCTCTTATCAATATTGGTTGTGGTGAAGATCTGACTATTTCTGAATTAGCCAATAAAGTGAAGGCTATCGTTGGCTATCAGGGTGAAATTGTATTGGATGCTACAAAACCTGATGGCACCATGCGCAAATTGCTAGATGTAAATCTCGCTAAAAAGCTGGGTTGGCAGGCAAGGATATCGCTCGATGATGGGATTGCCTGTACCTATGAGGACTATGCTAAATGAAAATTGCAGTGGCTGGTACTGGATATGTTGGTTTGTCAAATGCAATACTGCTATCACAGCAGAATGAGGTTGTTGCTTATGATATTGATGCGAGCAAGGTTGCGCTTCTTAATCAGCGAAAGTCGCCTATTGTTGATGCAGAAATTATTGATTATATTAAAACTAAAACACTTCATTTCCGAGCCACTATAGACAAGGATGATGCTTATAAAAATGCTGAATTTGTCATTATCGCAACTCCCACCGATTACGACACCGAGACAAACCATTTCAATACACAATCAGTAGAGAATGTGATCGCTGATGTAAGGCGTATCGCACCCGATGCAACTATTATCATTAAATCGACTGTTCCGGTAGGTTATACAGCCAAATCTAGGGCAAAATTTTCCTATGAGCGGATTATTTTTTCTCCAGAATTTCTACGAGAAGGTAAAGCGTTGCAAGATAATCTTTATCCCTCTCGTATTGTCGTGGGAGATTACTCACCAATTGCACAAAAATTTGCACATTTATTGCAAGAGGGAGCATTAAAGGAAAATATTCCAACTATTTTTACAGGCTCAACTGAGGCAGAAGCCATTAAGTTGTTTGCCAACACCTATTTGGCAATGAGAGTAGCCTATTTTAATGAGTTGGATACTTATGCGCTTACGCATGATTTAAATACTCAGCAAATTATTGAAGGAGTGTGTCTTGATCCACGCATTGGCAGTCACTACAACAATCCATCATTTGGGTATGGTGGCTATTGCCTGCCCAAAGACACCAAACAACTCCTAGCTAACTATCAGGATGTACCTCAAAACCTGATTAATGCGATTGTCGATGCCAACACCACCAGAAAAGACTTTATTGCTCAGGATATCCTCAAGCGAAAGCCCAAGGTGGTGGGAATTTATCGTCTGATCATGAAGTCCGGCTCAGATAACTTTAGAGCATCCAGCGTGCAGGGGGTCATGAAACGCATCAAGGCTAAGGGTACTGAGATATTGATCTATGAGCCCGTACTTAAGGAGGATAGTTTCTTTAACTCACGCGTATGCCGCGATCTGCATGAATTCAAGAGCAATGCAGATGTGATTGTGGCCAACAGAATGACCCCCGAGATAGAGGATGTTGCTGGCAAGGTATACACGCGTGATTTGTTTGGTTTGGATTAGGTTACTATGATATCCCCTTCACGCTGGATACGTTATCTACCAGCCAACTTGAGAGCTACGCTTGAGCATCGTCCAAATTTGCAAAAAATAATTTCTAATATTGGGTGGTTATTTGGCGATCGTATATTGCGTATGGGTTTGGGGTTGTTTATTGGAATCTGGATAGCACGTTATCTTGGACCACAGCAGTATGGATTATTAAATTACGCTTTATCCTTTGTTGCGTTATTTAGTGCTATTGCCAGTTTAGGATTAAATGGGATTGTGGTTCGTGATTTAGTCAAAGAGCCTGACACTGCGAATATTTCACTTGGATCCGCTTTTTTTCTGCAAGTTATTGGTGGGTTTCTGGCTTTAGGTCTTGCTGTATTTGCTATTGGTATTTTTCGGCCTGCTGATTCGGTGATCCGCCTCATGGTCGCAGTGCTTGGTTGTATCATGGTGTTTAAAGCTAGCGAAGTAGTGAAATATTGGTTTGAATCTCAGGTGCAGTCAAAATATGTTGTCTGGGTTGAAAACTCTGTATTTCTAATCTTTGGCATTATTAATGTTATCTTGATTTTAACTCAATCCCAGCTTATGACATTCGTTTGGGCCTTATTTGCTGAAGGTGCGATGGTTGCTATTGCTTTAATCAGTCTTTACACATGGCGCGGGAGAAGTTTGCTTGATTGGCATTTTAGTATCCAACGAGTCAGGATATTAATTAAGGATAGTTGGCCATTAGTTCTTTCGGGGCTGGCTATTATGGCGTATATGCGTATAGACCAGATCATGATTGGGCAAATGCTAGGCGATGAAGCCGTAGGGGTTTATTCTGTAGCAGTGCGGGTTAGTGAGATTTGGTATTTTATCCCAATGGCAATAGCAGCATCGACTTTTCCGGCTATTATTGAGTCAAAAAATCGGGGTGAAATGATTTATTATCAGCGACTCCAGCGACTTTATAACTTGATGGTATTGTTAGCCTTTATAGTTGCCTTGCCAATGACAGTTTTTTCAAAATTATTGGTTGTTATGCTTTTTGGACAGGCTTATGAGCAAGCGGGAAATGTTCTTGTTATTCATATTTGGGCAAGTGTATTTGTTTTTCTAGGGGTTGCAAGTAGTAAATGGTTCGTGATGGAAAACATGCAAAAATACCTCTTTTATAGATCCGCTTGTGGCTTATTAGTAAATGTTTTAGCTAATTTTATGCTTATTCCACTTTATGGTGTCGTTGGTGCTGCATTTGGAACATTACTTTCGCAAATATTTTCAACCTATTTATTCGATATATTTAATAAAAAAACTAGGCATAAATTTTGGATGAAAACTTCATCTTTAATTCCTCTAAATTTTATAAGAAAGAAAGCTAATAGTTATATTGATAATTAAAATTTATCGCTTTATATTTGCGCGCCCAGTTTTTAATTTTTTTAATATAGCAATTTATCGTCTTAGTTTGGCTGGTCTAGGAGTGCTGAACTATGAATCTGAAAAAGTCAGCGGCGAAGCTTATTTCTTAAAGCAGTATTTTAAAAAAATACAGGTGTTGTTGTGGATGTTGGGGCAAATATTAGAAATTTTTCTAACTTGTCAGAAGTTATAGTAGTAAGTCTAATATATATGCATTTGAGCCACACCCCAAAACATATCAGAAGCTTAAACAGTCTTGTGACTCTGATAAAGGAATTCATTGTTTTAATGTGGCTGTGGCACAATAGCGCTTTACGATTACGAAAATAATGATGGATCATCTCATGCATCAATATTTAAAGATGTTATAGAGGAAATTCATCATGCCAAAGCTGTTGAGCATATTGTGAATATGATTACTCTTGATGAGTTTGTAATTAAATATAAGCTTAACAATATTTCCTTGTTAAAAATTGATACAGAAGGAAATGAGTTAAATGTGTTAATGAGTGCCTTGGAAAGTATAAGAAAGAGAAAAGTTAATGCAATGCAGTTTGAATTTAATGAGATGAATGTTGCAAAACTTATTTTAGAGATTTCTGGAACTTACTGAGTGATTATGACTTTTATCGTCTCCATACCTAATGGAATGATCAAAATAGATGAGTATAGCCCACTTTTATGTGAAATTTTTGCATATCAGAATATTGTTGCCATATTGAAGACGAATGCAAATGGCTGATCTGTCTCCTATCGCCTTATTTGTTTATAACCGGCCCAAGCATACCCGTGAGACAGTAGAAGCGCTGCTGAAGAACGCTGAGGCCGAGAATTCTGATTTATTAATATTTTCTGATGCTGCAAAGCATGAAGGTGCGCACGCCGCTGTAAATGAGGTTAGGGAATATATACGCCAGATAGCTGGGTTTAAGACGGTCACTATTGTTGAGCGTGAAAAAAACTGGGGCCTCGCAAATTCGGTGATTGATGGTGTGACAAGGCTGTGTAATGAGCATGGCAGTGTCATTGTGCTTGAAGATGATTTGCGTGTGTCACCACATTTTCTGGCGTATATGAATGCCGGACTGCAACGCTACCAAAATAATGAGAATGTCATGCAAATTGCTGGTTACATGTTTCCAGCCAAGTTGGAATTGGAAGATGACGCTTTCTTTTTACCGTTTATTTCTTCATGGGGGTGGGCAACATGGTCGCGTGCTTGGGATAAATTTGACCCGTCAGCATCAAACTTTAGCCTGCTTAAAAATGATAAGAAGAAAATTAAAGAATTTAATCTTGGTGGAAAATATGATTACTTTAGGATGCTTAAGTCCCAACAAGACGGTAAAACAAACTCGTGGGCTATTCGCTGGTATTTGTCTGTCTTCTATTTGAAAGGCTTAACACTCTATCCCAAAAAAAACCTGGTTGAGAATTTGGGGTTCGATGGTACTGGTGAGAACTGTATTGTCAGTGGTATTGAAACTTCAGAATTGGATATTAATTTTAGAGTTCAAAATCTCCCAAGCTCGGTTGCTATCACATCATATCTAAATGATGTTCTTGATGTTTTACCTAAGCCAAGGCCAAAGATTGAACTTATATTCTCATACCTTAGAAGGATTTTAACCAATTGAAAATAGTTAGAAATTTAATTATTTTGTTGTCAAAATTTTATCTAAAGTCCCGGCTAGAGGTTTTTTCTTGTGAGGATAGAGCCAATGTTTACGGATGGCGTGTAAAAGGGCAAAAGAAAGTAAAACTTATAGTGGCAAATGATTCTGTAGTGATGGCAAATATCTATTTCGAGAGGCCTGGGTCTCAACTCAAAGTTGGCAGAAGAACGTTTGTGGGAAAATCAATGTTTTCAGTAGCTCATAATGTTGAGATAGGTGATGACGTGATGATCTCTTGGGGAGTAACTCTTTCTGATCACAACTCACATAGTACTAAATTTAGTGAAAGAGCCACCGATGTTGTCGATTGGATTATTGGTAGTAAGAATTGGACAAATGTTAAAGTCGACGCTGTGAAGATTGGCGATAAATCATGGATCGGATTCAATAGCATTATTCTTAAAGGTGTTTGTATAGGCGAAGGCGCTATTGTCGGCGCTGGTTCAGTAGTGACAAAAGATGTCCCGCCATGGACGATTGTTGCAGGCAATCCTGCCAAGGTTATCAGGGAGCTGTCACCAGATGAGCGATAAAATGTTCATGACATGGGAAGCCGCGGTTTCCTGGTTAATGACACAGCCTGATAAGCAGCAATTGGTGCTGGATTGCTACTACGATGCTTCTGTTCATGAGGCGGCTGAACGCTACCACCAGAGCCTTGAATGGCAAGCTATTCAAAAATTGATTCCAACTACGCCCGGCATGGCGCTTGATCTTGGCGCTGGTCGAGGAATAGCAAGTTATGCGTTGGCAAAAGATGGTTGGCGTGTGGCTGCGGTTGAGCCAGATGATAGCAATCTGGTTGGGGCTGGGGCGATTCAATCTTTGGCTGATGCAAATCAACTGCCAATTTCAGTATCTCGTGATTTTGGAGAGCGCATTCAGTTTGAGTCTAATACCTTTGATTTGGTATTTGCTCGGCAAGTGTTGCATCACGCAAATCAACTCGACCAACTGTGTATGGAGTTATTTCGGGTGTTAAAGCCAGGAGGTACTTTTATTGCTGTAAGAGACCATGTGATTTCTTCTCACGCAGATTTGCCTAAATTCTACGAGGCCCATCCTCTTCATTATCTTTATGGCGGTGAAAATGCATACACAATGGAACAGTACCTGGCAGCCATGAGGCAGGCTGGTTTTGAGATCAAGAGGGTCATGCGTCCTTTTGATAGCGTAATCAATTATTCCCCTTATACATATGAAACGCTCAGGCAGGCAATCAAGGCGCGACTTTCCAGGATTCCACTTCTGGGTTGGGCTTCAGCTATGTTAAATGCAGATGTTGTATTCAATGCTCTGTTGCGTTTGCTGTCGTGGCTGGATAAAAGGCCCGGCAGATTGTGTTCGTTTGTGTGTGTCAAGCCCCTGAAATCATGACGCAACCAATCTGGATCACCGGTGGAAAGGGCTTTATTGGCCGCAATCTTGCCCAATATATTTCCAAGAAATCACAAACTGTGCGTGGCTTGGGGCATGGGTTCTGGACGGAAGATGACTTTGCACCCTGGGGCTTCAAGAGCTGGTTGAATGCCGAGGTCGATTTTTCCAGTCTGAGTCATCTGGCTTCCAGTTTCGGGTTGCCCAATATTATTTTTCATCTGGCAGGCGGATCGGCGGTTGGGCCTTCTATTCAGAATCCTTATGAAGATTTTCAACGTACTGTTGAAACCACGGCGCGGTTACTGGAATGGGTGCGGCAGCATGCGCCTGAAACCAGGGTGGTCGGGGTATCCAGTGCTGCAGTGTATGGCGCTGGTTTTACAGGGCCAATCAGTGAACAGGCCCAGAGCACGCCATTTTCACCTTATGGTTTTCATAAAGCCATGCTGGAAAGTCTGTTTGCTTCTTACCGGGAAACTTATGGGTTAAAGCTGGGGGTGGCGCGTCTGTTCTCTGTATATGGGCCGGGCTTGGAGAAGCAGTTGCTGTGGGATATCTGCCAAAAGCTTGAGAAAGCGAATGACGGTGAAGTTCTGTTGCACGGCACCGGGCGGGAGTTGCGAGACTGGCTGCATGTGAATGATGCCTGTGACCTGCTTTGGCGTATGGCTACTACGCCTGAGTTACCGCAGGTAATCAACGGTGGTACCGGGCAGGCAACCAGTATTGCAGGCATCGCTGCACTGGTTTCAGCAGCATGGGGTGGCCGCAATAATATTGTGTTCAGTGGTATTGGCCGCAAAGGCGACCCAGCCTCACTGGTGGCTGATATTACCCGTGCGCGGGAACTGGGCTTTTCTCCGAAAATTACAACCGACATGGGCATTGAAGAAGTTGTTCGCTGGTATCGGGCGAGGTCACGTTGAGGCGTATTGCATTCACCCAGATTGGCGGGCGTGGCTGGATGGGCGGGTTGAATTATCAGGCTAATCTGTTGAGCGCCTTGGTTGCCAACGAGGGCCATAGGATTAAACCGGTTTTGTTTCTAGGGCTCGATACAGATCAAGCTGTCCTGAAGAGGTTTCAGCAAATACAAGACCTTGAAATTGTGCAATCAGCCGTGTTTGATCAAAAGCATAAGCGCACTCGCTTGATCAACGCCTTATTCCTGGGTGTTGATGCCCAGGCGCTAAAGTTGTTCAAGCAGCATGCCATTGATATTGTGTTTGAGTCTGCCAATTTTTATGGTTGGCGATTCCCGATTAAAAGTATTGCCTGGATTCCGGATCTGCAGCATCAGCGGCTGAGGCATTATTTTGGTTTTTTTGCGTTCTGGAAGCGTGAAATCGGCTTTCGCATGCAGATCCTAGGTGGCCGCCATATTATGCTGAGCAGCAATGATGCCAGGGCTGATTTTCAGCATTTCTACCGTATTCCACAGCAAAGATTGCATGTGGTCCGGTTTTCCGTCCCGATAGAAGCTCGTACCTTTGATGTGGATGTGCTGGTTTCCAGATATGGATTGCCAGAACATTTTTTTTACCTGCCCAACCAGTTCTGGCGACACAAGAACCATGAATGTGTAATTCGTGCACTGGCAATTGCTAAACAGGCTGGTCACGAGATTGTCGTTGCCGTATCAGGGAACACTAGTGACCCGCGTGATCCGGAATATTTTCCCAATCTGCTGGCGCTTGCGAATAGACTGGGGGTAGAGAATAACTTCAGAGTGCTCGGCTTGATTCCCTACGAGGATGTTCAAGCCTTGATGATGAGTTGTATTGCGCTTCTCAATCCCTCACGGTTTGAGGGGTGGAGTACTACCGTGGAAGAGGCGAAGGTATTGGGCGTGGAAATGCTGCTCTCCGATATCAATGTGCATCGCGAGCAAGCTGGAGAGCAAGCGAAGTATTTTAAGCTAGATGACGCTGAGCATTTGGCCGAGATGCTGAAGAGACATGTCATCCGCCCCCAGCGTCCAAGACTGCAGCAAGAGCAAACGGTGGTTGAGCGGGCGTGTAAAGGTATGGCTGATTTTTCAGCCAGCTTTGCCAACATGGTTAAAGAGGTTGCCGGGTAAGTATGAAAATTTCCATTATCACCGTTTGCTATAACAGTGCTGCAACCATTGCTGATACGATTGCCTCAGTCGCGTCCCAGCAATACAGTAATCGTGAGCATATTGTTGTGGATGGCGCTTCTCAGGACAACACCATGGAGATTGTAAAGGGCGCTCCCAGTGTTACGCAGTATGTCTCGGAGCTGGATCAAGGTATTTATGATGCGATGAACAAGGGATTGAAGCTGGCGACAGGTGATGTGGTCGGGCTGTTGAATGCGGATGATTTCTATGCCGATGATACAGTGCTGGATCAGGTGGCCGAGGTTTTCAAGGATCCGGATGTGCAAGCCTGTTATGCCGATCTTTTATATGTAGATCAATCTGATACGTCACGCGTGATTAGATACTGGAAATCTAGAGATTTTGAAGCGGGTCTTTTCAAGCGGGGCTGGATGCCGGCCCATCCCACTTTTTTTGTGAGGCGCAGCGTCTATGAATCATTGGGAGGGTTCGACCTTCGCTTCCCACGACAGGCGGATTTTGAGCTCACGATGCGGTTTCTTGAAGTTCACGGTATCCGGTCAGTTTATGTCCCGCGTGTCTGGATCAGAATGCGCGTGGGTGGCGCTTCCAATAACAGCATCCGTGGCGTGATCAAGGGTAATCTGGAAGCGTATCGCGCATGTAAGCTGCATGGCCTGAATGTGGGGCCGCTGTTTATTCCGCGTAAGGTCTTCTCTCGCTTGCCACAATTTTTCATTAAACCTCATATAGATAATACGAATTAATGCGTATTTTGATTACAGGGGCAAGTGGATTTGTTGGTCGAGCATTGTGTACTGCTCTGGCAGATTCTGCTCATAAAGTGGTCGCTTGTGCCAGAAGCAAGCTATTTCAAGAAGTTGCCAAGCATGAGTATATTTTAGTACCGGTCGTTGATGGTCATACTGATTGGCAAATGTACTTGGCTGAGATGGATGTTGTTGTCCATCTTGCTGCCCGGGTTCATGTCATGCGTGAATCGCTTGCCAATCCTTTGGATGCATATCGCGAAACGAATGTCGAAGGGACTTTGAACCTGGCCCGTCAAGCTGCTCTTGCTGGGGTAAAACGGTTTGTTTTTGTTAGCTCAATCAAAGTTAACGGTGAACAGACGGTATCTGAGCAGCCTTTTACTGCGAACGATATACCAGCTCCCGAAGATGCATACGGTATTTCAAAGTTCGAGGCGGAGCAGGGTTTATTGGCCTTGGCGAGGGAAACTGGGATGGAGGTTGTGATCATTCGTCCTCCGTTGGTGTATGGATCTGGGGTGAAAGGTAACTTTGCCAGTATGATGAAACTGGTTACAAGCGGTGTGCCTTTGCCTTTGGGGGCTATCCACAACCAGCGCTCTTTGGTGGCGATTGATAATTTGGTGAGCCTGATCATGACATGCATTGATCATCCAGCAGCTGCTAACCAGGTTTTTCTGGTAAGCGATGGCGAGGATTTGTCCACTTCTGATTTGTTGCGGCGTTTAGCCAAGGCTGCAGGAGTTTCTTCCCGGTTAATTCCGATTCCAGCCGGTGTGTTAAACACGGGTTTGACCATGCTGGGTAAAAGGATGGTTGCCCAGCGGCTTTTAGGTTCTTTGCAAGTCGATATTTCCAAAACTCAGGAAATGTTGGAATGGACGCCGCCTGTGACTGTAGATGAAGGTCTGCGACGTTGCTTTGTTGCAGAAGGCTGATCGTGATTCGATTTTTTGATGTTGTGTTCTCACTATTAGGCTTGGTTCTCGGTTTGCCATTGCTGCTGATTATCTATTTATTAGGATTATGGGATACAGGGTCGCCTTTATTTCGCCAGGTGCGTGTCGGACGCTACCAGCAACCTTTCACCTTGGTGAAGTTTCGCACCATGCAGGTGGATACTGCTTCGGTCGCCAGTCATTTGGCTTCAGCTTCATCGATTACAAAGTTGGGAAGTTTTTTGCGCAAGACCAAGTTGGATGAGTTGCCGCAGTTATGGAATGTACTGAAAGGGGAAATGAGCCTTGTCGGACCGCGGCCTAATTTGTTCAATCAAGAGGAGCTGATCGCCGAGCGGGCAAAGCTAGGTGTCTATGATGCGCGCCCTGGCATTACGGGAATTGCGCAGGTAAACGATATTGATATGTCCGTTCCTAAGCTGTTGGCTGAAACCGATGCGCGAATGTTGCGCGACATGCGGATATCGCTTTATTTTAAATTGTTGTTCCAGACATTGCTGGGTAAAGGGCGTGGCGATCGTGTTGTGCGTTAACTGCAAGGACATGAGCTAGTTGTTTTGGATGATGGATTATTGGGAAACGTTTTTGAGTAAAATGCATTTATTTCATTTTGGGTTTGATGCGTGCTGAACATCCATTCAACATTCAAGTGGTCCAATTATATTAGTTTGAGGAACCCACGGTCTTTAAGCGCCTGGCTTCATGATATTGCTGTGGCGGCGTTGGCATGGTGGGTGGCTTTTCTTTTCCGCTTTAATTTCGACATTCCAAGCAATTTCACGCAAAGCATGCTGGAAAGTGCCGCTTGGGTGATTCCTTTGCAGGCAATGGTGTTCTTGTTTACTGGCCTTTATCGCGGAGTTTGGCGCTTTGCCAGCATTCCGGACTTGCAACGCTTGATTCGTGCGATTTCTATAAGTGCTGCTGCTGTCGTTGCCATCTTGTTCATGTTCAAGCCGCACGGCATTGTCCCAAGATCGGTATTGCTCATGGACCCGATGTTGTTATTGCTATTCATGGGAGGCAGCCGTTTTGCCTATCGTGCATGGAAAGAGCATCGATTGTATGGCGCTGCCGAATTAGCTGGAAAACCGGTGCTGGTGCTCGGGGCTGGCGAGGCGGCGATTGCCTTGTTGAAAGACCTTTCCAAAAGCCGTGAATGGTATGTGGTCGGATTGCTGGATGACAAGAAAACGATGCTTGGGCGAGAGTTGCTGGGCATCAATGTGTTGGGGGAAATTGAGCAATTGCCGCAGATTGCCGATGATTTGTCCGTCAGCCATGTGATTGTCGCCATGCCGTCCGCACGTCATCAACGGCGCAGGCAGGTGGTTGAACTAGCCAACAAGAGCGGCTTGACCGCACTCACCGTGCCGTCTTTTGACGACCTGATGAGCGGGCGCCTGAGCATGGCACAGCTTAGGCCGGTGGAAGTGGAGGATTTGCTCGGACGCGAGCCGGTCAGTCTTGACGGGGAGGGGCTGCAACATTTGCTTGAGGGGCAGGCGGTGTTGATCAGCGGCGCCGGCGGTTCCATCGGTTCTGAGTTGTGCCGCCAGGTGCTGAAGTATCGCCCGGCATGCCTGGTTTGCCTGGATCAGTCGGAATATGCGCTGTATCGATTGGAGCAGGAGTTCAATAGGGTTGAGACCGATACCAGCATCGAGTATGTGGTGGGCGATGTGAGAAATGCCCGGCGGGTAAGGCAAGTGCTTGGGCGCTACATGCCCCAGGTGGTGTTTCATGCCGCAGCGTACAAGCATGTGCCCATGATGGAGAACCGAAATGTGGCCGAGTCATTGTCAAATAATGTCAACGGTACTTACACATTGGCCCAGGCGTGTAAAACTGCAGGGGTTGCCAAGTTTGTGCTGGTCTCGACCGATAAGGCGGTGAACCCGACGAACGTCATGGGGGCCAGCAAGCGCTTGGCGGAGATGGTATGTCAAGGCTTGCAGGAGGAGTCGGGCACGCGCTTCGTCGTGGTACGTTTTGGCAATGTGCTGGGCAGCAGCGGCAGTGTCATCCCTAAGTTCCGGGAGCAGATTGCGGCAGGCGGGCCGATTACGGTCACGCATCCCGAGATTACCCGTTATTTCATGTCGATTCCCGAGGCGTGCCAGTTGGTCATGCAGGCCGGCATGATGGGAAGCGGAGGGGAGATATTCGTGTTGGACATGGGAGACCCTGTCAGGATTGTGGACTTGGCGCGTGATATGATACGGCTATCCGGTCTTAATGAAGATGACATTGAGATCGTATATTCTGGGTTGCGTCCCGGCGAGAAGCTCTATGAGGAACTTTTGGCCGACGACGAACTCACTTTACCGACGCCGCATGATAAGTTGCGTATTGCTGTGGCGCGGAACGTAGATGAGGCTTGGGTGCAAGCGCTGCTGAAGTGGATAGACAGGGCATCGCTCATAGATGAATCTGTCATCAAGCAAGAGCTGGGCATGTGGGTGGAGGAGTATGCGGGGGACATCCATGCTAACCCGGCGCTAGTGTTGCCATCCGAGTCTTCAACCATACATTAAATCAAGAAAGACATTGAAGAGATGACCAAAAAAATTACCAAGGCAGTATTCCCTGTAGCTGGTTTGGGTACACGTTTCTTGCCGGCAACCAAGGCAAGCCCTAAAGAGATGTTGCCCATCGTAGATAAGCCATTGATCCAGTATGCGGCAGAGGAAGCCGTGGCGGCCGGTGCGACAGAGCTGATTTTCATCATTGGGCGCAACAAGCGCTCGATTCCAGACCATTTCGATAAGTCTTTCGAGCTTGAGGCAACACTTGAGATTAGTAAGAAGCTGGATGTGCTGCACCAGATCCAGAACATTCTGCCGAAAAATGTTTCCTGCATCTATATTCGCCAGGCTGAGGCGCTTGGCCTGGGACATGCAGTACTGCTTGCCAAATCTGTCGTCGGCAATGAGCCTTTCTCGGTGATTCTGGCGGACGACTTGATCGATGCCGACAAGCCCGCAATGCAACAAATGACAGAGCTGTTTGAAAAGGAAGGCGTCAGTATCCTGGGCGTTGAAGATGTCGAGCCTAGTGAGACTGCCAGCTATGGCATCGTGGATGCGACAGAGGTGAGCGGACCCAATGTCCTGCAGTTGAATGGCATTGTGGAGAAGCCTCAGCCAGAAGAGGCGCCATCCAACCTAGCCGTTGTCGGCCGTTATATCCTTACGCCTGAGATTTTTGCATGCCTGGAGAACGTCAAGCCTGGCAAGGGCGGTGAAATCCAATTGACCGATGGTATAGCCGCCTTGATGGAGCAACAAAAAATACTGGCCTACCGCTTTGACGGAAAACGCTACGATTGCGGCAGCAAGCTGGGTTACGTCAAGGCCAATGTCGAATACTCCTTGAAGCATGAGGAATTCGGCACAGAGTTTGCACAGTATTTGCGTGACCTGACCAAGTAGTCGTTGTGTCTGTGTTACAGGGAAATCCCGGGCTCATCTTGCAGCAGTCCATTCTGATTCATGATGAGCAACATGTAGCGCAAGCAGTGGCGAGGGTTGCGCAGGAGGTGATTGCCCTGCTGAAGGAAGAGAAGCCCCTCGTCCTATGTGTCATGGGAGGAGGGGTCGTATTCACCGGGCAGCTATTGCCTCAGCTGACATTTCCCTTGGAATTCGGCTATGTCCAGGCGAGCCGTTATCACAACCGTACGCATGGTGATGCGCAACTGGTTTGGAAGGTAAAGCCTGGGGAGGAGGTTCGCGGCAGGACCGTTTTGGTGCTGGACGATATCCTGGATGAGGGCGTGACGCTGGCGGAAATCAAGACGCAATGCTTGGCGCTTGGCGCCAAGCGTGTGGTGGTGGCAGTTCTGGTCGAAAAAACGCTGGGGCGTGATAAGCCGATCAAGGCGGATTTCGTCGGCCTGGAAGTCCCGGATCAGTATGTTTTTGGCTGCGGCATGGATGCATATGGCTGGTGGCGTAACTTGCCTGCCATCTATGCCCTGCAGGATTGATCTGACTTAGTAGTGTTTGGCCGCGGCATTGCTGTTTGCGAGCAGGGACTTGACGATTTCCGCCAGCCTGATCGGACTGAAGGGTTTGACCAGGTAGTCGTCGCAACCTGAGCGGTAGCCGTCCAGCATGTCTTGCTCTTGGGCGCGGGCAGTCAGGAACACGATTCTAGTGTTCTTGAAGTCTTTCTTTCCCTTCAATGCGTCGCATATCTGGTAGCCGTTCATGATGCCCGGCATCATGATGTCCATCAGGATCAGGTCCGGTTTCAATTGCTCTGCCAGGGCTAGGCCGCTATCTCCGTTGGTCGCTTCGTAAATGGCATACTGATCGTCTCCCAGGCTGATGTGGATGAGTTTGCGCACGTCTTCTTGATCTTCAATGATGAGTATCTTACGCAATTCGCGCTCCCCTTTTTTTGTTGGTTTTATTGGCATGACACCATAATGCTATTTATGAGTGGTATTCTTATCATTTTTATCATATTGATTAAATATGTCAACGCACATGATAGGGGAGTGAATCTATCTGATTGATTTTTATTTATAACTCAGGATAATGTCTATATTACATTCCAATAATAGCGTCATGGTTAATCAAGATACTGGGAAGGAAGAGTTCATATCCACGAGGGATGCCTCCAGGGTGCTGGAGGTTTCCTTGCGCACAGTACAATTATGGGTCGAGTCGGGGGTGCTGAAGGCGTGGAAGACGGCAGGGGGGCATCGCCGGATCGCGCGCTCTTCGATTGACCATATCCTCGGCCAGCGCAAGCAGGCCATTGCACATGCGAGCGGCGCGGCCGTAGCGCCAAAAGCATTCCATATTCTTCTGGTCGAGGATGACAGCGCATTGCGCAATCTCTTTACTTATTTCTTTTCCAGTTGGAAGCACCCTGTACGCATCGATGTGGCCACAGACGGATTCGAGGGGCTGATCAGCCTTGGGCGTGAAGTCCCGAACCTTTTGATCACCGACCTGAACATGCCCGGCATGAGCGGCTTCGAGATGTTGCGTCACCTGAAAAGCTCCAATCAGTTCAGCAAGCTGAATATCATTGCACTGACGGCATTGAACGATGACTATATCCAAGACAAGGGCGGGTTGCCTGAAGGCGTATTGTTGTTCCGCAAACCAGTCGCCCTGAGTCAACTCGAACCCATCATTGAGTCGATGATCGCCAATGCATCGGACAAGGCCAGATGAAAGCTCATGCGTCAATTTAGGCCAGCGCTACAATTACCCCGTTCAATACCAGATTTCCTGGCTGCTTTTCCCTTCCATATCATTGTCGATGAACAACTGGTTATCCAGGAGTCGGGCGATGGGCTGCAGGTTTTGGATTGCGGGCGGCTGAATGGCCGCAAGCTGCCTGACTGCTTCGAGAGCATTTCCCCGGTTGAGGAGTTTTGCCTGGCGTCGTTGCTGAACATGCGCGGGCAGGCCTGCCTTTTGCGGCATAAGGCAAGCGGATTGCTGTTAGGCGGCAAGGTGGCATTGCATCAAGAGGACTGTGTTGCCTTCCTGCTGGTGCCCTGGATCGAAGATACATCGGATATGAGCAAACTTCGCATCGGCCCCAGGATTTCGAGACGTGCGGGCTCCCGCATCTCCAATTCATCTGTAGCCAATATGCGCAAGCTGACTGTGCAGAAAAAACAGTTGTTCCAAGCGCATGCCTTGCTGTCAATGCGGGAAACCGAATCCAGGACGCTCACCCATATCGTCTCCATGACCGACAACTCCGTGGTCATTGCCAATGCGCTGGGCTATGTGGAATGGGTGAATGATGCCTATGTGCGTCGTTCGGGATACTTGCCCGAAGAGGTGGTCGGCCGATATCTCGGAGACCTGATGGACGGAGATGAGGAAGCGGTTGCGCAGATCAAGCGGCAGCTAGACGCCAAGCAAAGCTTCCAAGCCGAGTTGCTGCGGACTGCAAAAGATGGCTCAAGCTATTGGGTTGACCTTGATATCGAACCTTTGTTCGATGCCAATGGGCAGGTCTTCAACTATATTGCCGTTGCGCGCGACATTACCGAAAAGAAAGCAGCCCAGGAAACCTCCAGCCGCCTGCATGGCATCATGCAAAGCACGTTTGAACTTAGCCCGGATGGTTTCGTGACATTCAACAAGAAAGGCATCCTGAGTTTCTTCAATCCTGCCTTCTTGAACATGACGGGGCTGAAGCCAGAGCAACTGTATGCAATCCCGCAGGATGAATTTGTCCGTCTTCTGAAGTCGCTTTGCCAGGATGACCACGGGACGGCATCCCAACGGTTGCCGGATGCCGTCGTCATGCGGATGACGAAACCAAAATTGACGGTAATCAAGCACTCTGTCCGCGAGGCACATGATTCAGATGACCGTTTCGTGGGTACCATCCATTATTTTCGCGACATTACCCAAGAGTCGGAGCTGCACCGTATGAAAGGGGAGTTCCTTTCCATGGCCGCGCATGAGCTAAGAACGCCGATGTCGAGCATCCATGGCTTCACGGAACTGCTCTTGAAGCGCGAGTTCACCGCCGAGCAGCAAAAAGACATGTTGGCGACCGTGCACCGGCAATCCGTGAGGTTGACCAAGCTGATCAACGATCTGCTCGACCTTGCCAAGATCGAGGCAAGGAAGGGGATGAGTTTCGATATCAAGCCTTATCGGCTGACGGACATTGTCGATACTGCGCTCAAAGAGTTTCTCGTCAGCGGCGATGGGCGGGCGATCAGCTTCCACTTCAACAATCATGCGCTCAAAGTGTCTGCGGATTTTGACAAACTGATCCAAGCCCTGGTGAACGTGCTTTCCAATGCGCATAAATATTCCGATCCGGGCACCGAGATCCGCCTGCATATCCAGGAACAGCAGCGATATCAGCATACCTATGTCGGGATTGCGATCGAGGATCATGGGATCGGCATGAGCAAGGAGCACATGGATCATTTGTTCGAGCGTTTTTACCGCGCCGATACCTCAGGCAGCATTCCCGGCACAGGCCTGGGGCTCTGCTTGGTCAAGGAAATCATGGAGATTCATGGCGGATGGGTTGACGTTTCCTCTGTTTATGGAGAGGGCAGTGTGGTCACCTTATGGCTGAAGAAGCTCAAGGACTAAATTAGGAGCCATCAATTGTCTCTGAAGCCGATCGGCTGATTTTTCCTCTAGTTTCGATATACAAGCCATTTCCCGAGTGATTAGGGAAATGGCTTTTTTATTTCCATCACATGAATACAGGAAAATAATTGACACTTTTGATAAAAGTGATAAAAATGATAAATATGTGGCTTGGATATGAAATAAACAGCCACTCGATCGACAACAAGCTACCCAACAAGTCGCTTTACGTTATCTGGGCCGCTTGGCGTTATGTATGGAAACGGAACCAAGTACTAATTGGCTCCATCAATATTGAAGGGGAATGCAATGTCCACCAAATCAAAAGTGCCGCTGAACAATGCGATCAGCATGGCCGTCATCTGCTCTTCCATCGCGTTGGTCGGCTGCGATGGCGACGGCAAAAGCAACGTTAGACCAACATCATCCAGCAATACTCCAGTTGTAACGACCACCTCCAATACGCTCAATGACACGATTGACAGCGTCAACAGCCTGACCAATGACGTCATCGAACCAGTCACCACCGCTTTGCAGCCAGTGACCGATCCGCTAGGAACGGCGCTGGATCCTGTGCTGGCGCCAGTGGTTTCAGCCTTGCAGCCTGTGCTGACTCCAGTCATACATACTGTCAATCCGTTAACCAGCGCGCTTGCTCCCGTCACCGATAGTTTATTGCCCGTGACCGGCGCCTTGGGAGATATTGTCGCCCCCGTTGCTACGGCGCTCGGGCCTACGTCCGAATCACTTTCCGGTGTTGTCGCACCGTTGGCAACCGCCTTGGGCCCTGTGGCGGACGGGGTGAACGGAGCACTGCTGCCGCTGACGTCGGCAACCGGCAATGCGATCACCCCGGTGCTTGGCGGCCTTGGCGCAGTGATCGAGCCGATTGCCGGCCCGTTGGCGCCAGTGATCAATACGGCTGGCGGCGTCTTGCAGCCGGTGGTTGAGCCTGTGGCAGGCGTGCTTGCTCCGGTGGTGCAGACATTGTCGCCTGTCACGGACACGCTTGCTCCTGTGGTCAATACGGTAGCGGGCGTTGCCAATCCGTTGCTGGATACTGTCGCGGGCGTCACTGCCCCTGTAGCGTCAACACTGGCCCCTACCTTGCAAACCGTGGGTAATACAGTAGGCACGCTGGCTGGCGCAACTACCGCTGTCGGTGGCACTGTGGACGGCATCGTGACGCCCTTGACCACGACAGTCGGCGGCGTGGTGGGACAGCTTGGCTCCAGCCTCGGCAGCGCTATTCCTGGCGTTGAGGGCGGCTTGTCCCCAGTAACTGATCTGCTCGGCGGCGGCAATGGCTTGCCAGGCCTGGACGGTCTGGGCAACGGCCTGATCGCGCAAGTGGCGGATACCAGCAAATATGCGGTCGATGGCGTGGCCGGCCTGGCCAAGAGTGTCGTTGGTTCTGTCGCGGGCAATGGCGCCTTGGCTCCAGTCACTAATGTACTGGCTGGGGCGGGCGGTGTCCTTGATCCCCTGGTCGGCACCAATGGCGTCCTGCCTTTGACCACCGCAGGCGGCGACCAGACATTGCTCGACCCGTTGGTGGGCAAGAATGGCGTTTTGCCATTGACTAGCGGCCAAGCCGGAAATGGCCAGCCGACACTGCTTGATCCCCTGGTGGGCCAAGGCGGCGTGTTGCCGTTGGCGAGTGCGGAGGGTAATAAGACAGCGTTGGATCCATTGATCGGCCCATCTGGCGTCTTGCCGCTCACCAGCAGTGCCGCCGGGAATGGCAATGGCGGTGTGCTGGCGCCCGTTCTGAACCTCTCGTCGGGCAACCTGGGCGGATTAGGCAACGTGCTTGCCCCGGTCACCAATGTGCTGGCCGCTGGCACTGGCAATGTGAACGGTTTGAATGGGTTGCTGGCACCTCTAACCGGCCTGCTGGGAGGAGCATTACCCAACGGCAACTTGTTGGCCCCAGTGACAAACCTGGCGGGTAACGGCACATCTCTCAATGGCGGCTTATTGACGCCTCTCACCAACGTCTTGGCATTGGGCTCTGCAGAGGGGGGCGCTCCTGCAGGTAATCTTCTGACACCAGTCACGGCATTGTTGTCAGGCAATAATGGTGGTGGTCTGCTTGTACCTGTTACCAATATTCTGAGTGGCATCACCCAGAATGGGGGGGTGGCTGCTGCAAGCTCACCTGCGGCCAATGGCGGCAATTCTGCAGGGAATGGCTTGTCCGGCCTGTTGGGCGCTCTTTTGGGGCAGTAATGTCTTGAAAGCCATAAGGTCCCGGTAGTAGTTCCTACTGCCGGGATTTTTATTGAGTTGCATGGATGGACTGCATAGGGGAGAAGATGCAGAAGGGAAAAAAATGCCTGGCAAGGGCAGGAGTAGGCGTGCTGGTGGCCAGCATGCTGGCGGGCCCGCCTTATTCATACGCAGTGGAAAACCCGGTGGATACCTTGCCCAAGGCCGAGGCCCCAAGAACCAGGCCGCAAGCCGAAGTGCAGGTGGAGCAAAAAAGCGGGATATCCCCGGAGGTGCAGAAGATACTGGCGACGGAGGTGCAGCCTGCCAGTTTCGGGATTTATGGCGTGAAAGCGGTGCCGTTCGAGGAGGTCAGCGCTTTTTTCGCCCCTTATGCCAATAAAAAGATCACTATTGCCAAGATCATAGAATTATCCAACCAGGTCACCGAGTTTTACCAGAAGCGCGGCCTGCCGTTATCGTTCTGCTATATTCCCGCACAAAACTTCAATGAGCCGATCATCAAGGTCGTCGTCATCGAAGGGCATATCGGTTCCGTCAAGATCGAGGGCAATCCGGGAGCCACCGAAGGCAAGATCCGCGAGATCATCGCCCCGCTGCTGGCGGAAAAGCCATTGACCCGCCCCACCATGGAGCGTTATACGACCATGCTGGGCTTGTTGCCGGGCTTGAAGATACAAGCCTCCCTCCCATTGCCCCAACAGATGGATGGCGCGTCCGAGTTGTCCCTCAAGGTAGAGCGCAAGGCCATGGAGGCCTTGGGCCGGCTGGAGACTGTGCAGCCGTTCACGCGCGGCATCTTTACTGTCAAGGCAAGCGGCAATACCCGGCTGGCGGAGGAGATCACGGCATCCACCCTGATTTCCGCGGAGAACGAGCAATACTATGCGTTGAGCTATGCGCAGCCCATCGGCAAGGAAGGGCTGGTGGCGAGGGTGGAGGCCTCCGATTATGACGGCAAGCCAACTGCGGAGCTGGCATCAGGTTTAGGCCGCCAGGTGAAGTCGCAGCGGCTGAGCGTCGGCCTGAGCTATCCCTTGGTGCTGCGCCAGGATAGAAGCCTGCTGGCGAACGTGTCATTGACCGCCAATAATTTCGAGGATGAGATCCACAGCAAGCAAAACGGCGCCGCCATTACCACGACCTCCGACGTGCGCACGCTCTCGGTAGGAGGCAGCTATAGCGATAGCACCGCGCGGCGCGGGCGACGGTTGCAGTTGACGATGAGCCGCGGCTTGGACGCCATGGGCGCTTCGAAGGAGATTGCCACCAATTTCCCTGCACCGCCCATTAACAGCGACATCGACTTGAATTTTTCCAAGTACGTCGTGAGCTTCGTGCAGCGCAACTACCTTGATGGGGCCTGGGGCACGTCGGTATCAGGCACTGTGCAGTATTCGCCGGATAACTTGCCCATCACCGAGAAAGTGCAGTTCGGCGGCTACCAGCATGGCCGCGCTTACCGTCCCGGCCGCTTGGTAGGCGATTCGGGGTGGGGGATCACCCTAGAGCTGAACCGTACCGTGCCATTCAATTACAAATTGCCGTTTTACCAGATGGTCGGCTTGCAACCCTATGTGTTGCTTGAGTCGGCGCGCATCTACGAGCATACCAAGACGCAGGACTTCGACCATATGAGTTCGGTCTCTCTCGGCGTGCGCTTGATCAGCGACCAGCCTGACCGTACCAACCTGGATTTTTCCCTTTCCAAGGCGATTACGTCGGGCGGACGCGGCAATGCGTTGAAGGATCTCGCATTCGGCTTCAATTTCGGCATTCCGTTCTAAAGCGGCGCAAGCCGGCATAAAAAAAGAGCACCCATAGGGTGCTCTTTTTGTGAGGCAGTCGGGCGTCTAGATCACGCCTTGCGCCAGCATGGCGTCGGCTACCTTGACGAATCCGGCGATGTTGGCGCCGTCGACATAGTTCACGCTGCCGTCTTCACGGGTGCCGTATTGCACGCAGGCATCGTGGATGCCCTTCATGATGTCGAACAGGCGCGCATCGACTTCTTCACGCGTCCATGACAGGCGCATGGCATTCTGGGTCATCTCGAGGCCGGATGTCGCCACGCCGCCGGCATTGGTCGCCTTGCCTGGCGCATAAAGGATACGGTGCTCGTCGAACAGCTTCATCGCTTCGGCGGTACATGGCATATTGGCGCCTTCGGCTACGCACAGCACACCATTTGCAACCAGGGCGGCCGCGTCATCCTTGGTCAGTTCGTTCTGTGTAGCGCATGGCAATGCGACATCGGCTTTGACGCTCCATGGGGAGGCGCCGGGGACGAAACGTGCGCCGACACGCTCGGCATAGTCCTTGATGCGGCCATACTCGACATTCTTGACCTGCATGAGGACTTGCAGCTTTTCGGTGGTGAAACCGGCTTCGTCAATCACCGTGCCGCTGGAGTCGGAGGCTGTAATCACCTTGGCGCCCAGCGCCAGGGCCTTTTCAATCGCGTATTGGGCCACGTTGCCGGAGCCGGAAACGGCGACGCGCAGGCCCGCAATGGTGCGGCCGCTATGGCGCAGCATCTCTTCGGCGAAATAGACGGTGCCGTAGCCAGTGGCTTCGGGACGGATCAGCGATCCGCCGTAGCTCAGGCCCTTGCCGGTCAGCACGCAGTCGGCACGGTTGGTGAGTTTCTTGATCATGCCGGCCATGAAGCCGATCTCGCGCGCTCCCACGCCGATATCGCCGGCAGGGACGTCGGTGTCGGAACCTACATGCCGGAACAACTCGCTGGCAAACGCCTGGCAGAAGCGCATGATCTCGCCATTGCTCTTGCCTTTGGGGTCGAAATCGGAGCCGCCCTTGCCGCCGCCCATGGGCAATGTGGTCAATGCATTCTTGAAGGTCTGCTCGAAAGCGAGGAATTTCAGGATGGACAAGTTCACGGAAGGGTGGAAACGCAAGCCACCCTTGTATGGGCCGATGGCGCCATTGTGCTGGATGCGGTAACCGCGGTTGACCTGGACCTCGCCCTTGTCATCCACCCAGGAGACGCGGAACAGAATGGCACGCTCCGGCTCTACCAGCCGGTCCAGGACGCCGTGTTCAGCGTAACGCGGATTGGCGCTGATGAATGGCCACAGGCTTTCCACTACTTCAGTGACTGCCTGCAGGTATTCCGGCTGACCGGGATTTTTTTGTGCGACAACGGCTAGGAAATCATGTGCCGATTGATACTTCATTCCCTCTTATCTCCATGAGCATGATCAAAAGTAGTGCATTTTCTCTTATTGAAAGTAAAAATGCACCAAAATAATTCATATGCTGATGATTTATTGCCCCAAATTCGTGCATTGGCGTTGTGGGTAGGGTATGGCGGCAAGTGGATGCTTGATTCAGCGATAGCGTGATAAGCTATCCCGCGCGATAAACCAGGCGTTGGATAATGCAATCACGCCAGTTTCTCGAATCTCACCTTAATCCTATAAAGCTTTTCCGATGACAATGACGCCGTTTTCCACCCTGACCCCAGACCTGATTCTTGACGCCATGAGCAGCGTCGGCATTCTGGGAGACGGGCGCCTGCTGGCTTTGAACAGCTATGAAAACCGCGTTTACCAAGTCGGGGTCGAGGACCAGGCGCCGGTGGTCGCCAAGTTCTACCGCCCCGGACGTTGGAGCGAAGCGAAGATACTGGAGGAACATGCGTTTTCATTGGAGCTCGCAGAGGAGGAAATACCGGTAATAGCGCCGCTTGCGTTGGCAGGCAGAACATTGCAGCATTACCAAGGCTTCCATTTCGCGGTCTTTCCCCGGCGCGGCGGGCGCATCCCAGAACTGGACCAGCCAGGGCGCCTGGAATGGATAGGGCGTTTCCTCGGCCGTATCCATGCGATAGGGGCGCAGACAACATTCCAGCACCGGCCCGCCATCGATATCAGGAGTTTTGGCGAAGAGCCTGCCGCTTGGTTGATGGCCAACAATTTCATTCCCGCGGACATACTTCCCGCATACCGCAGCGTGGTGGAACAGGCACTGGAGGGAGCGAGGTCCTGTTATCAGCGGGCAGGAAACGTGGCATCGCTGCGCTTGCATGGCGATTGCCATTTGAGCAATATGTTGTGGACGGATGACGGGCCGCATTTCGTGGATTTTGACGACAGCAGGATGGGGCCGGCAGTTCAGGATTTATGGATGCTGCTTTCCGGATCGCATGCCGAAATGAGCCTGCAGCTTGGCGAGCTGCTCGAAGGCTATGAATGCTTTTATGATTTCAACCCGGCAGAGCTGCACTTGATCGAGGCGCTACGCACCCTGCGTCTGATCCATTATTCCGCCTGGCTGGCAAAGCGCTGGAATGATCCGGCATTCCCGATGACGTTTACCTGGTTCAATACCCAGCAGTATTGGCAGGACCGCATTCTGGAACTGCGGGAGCAGGTCGCATTGATGCAGGAACCGCCGCTCTCGATCGCAGGCGGCAATCGATAGTGTGATTTTTAAGGAGATGATCATGAGTACAATCAAGGTAGAGCATAATCCCAGCACCGAGCGGCTGAACGAGCTTGGCGTCTCCCGCTGGCCGACCTGGTCCAAGGAAGTCTCGGTATTTCCTTGGAGTTTCGGCGAACAGGAAATCGCCTATATCCTGGAAGGCGAGGTAACCATCACCCCGGACGGCGGTGGCGGGCCGGTCAATTTCGGCAAGGGCGATCTCGTCACTTTCCCCGCCGGCCTATCCTGCACCTGGAACGTCAAGCAGGCGTTGCGCAAGCATTATCAATTAGGGTAGCACAACCTTAAAACTGCAACATTGTTGCAATTTTGGTGGAGAGCGAGGATAATCTGGCATGTCCTGAATGAGGAGCTTGTTATGAAAATCCTGTCGTCACTCAAATCTGCCAAGACACGCCACCGCGACTGTAAGGTCGTGCGCCGTCATGGCAAAATATTCGTGATCTGCAAAAGCAATCCGCGCTTCAAGGCGCGTCAGCGCTGATGAGTCAAATTGGATGACTTAAAAAAATAAAGGGAAGCCATGCTTCCCTTTATTTTTTCAGTTGTTGGCTGACTCCAGCACAAAACGATTCGCGCCGGCTCTGCTGCCATGGTACAAGCCTGCGAGCGTGACGGCAGTGATGAGCCAGCCCGCTTTATCCCAATTGCCGCTTGCCTCATGAATGATCCCCAGCAACAAGGGACCCAGGGAGGCCAGGATATAGCCCAGCCCTTGCGACATGGCGGAAAGCTGCGCAGCCTGTACCGGATTGCGAGTGCGCAACACAATCATGGTCAGTGCCATGGCAAAACCTCCGCCTTGGCCCAGCCCCAGCAATACCATCCACCACCACATATAGCCAACAGGCGCATATATCGCGCCCATCAAGCCGGTATAGATCAAGGCGAACATGATGCCGTTGACGAGTTTCTGGTCCCGCATGAGCGAAGATAACCACGGAACCAACAAGGCCGAGATGACCTGCACCATCACCGAACCGGAAAGAAATAAGCCGGACTGCACGGCAGGGACGCCGCGGGCCTGCAATATGGTAGGCAGCCAGCCGAACACGCAATAGGCCAACGCGCTTTGCGTAGCCATGAACAATGTCACTTGCCAGGCAAGGGGATCACGCAATAAATGCGGGTTGCGGCGGCGATCCGCGACGGCGGAGGGGCTGCCTGCCAAGCGACGGAGCGGCCACCACGACAAGGCGGCCAGTCCTGCGGGCAGCGACCAGAAGGCGAGCGCCAATGGCAGGCTGCCCAAAGCTTCGAGCAAAGGCACGGAGAATCCAGCTGCCAGCGCCGTGCCCAGGCACAAGGCCATGGTGTAGACCCCGGTCATGAGGTCGGGGTGGCGCGGAAACTCACGCTTGATCACGCTGGGCAGCAATATGCCCAGCAAACCGATGCTCATGCCTGCGAGGCCGGTGCCGAGGAAGAGGCTGGCGGTATTCCATACGCCGCGCAAGGCAAGGCCGGCCGCCAATGCCAGCAGCAGCGGTATGACCAGCCTTTCTGCCCCATAGCGTTTTGCCAGCCAGGCAGCGAAAGGGGCGAACAACCCGAGAAAAGCCACGGGCAGCGTCGTCAGCATGCCGGCGGCACTGCCGCTCAGGCCCAGGCTCAGGCTGATGTGAGCCAGCAACGGGGAAACGCTGGAGAATGCCGGCCGCAGGTTGATGCCGACCAGGATGACGGCGACCACGAGCAATACGGTTTGCGGGCGATGATGCGGACTGTCAGGGCTAGTGTTGATCATAAGCAAGCGTCAGCCCTGTCTGACGGGCATTTCGGAATAAGCTGATAGGGTAGGGAGTCGTTCATCTTTATGCTAAGGGTATCCGGCATCAAGTAAAGCACACAATCCATGGAGAATACCATGCGCCAATTTACCGCAATAGCCTTGGGCAGCCTGTTTGCAATGCTGGCTTGCCATGCTTACAGCGTCGAGCTGGACTTGGATGACCCGCTTACCCCGGGCAAACGGGATTCTGAAGTCCAGCCCCCGCCGACCCATAATTCGGACCCTACCAGGGATAAGTTGCAGCGTCCTGTCCGCCCCGATGCCGAGCAAAAAACTCCTGCGCCAAAGTCGCTGCCTAATAAGCGTAAGCCAAGCGATGCGCCCGCGATCGACCCCGATGCCGAACAAATCAACCGCGGAGCCGTGAGCCCGCGTTAAAGGCTTTCATTATTTGCAATTCACCTAGAAAAGGAAGAACAATGGCGGATTATCTGGATAGCGTGACCGGCATTTACCCGACCGTGGATGATGCCCAGAAGGCAGCCCAAGCGTTAATCGACCAAGGCTTTAGCCAGGAGCAGGTGCAAATCGCAATCGGACGCACCGACCATATAGAGCAGGATGAGGACGACAAGGAAACGCTGAAGAATGTCGTCGTGGATAGCGCAATCGGTACCGCGGTGGGTGCCGGGGTAGGCGCCCTCGGGCAATTAGCCATCGTGGCAGCCAATGTCAGCCTGTTTGTAGCCAGTCCGCTGGTGGGCCCTCTATTCATGGTGGGATGGGGGGCGGCCGTTGGCGGCTTCATCGGGGCAGGTAAAGGGATTTCCAACCAGGATCGACGTTACGCTGAGTTGCTAGCGAATGCAGTAGAGAAGGGCCATGCCGTCCTGGTGGCATATGCCAAGACAGAAGCCGAGGCCGAGACTGCGCGCGTAGTGGTGGGGACCTCCATGGAGCAATATGCATAAACTGAGAAACAGGCAAATAAAAAGCCGTCGCATGCGACGGCTTTTTATTTGATCAAATAGACCTTGATCCCTGTCTAATCCTAATCCACCTTGACCTGATGCTCGGCAGCCGACGGCGTGCGGGCCGCGACCCAGACGCCATCCTTGCGCGGCTCCTTGAAGTCGATCGACATCATGACGCTCAAGGCCGTGATGGTCACGATCGAGAACATGAACAGTTTTTTTGCCCAGATCTGGTCGTTGTTCGTCTTGTAGCCGGCCAGTGCCAGACCCAGCCAATAAATGCTGATGACGCCGGCCACCACCAGGTACTGGTTCCCGGTATAGCCGCTGAAGGTCAGCATGATGGTTGCGATCACGAAGGCCACGATATAAATCACGATGTGCTTCTTGGTCGCGAGGATGCCTTTTTTCACGGGCAGGACCGGGATGGCGGCTGCCGTATAATCCTTGAGCCGGAAGATAGCGATAGCGTATGAGTGCGGCATCTGCCAGAGGCTGAAGATCACGAGCAGGATCACCGCGCCCATATCGAACTCGTTGCTGACGGCACAGTAGCCGATCACCGGGGGCGCGGCACCGGACAGGCTGCCGATCAACGTGCCGTAGACCGAGTTGCGCTTCAGGTAGAGGCTATAGGCTCCGACATAGATTGCAAAGCCGAACAGGGACAGCCAGACGGTCAGCATATTGGTGGTGGCGTAGAGCAGGGTAATCCCCGCCACCCCAAGCAGGCAGCCGTAGACCACGGCATTCCTGGCGGGGATGAGGCCGCGCACCAGCACGCGGTTGCGCGTGCGTTCCATCTTGCTGTCGATGTCGCGGTCGATGTAATTGTTGAGGACGCAGCCAGAGGCAATCACCAAAGAGATACCGATGGCGGTTGCCAGGAACAGGGCGAAATCGATTTCGCCCCTTGACGCCAGGAAGAAGCCCCCGGCAACCGAGATCAGGTTGCCGAAGATAATGCCTGGCTTAGTGATGAGTAGGTATTGCTTCATCAATCTGGCTTTTAATGCCTCAACATGTTGTGGTTCAGGTGGAACATGACCCACAGCGAGCCTACCACGACGATCGCGAGAATGATCACGGTGAAGATGAAGGCCGTCACGTTCCAGCTCTGTTCCGACGAGGTGTTCATGTGCAGGAAGTACACGAGGTGCACCACGATCTGTACCACGGCGAACACCAGGATGGTGGCCAGCACGGTGGACGAGGACAACTCGTTAGGGAACATCAACAGCCCGAACGGAATGACCGTCAGGATTACGGAAAGAACAAAGCCAATCAGGTAAGACTTGACGCTGCCGTGGCCTGCGCCAGCGCGCTCAACGTGCCCGTGTGACATTTACAGCACTCCCATCAGATAAACAACAGTAAATACGCAGATCCAGACAATGTCCAGGAAGTGCCAGAACAGGCTCAGGCACATCAGGCGGGTATTGTTGGTGTCGGTCAGGCCCTTGCTCCAGACTTGCGCCATCAGCACTGCCATCCAGATCAGGCCGCAAGTCACGTGCAGGCCGTGGGTGCCGACCAGCGTGAAGAACGCGGACAGGAAGGCGCTGCGGTCGGGACCGAAACCTTCATGGATCAGGTGATGGAACTCGTTGACTTCCATCACGATGAAGCCCAGGCCGAACAGGAAAGTGACGGCGAGCCAGTTCAGCACGGCCTGCTTGTTGCCCTTGTGCTGGGCAATCATGGCAAAGCCGTAGGTGATGCTGCTGAACAGCAGAAGGAAGGTTTCGCCCAGCACGTAGTCGAGCTCGAAGATATCCTTGCCGGTGGGGCCGCCAGCAAAGCTGTGGCTCAGGACCGCATAGGTCGCGAACAGGGTCGCGAACAATATCAAGTCCGTCATCAGGTAAATCCAGAACCCGAATATCTTCGTGGCGCCGGCGTCGTGGTGGTGCGCATGCTCATCGGCATGCGCGTGTTGTGTATGCAAAGTTTGACTAGACATGGTTACGCCTGACTCGCTTGTTTAACTTGAAGGTGCTTGTTTTCAACTGCCGTGACTTCCTCGACCGGCACGTAGTAGTCGATATCCTCGTTGTAGCTACGCGCGATCACGGTCACCAGCATGGCGATGGTGCTGAGGATCACCAGCCACCAGATGTGCCAGATGAAGGCAAAGCCGAACACCAGGCTGAACGCGCTGATGATCACGCCTTCGGAAGCATTCTTGGGCATGTGGATCTTCTCGTACTTGGCAGGTGCCTTGTTGGCGCTGCCGTCCTGCTTCATATCCCACCACGCATCCAGGTCCTTGACCACAGGTACATGGGCGAAGTTATAGAAAGGAGGAGGAGAGGAAGTGGACCATTCCAGCGTGCGGCCGCCCCATGGATCGCCAGTCAGGTCGAGGTTCTGCTTGCGGTCGCGGATGCTGACATACAGCTGGAGCAGTTGCACCAGGATAGCCGCGCCGATAACGAACGCGCCTACCAGGGCAACGTACAGCAACGGCGTCCATGCCGGATTGTCATAGTTGTTGAGGCGGCGTGTCATGCCCATGAAGCCCAGCATGTACAGCGGGATGAAAGCCAGGAAGAAGCCACTGATCCACAGGTAGGCAGCGATACGGCCCAGCTTTTCATTCAGCTTGAAGCCGAACGCCTTGGGGAACCAGTAGACGAAACCAGCCAGGTAGCCGAACACCACGCCGCCGATAATGACGTTATGGAAGTGGGCGATCAGGAACAGGCTGTTGTGCAGCACGAAGTCCGCACCAGGCACTGCCAGCAATACGCCGGTCATGCCGCCGATGGTGAAGGTGATCAGGAAGCCGATGGTCCAGATGATCGGGGTGGAGAACTCGATACGGCCGCGGTACATCGTGAACAGCCAGTTGAAGATCTTCACACCAGTCGGGATCGAGATGATCATGGTGGCAATGCCGAAGAACGCGTTGACGTTGGCGCCTGCGCCCATCGTGAAGAAGTGGTGCAGCCAGACGATAAACGACAGGATGGTGATCACCGCGGTCGCCCATACCAGGGAGGTGTAGCCGAACAGCTTCTTCTTGGTGAAGGTCGCAACGACTTCGGAGAAGATGCCGAAAGCCGGCAGGATCAGGATGTACACTTCAGGGTGGCCCCATATCCAGATGAGGTTGACGTACATCATCTGGTTGCCGCCGAGCTCATTGGTAAAGAAGTGGGTGCCCAGGTAGCGGTCCAGGGTCAGCAATGCAATGGTCGCCGTCAGGACAGGGAAAGCCGCCAGGATCAGGATGTTGGTGCAGAGCGCTGTCCAGGTGAACACGGGCATCTTCATCAGCGTCATGCCGGGCGCGCGCATCTTCATGATGGTCACGAAGAAGTTGACCCCGGTAAGCAAGGTCCCCAGCCCGGAAATCTGCAAGCTCCAGATCCAGTAGTCAACGCCTACGCCTGGGCTGTATTCAATGCCGGAAAGCGGAGGATATGCCAGCCAGCCGGTCTGCGCGAACTCGCCGACGCCGAGCGAAATGTTGATCAGCGCGACACCGACCACGAACAGCCAGAAGCTCAGCGAGTTGAGGAAAGGGTAGGCGACGTCGCGCGCACCGATTTGCAACGGCACGACGATATTCATGAGGCCGACCATGAACGGCATGGCCATGAAGAAAATCATGATGACGCCGTGGGCGGTGAAAATCTGGTCGTAGTGGTGCGGAGGCAGGAAGCCTTCAGCGCCGGCCGAGGCGACTGCCAGCTGGCCGCGCATCATGATGGCGTCGGCAAAGCCGCGCAGCAGCATGATGAGGGCGACGGCGATGTACATGACGCCGATCTTCTTGTGGTCGACAGACGTCAGCCATTCGGACCAGAGCCATTTCCATTTCTTGAAGTGGGTGAGGGCGGCGGCAATGCCTATGCCCAGCACGCCGACGACTGCCAGCGTGATCATGATAATCGGTTCGTGGTAGGGAACCGCTTCCAGGGTTAATTTGCCAAACATTTTTACTCCTTGCCCTCCGAGAGTGAGTGCGCATTCGAACCAGAAGAATGTGTGTACTTCGCGACAATTCCGTCATAGAGATCAGGCGTTACGGTGGAGAAACGCTCAATCGGATTGTTGAAGGAAGCTTTTTCAAGAGCGGTGTACTTGTCAGCATCGAGCGCGGCGCTGGATTGCTTGACTTGCTGTACCCATTCATCGAATTTTTCCTGAGAGGTCACGTTGGCATTGAATTTCATGCCCGAGAAGCCGTGGCCGCTGTAGTTTGCGGATAAGCCGTGGTAGACGCCTTCTTCGTTGGCGATCAGGTGCAAGGTGTTCTTCATGCCGGCCATGGCGTAGATCTGGCTGCCCAGCTGCGGGATGAAGAAGGAGTTCATGACGGACCCGGAAGTCACTTCAAAGCGCACCGGCACATTGGCAGGGAAAGCCAGTTCGTTCACGGTGGCGATGCCTTGTTCCGGATAGATGAACAGCCATTTCCAGTCCAGCGATACGACTTGGACCGTCAGGTGGGGATGCTCGGAATCGATGGGCTGGCGCGGGTCCAGGGAGTGGGTGGTTTTCCAGGTGATGGTGCCGAGAACCAGGATGATGAGGACGGGGATAGTCCAGACAACTGCTTCGATCTTATTGGAGTGCGCCCAGTCTGGGGCGTAGGTGGCTTTGGTGTTGGAAGCGCGATAGCGCCAGGCAAATACGATCGTCATGATGATGACCGGGACCACGACAATCAGCATTAGCAATATCGCGGTGATGATAAGGGATTTTTCTTCAACTCCTATCTGGCCTTTGGGATCGAACAGCACAAAGTCGCAACCGCTTAGCAACAACGTGACACCTAGAGAAGACAATAGACTGAAAAGTCTGGGATATCGCTTTTTTATCATTTCAGCATCTCAACATGTAAAAGACGTATAAAACCACTGCCATACATCCATGGACGGTGTTGTTGCTTACCGCCTAAGGATACCTATCATCGGCTGGTAAGCCGCCGATATCTTGAAGTGTTGCTTGTAAGCGACACTCCAGGCTGGTCATTCAATTGCCACCATCAAACCGTGATTAAGTGAGCAATCCTGGAAGGGGAGGAGTTGCTGCCCCTGACGATCAGTCCCCGACTCCTGGGTTGATCCCCTTACCAACCTTATATTTTATACGATTAAACGAATTAGGCCCACATCAAATAAGGACAATTTCCACTTCGATGGGCAGGGCTTGGATGGCAGCTGAAATAATTTGTTACAACTGTCGCCTGGCGGTAACAGAATGTTACAGATCAGCCTGGCTTAGGCGGTCGGGAGGAACGACCGGGAATAGGTCATTCCGGTGCGACAGTCTTGAATTCCTGCGAGGGCTGCCAGGTGCGGTACCTCAATTCAAAACCTGCCGGGATATATACCACGACAGGCAGCTTGCTGTTGTAGCGCACGACGAAGCCGTTGCCGTTGGCAGCGACGAATTTCGAGGCCTCGGTGCCGGGCGGACAGGCCATCCGGGTGGAAACCGGGCCGTTGATGCTATCCACTTCGTAATAGGGGTAACCCCATCCCTGCACGGTATGCTCGACGAGAGTTGCGCCAAAGCTATGGCGGTTGCAGTCCACCTGCATGGTTTTGCCGACTTGCAGTTCCAATTTGACATCGTGCTCTTCGGCCAATGCCGGCAACTGGATGACATGGCGTTGATAGCCCGCTTCAGCTTTGGGATAGGGGACTTTCTCGTCGACCTTGCCTGCATGGACGCAGCCGTTGAGCATCAGCAGCGCCAGGGCGGCGAGGGCGGTTTGATGGGACTGTAACGGCATGGCCGGGCTCCTCGGGAATGAAGGTAGCGTTACTTTACCCCGGGAACGCGGTTTTGGTAAGCCACGTCGCCAGGTCAGGCATGCCCCGAAAGCTCGACGATTTCCACGACCCAGTAGACCAAGATATAGATGAGAACGGCCGCAATCGCGAAGATGAGGAGTTTATGCATGGCTGTGTCACTGAATGATGAGGTTGACAGTATGGCGTGCACGGCCTGGAGCAGGGTTCCGTCGTTATCTGAAACGCCTGTCGGAAAAACTAACGCAGCCCAAATAAAAATGGCGCCACGTAGTGGCG
Source organism: Methylobacillus draconifructus (assembly GCF_045984355.1). NCBI lineage: Bacteria > Pseudomonadati > Pseudomonadota > Betaproteobacteria > Nitrosomonadales > Methylophilaceae > Methylobacillus > Methylobacillus draconifructus. The sequence goes on along the minus strand of NZ_JBJQII010000003.1, from coordinate 15,671 downwards.
CCATTGTGATTGGTCTAACAAGTAAGGTTACACGCGCTCGGGGCGGAACGGTTCGAGCACGCAGCGGATTTCCAGTACTTTGGATTCGTTTTCCACGCCTTCTTCCTTGGTGAAGCTCACCTTGGTGTTGCGCGGCGCGGTGTACACCACATTCCCGGCTTTCTTGATCTGCTCTGCGGTGTTTTGCAGGCGGGCGGAACAGGACTCGATATCGTCATGGACGGAAGTCTTCAACAGGTAGTGGTTCTCCAGGTGATCGAAAATCGCAATCACCGTGCTCCACTGCCCGGGTTGGGGATCAAGCTTGGACACGTCTTCAGCGGCATAGGCCTGTGCAGAAAAAGCACCGATCATGGTCAGCGCGGCAAGAGTACGTTTCATCATGTTAGCCTTCCTCATATGGTTATTCATTTATTGGGTGTTGCCAGTCCATCTAGACCGTCTCCGACCCAAAAAGTGCCCGCATCGTTCGTTCGTGCAGTTTCATGCACATATTCTGTGGATAAAATTGTGGGTGCTATCAGGATTGCGGCGCTAAGTGCTTGTGGGGGCAGCGCAAGCCCAGGCTGATCATATTTTCAGCAAGGCTGGAAGCGGTTCCCGGAGTAGTTGGGAACTCCCGGGGAAAACTGTTGTAAAAGGCAGTGTCGAATACAACGATGGCAAATTGATGACATAATGCACCATGGTTTTTGTTCCTGATCTACTCTCTCAAGCCAGCGAGCAAGGGATGCTCGATGTCGAGTCCTGGCTCGCGTCGCTGGACAAGCAATTTACTCCCGAAGAAGTCACGCTCATCCGCAAAAGCGCGGATTTTGCCGCGCCACGCTATGCCGGCCACCATGAAATCACGGCCGTGCCGGTCCTGCACCACGTGCTGGGGGTGGCTTCCATCCTGGCCGGCATGGGCATGGATGCCGAAACCATTGCCGCGACCATTCTCCATGCCTGCCCGGAGCACCTGCCCGAGTGGAAGGCGAAGCTGCAGGAAGCGTTCTCCCCGCAGATCGTGGCGCTGGTCGAGGGTATTGCGCGCATGGAGCAGATCCAGGGCTTCAGCCGGCCTGACATCGGCCATGCCAAGGACCGCAAGAAGGACGGTGAGGCGCAGCAGGCGCAGGTCGAAAGCCTGCGCAAGATGCTGCTTGCCATGGTCGAGGATATCCGCGTCGTCCTGATCAAGCTCGCCGACCGGGTGGAAACCCTGCGCAGCCTCGCAGGCGCGCCTGAAGAAGAGCAGCAGCGCATCGCCCACGAGGCGGAGACGGTTTTCGCGCCGTTAGCCAACCGCCTGGGCATCTGGCATATCAAATGGGAGCTGGAAGACCTGTCCCTGCGCTTCCTCGAGCCAAAGCTATATAAGGAAGTCGCCAAGCTGCTGGCGGAGAAGCGCGTCGGGCGCGAGCAATATATCAAGGAGGTATTGGATGTATTGCAGCAGCACTTGCAGTCCGCGGGCATCCAGGCGGAAATGATGGGGCGCCCCAAGCATATCTACAGCATCGTCAACAAGATGCGGCGCAAGCAGCTTTCCTTCAACGAGCTTTATGACGTACGCGCGGTGCGCATCCTGGTCGACGATATCAAGGATTGCTACGCCGCGCTCGGCTTGATCCACAACCTCTGGCAGCCGATCCCCAAGGAGTTCGACGACTACATCGCGCGTCCCAAGAGCAACAACTACCGCTCGCTGCACACCGTGGTGATCGGGCCGCGCAACCTGCCGCTGGAAATCCAGATCCGCACCCATGAAATGCATCACCACTCCGAGCTGGGCGTGGCGGCGCACTGGCGCTACAAGGAAGGGGGAAAGGCCGACAGCAAGTTTGACGACAAGATCGTCTGGCTGCGGCAGATCCTCGAATGGAAACAGGACGTGTCGGACGACGGTGGCGCCATCGGCCAGTTCAAGAACGAGCTGTTCCAGGACAAGGTCTACGTGCTGACCCCGCAGGGCCGGGTCGTCGATCTGCCGCGCGGCGCGACGCCGGTGGATTTCGCCTATATCCTCCATACCGACCTCGGACACCGCACGCGCGGCGCCAAGGTGGACGGCAGCATTGTGCCGCTCAACTACAAGCTGCAGAACGGCCAACGTGTCGAGATTCTCGCGGCAAAGCAGGGTGCCCCGAGCCGGGATTGGCTGAACCCTAATTTAGGCTACCTGCAAAGCTCGCGCGCCCGCGCCAAAGTGCGGCACTGGTTCCGCTACCAGAACTTTGAGGAGGATGCCGCCCAGGGCCGTTTACGGCTGGACAAGGAGCTGCACCGCCTGGGCGCGGTCGATGTCAACCTGGAAAAAATTTCCCAGAAACTGCATTTTCCCAAGCTGGAAGAGCTGCTGGCGGCGATCGGGCGCGGGGAAGTCGGCGAGCACCAGATCACCCAGGCCGTACAAAGCGAGCTACCGGCCAAGTCTGAGCAGGACGTGCCGTTCCTGCTCAAGTCGAAAAGCGATACCGATTCTTCAGGTGTTTTGGTAGAAGGCGTCGGCAACCTGATGACTTATATGGCAAAGTGCTGCAAACCCGCACCGCCGGATGCGATTATCGGCTACGTGACGCGGGGACGGGGCGTGACCATCCATCGCCAGGCCTGCCCGTTCATCAAGCGCTTGCCTGAGGAAAAACACGGCCGGCTGCTGGCAACGCAATGGGGCAACCGCCAGGAAAAGCTTGCCGGCGTGGATATCGATATCGAGGCCTATGACCGCCAGGGCCTGTTGCGCGACATCAGCGACCTGTTTGCGCGCGAGCGGGTGAATGTGACGCAGGTCAAGACGCAGAGCCGCAACAACCAGGCCAGGATGAGCTTTTCCATCGAGATTGCAGACCTGGACCAGTTGACGAGATTGCTGGCTTTGTTGCACCAAGTGCCTAGCGTGAATTTAGCGAAGCGGCACTTATAACCCTGCTGTAAAACTTATCCAGCTTATAGCGCAGGATAGTCCCTGGGCACGCGCCACAGATACCAGGCGGCGCTGCTGCGGTGCGGGCTCCACGCTATCCCGATGTCCTGCAGGCTGCGCGGGGTGGGAGCAGTGCCCAACCCCTTCATGCGGCGGAATCCCTCGCGTACGCCGAGGTCGTCGACAGGCAGGATGTCGGCGCGCCTCAATGTGTGCATGAGCATCATTTCCACCGTCCAGCGCCCGATTCCCGGCAATGCGGTGAGTTGGGCGATCAACGCCTCGTCCTCCATTGCCAGCGCGGTTGCATGGTCCGGGATGCTTCCCGCGAGCGATGCCTCAGCCAAGCCGGTGATGTACGCGATCTTGCGCCCGGAAAACCCGCAGGCGCGCAATTGCGCGACATCGGTGGCCAGCAATGCGGCAGGCGAGGGGAATTGTCCGCCATGCAACTCCAGCAGCCTGCCGAGAATCGCGGCGGCAGCCTTGCCATGCAGTTGCTGGTAGGCTACCGCCCTGACCAGCGCCTCATAAGGCTCCTGCGTGTCGGGGGCCATGTCGGGCCTGGGGCCTATCGTTTCCACCAGCCTGGCCCAGTCGGGATCGATCGATGCCAGGAACAGGCTGGCTTCTGAAGGGGATTGCATGGATATCAAGCGCTCTCAAGTTGCCGGGGAGAATGGCAGCATAACGCGCTTCGCCAGACAGATGGCGATAAATTCAATCGCAGGAAACACCAAGCCCGCACCTGCCGAGTTTTGCTAGACTGGCTATATGACATGAAAAGACAAAGCTGCTCAGGATGGAGCCAATAACCCCAATGAATTCGGAAGACAAGCCAACGGGCGATAGGCATAAACGCTATGCACGGTGACCTGTTCAACGAGGCATCGATCCCGGCAGCATTTGTCCCCGGCGCCTATATCCTGCGCGGTTTTGCCGGCAAGCAGGACCGTCAGCTCCTGCATGACCTGCAAACCGTATTAGCCCAAGCGCCCTGGCGGCATATGCAGACGCCGGGCGGCCTGGCCATGTCGGTTGCCATGAGCAACTGCGGCCCGCTGGGCTGGGTGTCTGACCGCGCCGGGTACCGTTATGTCGCTCATGATCCCTTGTCCGGCAAGCCATGGCCGGCGATGCCGCCATCCTTTACCGCGCTGGCCCAATCCGCCGCCGCTACTGCCGGGTTCGACCAGTTCGTGCCGGATGCCTGCCTGATCAACCGCTACGAGGCGGGCGCGAAGCTCAGCCTGCACCAGGACAAGGACGAGCAGGATTTCTCGCAGCCTATCGTATCGGTGTCCCTCGGGCTGGCGGCCACTTTACTGTTCGGCGGCCTGCGGCGGAGCGACCCGGTGTTGCGCACCGAGCTCCATCATGGCGATGTCGTGGTCTGGGGCGGCCCGGCCAGGTTGCGCTATCATGGCATCCTGCCGCTCAAGCCAGGCCAGCACCCGTTGACTGGCGATGTACGCATCAACCTGACTTTTCGCACGGCAGGCTAGCGGTCGAGCTATCGTCTAAACCTATCGTCCGAGTTGCGTTTGTTGTTAAATGAAGCCTGTTTCATTCTTGACCACAATAACAAGGAACATGTCATGAAAACCGCTATCGCCTTGCGCCATATCGCGTTCGAGGACCTCGACGGAATTGCGCCTTTGCTCGGCCGCGCAGGTTACGAAGTGCATTACGTCGATACGCCCAATGCCACGGGCACGGAGCTCAAACAGGCGCGCGATGCCGATTTGCTGGTGATATTGGGCGGGCCCATCGGCGTCTATCAGACGGCGGAATTTCCCTTCCTGCAAACGGTGATCGACGTGGCCGAGACTCGCTTGCAACACGGGCAGCCGACATTGGGCATATGCCTGGGCGCGCAGATCATGGCGCGGGCGCTGGGCGCCAAGGTCTATGCCGGAAAAGCGGGCAAGGAGATCGGCTGGAGCCCGTTGAGCCTGACTGCGGAAGGCCGACAATCGCCCTTGGCCGTATTGGGGGAGGGCGAACCGGTGCTGCATTGGCATGGCGATACCTTCGACCTGCCGCAAGGCGCGGTCCGGCTGGCGTCATCAGCGCTTTACGCCAACCAGGCGTTTGCCTATGGCAGGCATGGCTTGGCCTTGCAATTCCATATCGAGGTGACGGCGGCAGGGCTGGAACGCTGGTATGTCGGGCATATCGGCGAGCTGGGCGGATTGTCGATACCGGAGTTGCGCAAGCAGGGACAGGTGCTGGCGCCTCAGCTTGCACCCAAGCTCGAGCAAGTGATCGCGCAATGGCTGGATCAGTTGTCCTGACGCCATGGGTTATCGCACTAACGAATATGGACAGCCGGTCGGGGAACCCGTGCCAGGCTGGACGCCGCGCCCGTTTCCCACCCGCGTTACCTTGCAAGGCCGCTATTGCCGGCTGGAGCCCATAGACGATCGCCACGCGGCAAGCCTGTTTGCCGCATATCAATTGGCAGCCGATAGCCGGGACTGGACTTATATCCCCTTGGAGCGGCCGGAGAAGCTGGACGATTTCCGCGCATATGTCGCGTCATTGCAGGCGTCGGCAGATCCGCAGCATTACGCGATCGTCGATCCTGCCACCGGCCATGCGCTTGGTACGCTCGCCCTGATGCGGGTCGCTCCTGCGGCAGGCTCGGTCGAGGTCGGCTTTGTCGTGTATTCGCCAGTATTGCAGAAGACCACGGCGGCGACCGAGGCCCAGTTCCTGCTGATGCAGTATGTGTTCGATACCCTTGGCTACCGGCGCTATGAATGGAAGTGCGACAGCCTGAACGCGCCTTCCCGGGCTGCCGCGTTGCGGCTGGGCTTCCAGTTCGAGGGCATCTTCCGCCAGGCGGTGGTGTACAAGGGGCGCAACCGAGATACGGCCTGGTTTTCGATCATTGACAGCGAGTGGCCGATACTGTCACGGGTATACCGGCAATGGCTGTCGCCGGATAATATCGATGCGTCAGGCAGGCAGCGTCAGCGCCTGCAGGCCCTCATGCCAGAGCGCAGTCTTGCAGCTGGTTGAGGCGCTGGCCGGGCTGCTGCGCCAGCAACTGCCTCTTGATGCGGGTGAGGGAGTCCAGGTCCTGGTCGGTCAGGCCCAATAGCGGGTTGCACTTGACCAGGCGGTTGAAGCGTTCGGGGAATACGCCGTCGTCCAGCACTAGCCATTCTTGCTGGGTGCCGCAATACTGCAGCCAATCGAAAATCTCGCTCAGGCGCCAGTAGCGGTCATGCGCCTGGTCGCGCGGTCCCGGCGTGACGCCGAGAACCCTGTGCCGTACGTCCTCATTGAATAACTGGCGCAATTCCGCAATGTCCATGCTGTTGCGCCACTTGCTGCTGATCACGATGTTGACTTCGGGATGCTGCCTTAGCCATTGCTCGAGCATCGCGAGCCTGTCGAATTTCTGCCGGCGCTTTCCCGTGGCGTGCAATACGCCGTCGAAGCTGAGGAAAAGAATCATCAGGTTGAGCCTGTATTTGAGTGCACGGGGAGTGTGCGCCTTCAATATGAAACCCATATGACAAGCGCAGGCATCGTCAGATTATTGTCAGCCGGGGTTAAGGTTGATGTATGGACCGCCTGCCTACAATCCGGCCATCATGCAGAACATATGGAACCGTTTGCTGTGCATGGCCGTGCTGGCATCGTCTGGATGGGCCGTAACTCCTTTGCAGGCGGCAGAGCCTGAACCGTTGACCCTGCGCCAGCTGGCGCAGGAGCTGCGCGCGCGCAATCCCCAGTTCGTGCAGGCGGAGCAGGAGCGCGTGCAGATCGAGGCGCGCATCCCGCAGGCGCTGGCATGGGACCGGCCCATGATCGGCATGGAGCAAGCGCCGTTGCCGCGCAGCCCGCTCAATATCAACCGCTCCCAGGGCATGAGTTATCGCTTGACCCAGACCATGTCGTTCCCGGGCAAGAAGCGCCTGGCCGCCGACATCCTGGAAGCCGAGGCAGGCAGCGCAAGCGCGCAGATCGACGGCTTGTACGTCGGCCTGCTGGCGGAATTGAAGCGCCAGTATTACCAGTTGCTCGCCCTGCAGCAACAGGCCGACATCAACCACAATACTCTGGAGCGCCTCAACCAGATCAAGCAGGTGGCCAAGGTGCGCTATGCCAACAATGCCGCGGCATTCGTGGAGTACATGAATGCCCAGGTGGCGCACGGCAGTGCGGAAAACGACATCTACCAGACCCAGCGCCAGATCGAGCAGACCCTGCAGGGGCTGAACACTTTGATCGGGCGCGACCCAGCTCAGCCTCTTGCTGTCACAACCGAGACATGGTCGGAATTGGAACTGCCGCCGTTGGCTGAGTTGACCAGCCGGGCACAGGGGCTGCACCCCAATTTGCGCGATTCGGCCTACCGATTGCAAGCGGCGCGCAAAAGCCTGGACCTGGCGAAAAAAGCCTACTACCCGGACCTGCAGCTCATCCTCACCAAGCACAGCAACAACCCGCCCTACGGCCTGGCGGGCAATGAATACGGCGTGGAGGTGGACTTGATCCTGCCGACCTGGTTCTTCGAGCGCGAGAAAGCAGGCGTCAGCGAGGCCAATGCAGGCGTGATTTCCGCCCTGGCCGGGGCGGAGCTGGCTTGGCGCCAGGTGCAACTGGGGATTGCCAATGCCTACAGCCAGGTGCAGCAGGTCATCAAGGAAAAGGAGCTGTTGCAGCAGCGCCGCTTGCCGGAAGCGCAAGCCGCTTACCGCCTCGCCTTGAACGGCTATGCAAACAACGCCGGGGATTTCAACGGGCTATTGCTGGCGCAGCAGAACCTGCGCGACACCGAGCTGTCAGCCGCCTGGGTCGATAGCGCGCTGCAGCAAGCCAAGGCCGCGCTGGATGCGGCAATAGGGCAGGGGATGGAATCGCCATGAAGCGCCTCTTGTTGCCGCTGGCATTTATGTCGGGCGTAGGGCTGGGAGGCTGGCTGATTCCGTGGACATCAACCACGTCGCTCGAGCCGGAAGCCGTCAGCCAACCAGCGCAGAAAGAAGAAGCGCTGCGCGCGGACAAGGTTGCTGCGGATTTCTTTGCCAGTGCCTTGCCCGAGCAGCGCGAAATCGATGAGGTGGTGCCCTTGATGGGGCGGCTGGCGTTCAATGCCGAGAAGATACACCTGGTATCGGCGCGCATCGCCGGCAGGCTGGACCGCATCTTGGTGTTCGAGGGCGCACAGGTGCAGCAGGGGCAGCCGTTGGCGGCGCTTTACAGTCCCGAATACGTTTCAGCGCAAAACGAACTGCTGCTGGCGCGCAATACCTGGCGTACCTTGCAGGCCAGCAAGGCGACGCAGGAACTGGCGCAGGATGCCGAGTCCACGCTGCAATCCGCGCGCGAGCGCATGCGGGTGATGGGCGCTTCCGAGCAGGATATTGCCGTCCTGGAGCAAAGCGGGCGGGTCAATGAGCACCTGTTGCTGCGCGCGCCGATCAGCGGCGTGGTCACGCAGCGCAACCTCGACCCGGGCGCTTTCATCAACCTGGGCGACAGCTTCATGTCGCTCGCCGACACTTCCACGCTTTGGTTTTTCGGCAACGTCTATGAACAGGATTACCAGCGCATCCGCCAGGGGCAGCCATTGCAGCTTGAGGTGCAGGCGCTGCCCGGCAAGCGCTATAGCGCGCGCGTCGATATCCTGTCTCCCACCTTGGACGTGGAAACCAATACGTTGCGCGTGCGTTGCCTGGTGGCGAATGACGGCGCATTGCGCCCGGACTTGTTCGCCACGGCCAGCCTCAATGTCGGCAAGCGTCCGGCATTGCTGGTGCCGGTCGATGCCGTGGTGCGCTCGCAGCAGGTGGATTACCTGATCGTGGAAACGCCTGACGGCAATTACCGCAGGCGGCAGGTAAGCGTCAGGCCGTACCGGGAAGGCCTGGTTGCGGTCACGGAAGGCTTGTCCGCCAACGAGAAGGTGGTGGTGCGCGGCGCAACCCTGCTCAACCAGAAGCTCTCGGGAGCCATGTAGTGCAGGCAACCGGCGCCTTCATCGCGGGCGTATTGCGCCGGCGCCTGCTCATTCTCGGGCTGTCGATCGGCTTGCTGGTGCTCGGCTACATCAGCTTCACCAAGCTGCCGATCGAGCCTTATCCGAATATCTCGCCGCTCAACGTGCAGGTGATCACCCAATGGCAGGGACGCGGCACCAACGAGGTGGAGCGGCAGATCACCGTGCCGGTGGAAACCGCGCTCGCCAACCTGCCCAGGCTCAAGACCTTCCGTTCGGTATCGCTGTTCGGCCTGTCGGTGGTGACGCTGCAATTCGAGGACGGCACGGATTCCTTCACCGCGCGGCAGAACGTGCAGCTGCACCTGGATAGCGCCTCATTGCCGGACGGCGTGCAGAGCGAGCTGAGCCCGGATGCGGACGCCCTGGGAGAGGTGTTGCGCTATCGCGTGGCCTCGGAGAGCGGCGACGATGTCATGGTGCTCAAGTCCTTCCAGGACTGGGAAATCTACCGCCAGCTCAAAACCGTGCCCGGCATTGCCGACATCAACGGCTTTGGCGGCCCGACCAAGCAATACCAGGTGCTGCCCGACATCCGCAAGCTGCAATCCTACAATATCTCGCTCAACGAGCTGGTCGAGGCGCTGAGCAACGCCAACGCCAATGCGGGCGGCGGCAACCTGCGGGCAGGGGAGCAGCAGTACGTGGTGCGCGGCATCGGCCTGATCAAGACCCTGCAGGATGTGCGCAATATCGTGATCGTCTCGCGCAACGGCCTGCCGGTCCGCGTGGGCGACGTGGCGCGCGTGGAGTTCGGTTTCGCGCCGCGACTGGGCGTGGTGCAATACAACCAGGACCCGGACGCGGTGGAAGGCATTGTGCTGATGCGGCGCGGCGGCAATGCCTCGGAAATGCTGGAGCGCGTCCACCACAAGGTGGACGAGATCAACAGCGGCGGCATCCTGCCGCAAGGCATCAAGCTGGAGCCTTTCTACGATAGGCAGGAGCTGCTGGACTTGACCATGGGCACGGTGCACCACACCTTGCTGTTCGGCATGGCGCTGGTATTGATCGTGCTGTTCGTCTTTCTCGGCAGCCTGCGCGCGGCATTGGCCGTGGCCTTGGTGATCCCGCTAGCGCTCAGCGTTTCTTTCGCCGGCATGGTATTGGCTATTCCCGCCAACCTGATCTCGCTGGGCGCGATTGATTTCGGCCTGATCGTCGATGCGGCGGTGATCGTGATCGAGAACATCATGCGCCGCATGGAAAACGGCACCAGCAACCTGCGCCAGACCATCGTCGCGGCAGCGGCGGAAGTGCAGCGCCCGATGATCTTCTCCACCATGATCATCATCATGGCCTATGCGCCGCTGTTCATCATGGGCGGCGTGGAAGGCAAGATCTTCCATCCCATGGCCTACACCATGGGTCTTGCCTTGCTCGCCTCCATGGTGCTGAGCCTGACCTTCATCCCCTCGGCGGCTTCATTCCTGTTCAAGCCCGACAAGCTCGAGCATCGCCCGGGCATGATCAACGTCCTGGTCAAGCTCTACCGTCCCGTATTGGCAAGATTGCTGCGCAACCCCGGCCTGGTGGCGCTGGCAGCCTTGCTGGCTTTTTCCGTCGCCTTGTTCGGCGCCAGCCGGCTGGGCACCAGCTTCCTGCCAACATTGGAGGAAAACAACCTCTGGCTGCGCATCAGCCTGCCCAATACGGTGGACCTGCAATATTCCTCAGGCTTCGCCACCCAGGTGCGCGGCTACCTGCGCGAACAGCCGGAAGTGAAGACCGTCGTGGCCCAGATCGGCCGCCCGGACGACGGCACCGACGCCACCGGGGTGTTCAACGTCGAGTTCGGGGTGTACCTGAAAAAGCCCGAACTGTGGCCGCAAGGCGTCACGCGCAGCGACCTGGTACGCCGGGTGGAAGCCTATCTGCAACAGGTCCCCGGCATCGAGTACAACTTCTCGCAATACATCCAGGACAATGTGGCGGAAGCCTTGTCGGGAGTGAAAGGGGAGAACTCGGTCAAGATTTTCGGCGACGACCTGGATGTGCTGCATGAAAAAGCGCTGGAAGTGCAGGCCATCCTGCAAGGCATCAAGGGCATGAGCGATGTCGGCATCTTCCGCGAACTGGGGCAGCCGACCATGAATATCCGCGTCGACCGCGCAGCCAGCGCGCGTTTCGGCCTCAATGTGGCCGATGTGCAGGCGCTGGTGGTGAACGCCATCGGCGGCAACCCGATCAGCAAAGTGCTGGAAGGCGAGCGTACCTTCGACCTTGCCTTGCGATTCCCCGAAGGCCAGCGCAACCGCCTGGACCTGATCCAGCGCCTGTTCGTCGATACGCCGGACGGGCAGCGCATCCCGCTCTCCATGGTGGCGCAGGTGGAGCTCAGCGACGGCCCGTTCTTCATCTACCGAGAATCCGGGCGGCGCTTCATCGCCATCCGCTTCGGCGTGCGCGACCGCGACCTGGGCAGCGCCGCGGCCGAGGCGCAAAAGCTGGTGGCGGAGCAGGTCGAGCTGCCGCGCGGATACCGCACGCAGTGGGACGGGCAGTTCAACCAGATGAAGGAGGCGCACAAGAAGCTGGCCGTCATCGTACCGCTGACCCTGCTGGCGATCTTCATCATGCTGTATTCCGCGTTCGGTTCCGCCAAGGATGCCAGCCTGGTGCTGCTCAACGTGCCGTTCGCCACCATCGGCGGCATTGCCGCGCTCTATCTTGCAGGAGAGGAGCTTTCCATCTCCGCCGGCATCGGCTTTCTCTCGCTGTTCGGCATCGCCATCCAGGATGGCGTGATCCTGATCTCGTATATCAAGAGTTTGTATAATCAGGGGGAGCATGCGCTGGACGAGGCTATTCTCGAAGGCGCCGCCATGCGCCTGCGCCCGGTGTTGATGACGGCGATGCTGGCCGGCCTGGGCCTACTGCCCGCCGCCTTGTCGCATGCGATCGGCTCGCAGGCGCAGCGCCCGCTGGCGCTGGTGATCGTGGGCGGCATGGTCACGACCACCTTGTTGACCCTGCTGGTGCTGCCCGTGGTGTTCGGCTGGATTTACCGCCATTATCCCAGGAGCGTCAGTACCCAGAGTGCTTACTAAGCCTGTTAACCTAAGGAAAACCATGCGCATATTGGTTGTTGAAGACGATGCCATCCTCGCCGAGGGCACTTGCGAGTCGCTCTCCAAGGCGGGCTATGCCGTCGACCTGGCGGAAACCGGTACCAAGGCCAACGCCATGATAGAAGCCGGGCATTACGACATGCTGCTGCTCGACATCGGCCTGCCGGGCATGGACGGCTTCGAGGTGCTGCGCCGCCTGCGCAAGCACAACAGCAGCATTCCCGTCCTCATTATCTCTGCGCGCGACGATGTCGATTTCCGCATTTACGGCCTGGACCTCGGCGCGGACGACTTCATGCTCAAGCCCTTCGTGCTTGCGGAACTGCATGCGCGCACCCGCGCCTTGCTGCGCCGCCATACATTGAGCGAGCGCAACACCCTGGCCTGCGGCAAGCTGGTGGTGGACCTCGGCGCCCAGCGCGCCAGCGTCGACGGCGAGCCGATCGAACTCTCGATCCGCGAATGGGACGTGCTGGTCTACCTGTTGCGCAATCTCGGTAAAGTAGTGCGCAAGGAGGCCATCATCGAAACCCTGTGCGACTGGAAGACGGACATCAGCCTCAACGCGGTGGAAGTCTATATCTCGCGCCTGCGCAGCAAGCTGGACGCCCATGGCATCCAGATCCGCACCGTGCGCGGCTTCGGCTATCTGCTGGAAGAACCGGCGCCATGAAAGCGGCCAACAGCCTACGGCGCAAGCTGCTGCGCTGGCTGCTGGTCGCGCTGAGCGCGCTGGTGGCCGTCGGCATCCTCACCGACTACTTCATGGCGCTCGAGCCTGCGCGCGAAGTGTACGACCAGCACCTGCTCAAGCTGGCGTACAACCTGGAGCGCTCGCTGCCGAACGACCCTAGCAAGTGGCATGAGGCCTATCCGCAAATCGAGCGCACCCTGTTGCGCAGCGAGCAGGATAGCTACGATGCGGCAAAGGCTGCCATCTTCGATCTCCAAGGCCAATTCCTGGCAGGCGTGGCAGGCCTGCCCATCCAGCTTCCCTCCGCCGACAACAAGCCTTATTTCTACGAGGCCGAATATCAGGGCGACCCGATCCGCGTCGTCGCCATCAAGAGCCCATCACTGGATGCCGTGCTCTACCTGGCGGAAACTACCTACAAGCGCAACCGTCTGGTGCAGAAGACGCTGATCCACATGATCGTGCCCGAACTCATTTTCGCGATTTTCTCTATCGTCGTGCTCTGGATCGGGGTAGGGCGGGGCCTGCAGCCGTTGGCGCAAATCCGCGCCCAGATCAACGCGCGCTCCGAAACCGACCTCAGTCCCATGGACGAAGGCAAGGCCCCGGTGGAAGTCCGCGAGATCATCGTCGCGCTCAACTCATTGCTGGCACGGCTCGACCATTCCCTCAAGCTGCAAAACCAGTTCCTGGCCAATGCCGCACACCAGTTGCGTACCCCGCTGGCAGGCTTGCAGATGCAGCTTGAACTGGCCTCCGAACAAAGCCCGGAAGAAAGAATGCAGTCTCATGAACGTATGGTGGTGAGCACCCGGCGCATCGTGCGTCTTGCCAACCAGCTATTGGCGTTGGCGCGTGCGGAAGGAGAGGGCGAAGTCAACAAGTTCGCCGAGCTGGACATCAGCAACGCGATCGAGGCGATGGCGACGGAATGGCTGGCGCGCGCCGATGCGAAAAGCATAGACTTGGGCTTCGACCTGCATCCCGCCAAGGTCAGCGGCAGCCTGTGGCAAATCCAGGAAATGCTCGCCAACCTAGTCGACAATGCCCTGCGCTACACCCCCATGCAAGGCAATATCACCATCCGCTGCAGGCAGCAGGAGCAAGAGGTCGTGATCGAAGTGGAAGACAACGGCCCCGGCATCCCGCCGGATCAGCGCGAGCACGTATTCAACCGTTTCTATCGCCTGGACGAAGGCCCAGAGGGCTGCGGTCTTGGCCTATCCATCGTCCGCGAAATCGTGCGGCGTCATGACGGAAAAGTTGTTCTGAGTACACCGCTGAGCAAGCGAGGCACCTTGGTCCAGATCACTTTGCCGGCCGTAGAAACGTTTAAAAGCATTGTTTAAGCGCGGTTGAAGCGTAGCTGGCATCAGGTGGTGGGTAACAGCTTCTTACATGGAGTTTCTCCGCTTTCCTAATGTCGTTACCCGCGCCGGCTCGTAACATTGGACTTTCTCTTCTATTTTATGGAAAGGGGTTCATCATGGATACCACCTGGATTCTCGTTGCTGATAGCAGCCGCGCTCGCATTTTTGAGATGCAAGCTCATCATGCGCCTACCGAGATCATGGATTTAAGGAACGGGGCTGGCCAACTTCAAAATAGAGAGCTGAGAACGGATGGCAAGGGTCGCTTTTTTGGTAGCGCTGGCACGCAAGGCAATACGTATGAGCCTGTTGTGACGCCTAAAGCACATGAAGCATCCTTGTTCGCCGAAGAGGTCAATCAATATCTCACTGAACACTATAATCATCACCATTTTTCAAGATTACAGGTGATTGCCCAACCAAAATTCCTGGGGTTGTTACGCGATAAGCTGAATGACCAAGTGCGCAAACTGGTGGTGGAAGAAGTTTCCAAAGACTTGTCCAAAGCCAGCGTGGAGGATATCCAGCAGCAAGTCAGCAATCTGCATTGATACAAAACGGCGGTTTAGGTTGCCCGCTTAAGCCTTTTATAAGAGTAGACCGTCGGTCAGCCCTGCCTGAGCGATCTTTTTTTACCTGAACTGCCCCAAACTACTATTGCGGACAAGAGGTCGAATCGGCATTTCTTTTCCTGAAGGACCGTGTTTGCCAAGAAGGGAATCACTTCTGGAATAAGCGTGGGCTTGAGATTTATCATTTCGCGCTACTCAACCATGACCGTCAAGTGATAGAATACGCGCTGCTCCATTCGGGGCTTCTCAAGCATCTCCTGCCCGGGTGGTGAAATTGGTAGACACAAGAGACTTAAAATCTCTCGCCCTTTGGGCGTGCCGGTTCGATTCCGGCCCCGGGCACCAAATCAATTGCTTAGATTGTTTTCCCGCATCCTGAAGCTTTCCATTTTCTAACGGTGCCAACTTCGTATCAGCTTGAGCATCTTTAGTTTTTCATGGCAGGTTTGGTGCAGCATGTGTGATAACTGACATTGCGGCGGATTGATATTGATAACATCGTACCGCTAGCTATAACAACCACTTAAAGTTGATTTGGCATAGAAAGAAGCCTACCGCAAACTACCGATAGGCTTCTTTAATTTTATTAAAGCAGATTAAGCCTTTTTACGTCGCGCTGCAAATCCCAAAAGACCAACACCAGCGAGCAACATGGCATAGGTGCTTGGTTCCGGTACTGGTGCGGTGACGAATTTCACTTCGCTCAAACCTACCCAAGGCCATTGGGAGTCAAAGTTTGTCAGAATATCGAATTGCACATAGCGGGCTGTTGCGGTGAAGTCCACTACTTGCGCAGGAATATCGCCGCCTGTGGAAACGGCCAGTGTGCGCAGATCGCCAACGGTTTCGAAGGTGATGCCATCGTTGGATACTTTGATGTAGAAGTCCTTAACGCCGCGGTTGTAATCGATTGAATCGCCCCCACTTTCCTAGACAGCTCAAGAGCCTCAAACTATGGAAGTTGAGGAGACATCATGAGCAAGCAACAACGTTACACCGAAGAATTCAAACAGGCCGCCGTCAAGCAAGTCACTGAA